>NZ_JBWYIN010000008.1:0-166013 GCF_056779765.1 Acinetobacter sp. 24-47-62
CAGTAGAATTAATCCACCCAATCGCAATGGACCCAGGTCTACGTTTTGCGATCCGTGAAGGTGGTCGTACAGTTGGTGCTGGTGTTGTTGCGAAAGTAACTGCATAATAGAAGTACAAACGAAAACCGAGAGTTTCGATTCTCGGTTTTGTTATAGGTCAGTAGTTCAATTGGTAGAGCGTCGGTCTCCAAAACCGAATGTTGGGGGTTCGAGTCCCTCCTGGCCTGCCAAATTATTTTTGATAAAAAGCTTGATGCTGGCTAAACTGGTCATATAATAAGTCGCGAATTCAACGACGAGTACAAAAATGTCGAATGATAAATCGCGTGACGCATTAAGCGACGCGCCAATTCCTCAAAGAAACAATTCCGCTGAAGTCGTTAAATCTGGTTCACCAGTTGACGTGATTTTATGGATTATTGCATTGGCATTACTTGCTGGTGCACTTATGGTAAATCAACATCTTCCAGCATATTGGGTTCCCGCAAACAATATTTGGGTGCGTGTTGGGGTGATTTTGGCTTGTATCGTTGTGGCTTTAGGTTTATTATACGCCACCCATCAAGGCAAAGGCTTTGTTCGTTTGTTGAAAGACTCACGCATTGAACTGCGTCGAGTGATTTGGCCAACAAAGCAAGAAACAGTAACTGCATCATGGCAAGTGTTACTTGTTGTTGTAATCACCGCTATTGGTTTATGGTGTTTTGATTACATTATTAGTTGGTTGATGAAGTTTATTATCGGGTAAAAGAGCTATGAAACGTTGGTACATTATTCATGCCTATTCAGGTTATGAAAAACAAGTGATGCGTTCGCTTAATGATCGAATCCAGCGTAGCGCTGTTGCCGATAGCTTTGGTGAAGTCCTTGTTCCTACCGAAGAAGTGGTAGAGATGAAGGATGGTAAGAAACGTAAGTCAGAGCGTAAATTCTTTCCAGGCTATGTGTTAGTTGAAATGGAAATGAATGATGATACTTGGCACATTGTTAAAGAATGTCCAAAAGTACTCGGATTTATTGGTGGTACGGCAGAAAAGCCTGCTCCAATTACGCAAAAAGAAGCTGACGCGATTCTTGCACGTGTACGCAATACTGGCGAAGCACCTCGTCCTAAGACAATGTTCGAGCCAGGCGAAGAATTATTGGTTACTGATGGTCCATTCACAGACTTTAAAGGTGTGGTGGAAGAAGTCCAGTACGAAAAGTCACGCTTAACGTTGACGATTAATGTATTCAATCGACCAACTCAAGTTGAATTGGAATTTCGCCAAGTCGAAAAAACAATTTAATCTGAATTGGTTGAAAACGCCCGATTTTATTAATCGGGCATTGTTGTTGTAACGGTATCGTTACTTGTAAATATTGGGGAGCCTTAATCGGCGTTTGTACCCAGAGGTAATTGAAATGGCTAAGAAGATTGACGGCTATATCAAGCTGCAAGTTCCAGCTGGTAAAGCGAATCCATCTCCACCAATCGGTCCTGCACTAGGTCAACGTGGTGTAAACATCATGGCATTCTGTAAAGAATTCAATGCTGCTACACAAAAACTTGAAGCTGGTCTTCCGATTCCTGTAGTGATCACTGTGTACAACGACAAGTCGTTCACATTTATCATGAAAACTCCGCCTGCTGCTATTCTGCTTAAGAAAGCTGCTGGTATCCAAAAGGGTTCAGCTGTACCTAACAAAACTAAAGTTGGTAAGTTGACTCGTGCTCAATTAGAAGAGATCGCGACTACTAAAGAACCAGATTTAACTGGTGCTGACTTAGACGCGCGTGTACGTACCATTGCTGGTTCTGCACGTTCTATGGGCTTGGAAGTGGAGCTTTAAGACATGGCTAAATTAACTAAACGTCAAAAAGCGATTGCAGCTGCTGTAGAAGCGAACAAAGTTTATACTTTGGAAGAAGCTGTAGCAGTACTTTCTAGCCTTCCAGCTGCTAAATTCAAAGAATCTTTGGATGTAGCTGTAAATCTAGGTGTTGATCCTCGTAAATCTGACCAAGTTGTTCGTGGTGCGACTACACTTCCTGCAGGTACTGGTAAAACTGTACGTGTAGCTGTGTTTGCTCAAGGCGCTGCTGCTGAAGCTGCTAAAGCTGAAGGCGCGGACGTAGTTGGTTTTGATGACCTTGCTGAAAGCATTCAAGCGGGTAACCTTGACTTTGACGTAGTGATTGCTGCTCCAGATGCAATGCGCGTTGTAGGTAAGTTAGGTACAATCCTTGGTCCACGTGGCTTAATGCCAAACCCTAAAGTGGGTACTGTAACTCCTGACGTAGCAACTGCAGTTAAAAATGCAAAAGCTGGTCAAGCACGTTACCGTGTAGACAAAGCGGGTATCATCCATGCTGCGATCGGTCAAGTAGGTTTCACTGCTGAAGCTGTTCGTCAAAACGTTGAAGCTCTTGTAGCTGACCTTAAGAAAGCAAAACCTGCAACTTCTAAAGGTGTTTATATCAAAAAGATCACTTTAAGCTCAACTATGGGTCCTGGTCTTACTATTGATGTAACTAACGTTTCTAACTAAGTTTAACTTAGACAGAATTTTAAAGCCCTGAGTAAGATTTGAAGCGCTGCTTCAAATCTTACGCAAGATACCGGTTTTGGATTTCTTGCGAACTTAGGCAAACTTTGAATTGGTAAATGAGAATTTATCAGCGTCAAAGACCTCAGGCGAGGGGAGTTTTATGCTTCGCTCTTAATATTCCAGCCTGCGTAGACGCGGTGGTGTGATTTAGTTCATCCTCCGCGTGTTGACTCAGTGATGAGTCAACGAACTGGGAGTGTACTTCGCGTGAGTACATAAATCACCGTTAGGAGGTTTTACAATGGCTCTTCTTATCGAAGACAAAAAACAGATCGTAGCTGAAGTTAACGCTGTTGCTTCTACTGCTTTCACTGCTGTTGTTGCTGACTACCAAGGTTTAACTGTTGAGCAATTAACTGCTCTTCGTGTTGAAGCTCGTAAACTAGGTGTTACTACACGTATCGTGCGTAATACTTTAGCTAAACGTGCTCTTCAAGATACTCAGTTCGATATCTTGAACGACAACCTTGTTGGCCCAACAATTTTAGCTTTCTCGACTTCTGAAGACGACATGGGCGCAGCTGCTCGTTTGTTTGAAGAATTTGCTAAAACTAATAAAGCATTTGAACTTAAAGCTGCTGCATTCGATGGCAAGGTTTATCAAGGTGCTGAAGTTAGCGTAATCGCGAACCTTCCGAACCAAGAAAAAGCGCTTACTATGCTTGCAAACGTTCTTCAAGCTCCTATTTCGAAATTGGGTCGCCTTATTACTGCGCTCAAAGAGAAAAACGAGTCAGAAGCTGCTTAAGCTTAATAAATCAATTTCCACACCATTCAATATCCATTTGGAGTTATTCTCATGGCTTTAACTAACGAAGAAATCTTAAACGCAGTTGCTGAAAAAACTGTTCTTGAACTTGTTGAACTTATCTCTGCTTTTGAAGAAAAATTCAATGTATCTGCTGCTGCTGTAGCTGTAGCTGCTGCTCCAGGTGCTGGCGCTGCTGCTGCTGAAGAACAAACTGAATTCAACGTAGAGTTGACTTCTTTCGGTGCTAACAAAGTTGCTGTAATTAAAGCAGTTCGTGAAGCTACTGGTCTTGGTCTTAAAGAAGCTAAAGATTTAGTTGAAGGCGCTCCAGCTCTTCTTAAAGAAGGTGTTTCTAAAGAAGAAGCTGAAGAACTTAAGAAGAAACTTGAAGAAGCTGGTGCTCAAGTTACTGTTAAGTAATTTCGCCATGGGGCCAATATTAATTTGACCCCAAAAATTGGCTGATGGCTCTTGGGTCATCAGCCTTTTTGCGTTACAATTATCGGCTCGATTTTTGTTAACTTGATGTAAAAATCATCAATACTAACTATAATTGAATAAAATCAAACGCTTACCAATATTTTTCCATGTTTAAAAATATTGTTAAGCGTTTTAATACCACTGAACATTGCAGCATTTGAACAAAGTGGTGGTCATATCGACCTGCGTAATTCCTTCTAGACCCGTTCTGCAGGCGGGTTTAGTTTACTTTCCGAGGACTCCAGATGGCATACTCATATACCGAAAAGAAACGGATCCGTAAGAATTTTGGTAAATTGCCCCAAGTGATGGATGCTCCGTACCTGCTCGCGATTCAAGTCGACTCGTACAGAACGTTCCTTCAAGATGGCAAAACACCAAAAAACCGCGAAGATATCGGTCTCCAAGCCGCATTTCGTTCAGTTTTTCCAATTGAAAGTTATTCTGGGAATGCTGCTTTAGAATTCGTTGAGTATAGCCTTGGTAAACCAGAGTTTGACGTTCGCGAATGTATTCTTCGTGGCTCAACTTATGCGGCACCAATGCGCGTAAAAATTCGTTTGATCATTAAAGATCGCGAAACGAAATCAATTAAAGATGTACGTGAACAAGAAGTGTACATGGGTGAAATGCCACTTATGACACAGAATGGTACGTTCGTGATCAATGGTACTGAGCGTGTAATCGTATCTCAATTACATCGTTCACCTGGTGTGTTCTTTGATCATGACAAGGGTAAGACGCATTCAAGTGGTAAGGTGCTTTATTCAGCACGTATCATTCCTTACCGTGGTTCATGGTTAGACTTTGAATTTGATGCTAAAGATTTAGTATACGTACGTATTGACCGTCGTCGTAAATTACTTGCGACTGTGATTCTTCGTGCCTTGAATTATACAAACGAACAAATTCTAGACATGTTCTATGAAAAAGTTCCTGTATATCTAGACATGGGCAGCTATCAAATTGACTTGGTTCCAGAGCGTCTGCGTGGCGAAATGGCACAATTTGATATCAAAGACAATGACGGTAAGACAATCGTTGAGCAAGGTAAACGTATTAATGCGCGTCATGTTCGTCAAATGGAAGCTGCAGGCTTAACTAAACTTCCAGTACCTGATGAATATTTGTATGAGCGTATTACTGCTGAAGACATTACATTACACAATGGTGATGTGATTGCTGCAAACACGGTTCTTAGCCATGAAGTGATGGTTAAAATTGCTGAAGGTGGCGTTAAGCAATTTAACCTACTTTATACCAACGACATCGATCGCGGTTCATTCGTAGCTGATTCATTACGTGCTGATACGACTTCTGGTCGTGAAGAAGCGCTTGTAGAAATTTACAAGGTAATGCGTCCAGGTGAGCCACCAACGAAAGAAGCTGCAGAAAACTTATTCAATAACTTGTTCTTCTCTTCTGAACGTTATGACTTATCACCAGTTGGTCGTATGAAGTTCAACCGTCGTTTGGGTCGTCCTTACGAAGTGGGTACAGATCAGAAGTCACGTGAAGTTGAAGGTATTCTTTCAAACGATGACATCATTGACGTATTAAAAACACTGGTTGAAATCCGTAACGGTAAAGGTGAAGTCGATGATATCGACCACCTAGGTAACCGTCGCGTACGTTCTGTTGGCGAAATGACAGAAAACCAATTCCGTGTTGGTCTAGTTCGTGTTGAACGTGCTGTGAAAGAGCGTTTATCACAAGCAGAGACAGATAACTTGTCTCCACAAGACTTGATCAATGCAAAACCAGTAGCGGCTGCAATCAAAGAATTC
The DNA here is from genome assembly GCF_056779765.1 of Acinetobacter sp. 24-47-62. Lineage (NCBI taxonomy): Bacteria > Pseudomonadati > Pseudomonadota > Gammaproteobacteria > Moraxellales > Moraxellaceae > Acinetobacter > Acinetobacter sp. 24-47-62. The sequence goes on from NZ_JBWYIN010000008.1 coordinate 5,611, forward strand.
TTTGGTTCAAGTCAGTTATCTCAGTTCATGGATCAAAACAACCCATTGTCTGAAATTACACACAAACGTCGTGTATCAGCATTAGGTCCAGGTGGTTTAACACGTGAACGTGCGGGCTTCGAAGTACGTGACGTACATCAAACTCACTACGGTCGTGTTTGTCCAATTGAAACGCCTGAAGGTCCAAACATTGGTTTGATCAACTCATTATCTGTATATGCGAAAGCGAATAGCTTTGGTTTCTTAGAAACTCCATATCGTAAAGTTGTTGATGGTCGTGTAACGGATGAAGTTGAATATTTATCAGCAATTGAAGAAGTAGGTACTGTGATTGCACAGGCCGATTCTCAATTGGATAAAGATGGCAACTTAACAGAAGAGTTCGTATCTGTTCGTCACCAAGGTGACTTCGTACGTATGCCGCCAGAAAAAGTAACGCACATGGACGTATCTGCTCAGCAGGTTGTTTCTGTGGCTGCGTCACTGATTCCATTCCTTGAACACGATGATGCGAACCGTGCATTGATGGGTTCCAACATGCAACGTCAGGCTGTTCCTACGCTGATTGCTGACAAGCCTCTTGTTGGTACAGGTATGGAAGCGAACGTGGCGCATGACTCAGGCGTGTGTGTGATCGCGAAACGTGGCGGGCGTATAGAATACGTAGATGCATCTCGTGTCGTTATTCGTGTGAATGAAGATGAAATGGTTGCGGGTGAAGCAGGTGTAGATATCTACAACTTGATTAAGTACACACGTTCAAACCAAAACACATGTATTAACCAAAAAGTGCTTGTGAACCTAGGCGACAAAGTTGGTCGTGGTGATGTACTTGCTGATGGTCCATCAACTGATGGCGGTGAATTGGCACTTGGTCAAAACATGCGTGTCGCGTTCATGACTTGGAACGGTTATAACTACGAAGACTCGATCTTATTATCTGAGCGTGTTCTTCAAGAAGATCGTTTGACGTCTATTCACATTCAAGAACTCTCTTGTGTCGCGCGTGATACTAAACTTGGTTCAGAAGAAATTACTGCTGATATCCCGAACGTAGGTGAGGCTGCACTTTCTAAGCTTGATGAATCAGGTATTGTCTATATCGGTGCTGAAGTAACTGCTGGCGACATCTTAGTTGGTAAAGTAACACCTAAGGGCGAAACGCAGTTGACTCCTGAAGAAAAATTGCTTCGTGCAATCTTTGGTGAAAAAGCAGCTGATGTGAAAGACTCTTCACTTCGTGTTCCATCTGGTACGAAGGGTACAGTCATCGACGTTCAAGTGTTTACTCGTGATGGTATCGAGAAAGACGAACGTGCTCAAGCGATTGAAAAAGCTCAACTTGATGCATACCGTAAAGATTTGAAAGAAGAATACAAAATCTTCGAAGAAGCTGCACGTGAGCGCGTTGTACGTTTGTTGAATGGTCAAGAGTCTAATGGCGGCGGTACAACAAAACGTGGCGATAAGTTAACTGATGAAGTTCTTTCAAATCTAGAACTTGTTGATCTACTTGATATCCAACCAGTAGATGAAGGCATCGCGGAGCGTTTAACTCAAATTCAAGTATTCTTGAAAGAGAAGAGTCTTGAAATCGATGAGAAATTCGCTGAGAAAAAACGCAAGCTTTCTACAGGTGATGAGTTAACAACTGGCGTATTGAAAGTTGTTAAAGTTTACCTAGCAGTAAAACGTCGTATTCAGCCTGGTGATAAGATGGCGGGTCGTCATGGTAACAAAGGTGTTGTATCAAACATCTTGCCAGTTGAAGACATGCCACATGATGCGAATGGTGTTCCAGTAGATATCGTATTGAACCCACTAGGTGTACCTTCACGTATGAACGTGGGTCAGATTCTTGAAACTCACTTGGGTATGGCTGCGAAAGGTCTTGGTGACAAGATCGATCAAATGTTGAAAGAACAACGTACTGTACTTGAACTTCGTGAATTCTTAGACAAGATTTACAACAAAGTTGGTGGCGAGCAAGAAGATCTTGATAGCTTAACTGATGATGAAATCTTGGCACTTTCAGGCAACCTCCGTAAAGGTGTTCCACTTGCAACACCAGTATTTGACGGTGCCGAAGAAGGTCAAATCAAAGAGTTATTAGAACTATCTGGTCTTTCACGTACTGGTCAGACAGTACTGTATGATGGCCGTACTGGTGAACGTTTTGACCGTCCTGTAACTGTAGGTTACATGTACATGTTGAAATTGAACCACTTGGTTGATGACAAGATGCATGCGCGTTCTACAGGTTCTTACTCGCTTGTAACGCAACAGCCGCTTGGTGGTAAAGCACAATTCGGTGGTCAGCGTTTCGGTGAGATGGAGGTCTGGGCACTCGAAGCATATGGCGCAGCTTATACGCTTCAAGAAATGCTGACTGTGAAGTCGGATGACGTTGAGGGTCGTACCCGTATCTATAAGAACATTGTAGATGGTAACCATTATATGGACCCAGGTATGCCTGAATCGTTCAACGTATTGACCAAAGAGATCCGTTCTTTAGGTATCAACATTGAACTGAAAAATGGTGACTAAATCCCCCTCAATCCCCCTTTGATAAGGGGGAGACTAACCCCTCTTTAAAAAAGAGGGGTTAGGGGAGATTACCAATTCAGTTAAAAAACAATATTTGTGACCCAGTTGTGAAGTGAAAATCTCCACAACACACGGAGAAAAAAATTGAAAGACTTGCTCGATATCATGCGCAAAAAGACGGATTCAGACGGTCATGCTCCTGTAGAGTTTGATCGCATCCGTATTGGTCTTGCGTCACCAGAAATGATTAAGTCATGGTCTCATGGTGAAGTTAAAAAGCCAGAGACAATTAACTATCGTACGTTCAAACCTGAACGTGATGGTTTATTCTGTGCCAAAATTTTTGGTCCAGTAAAAGATTACGAATGCTTGTGTGGTAAATACAAGCGTATGAAATACAAAGGCGTCATTTGTGAAAAATGTGGCGTTGAAGTAACAACTGCGAAAGTTCGTCGTGAGCGTATGGGTCACATTGAGCTTGCTTCACCAGTTGCACACATTTGGTTCTTAAAATCACTGCCTAGCCGTATCGGTCTTCTTTTAGACATGACGCTACGTGATATCGAACGTGTATTGTATTTCGAATCTTACGTTGTAACAGATCCTGGTATGACGCCATTTGAGAAATACCAACTTCTGAATGACGAAGAATACTTCACAGCATTAGAAGAGCACGGTGATGAATTCACTGCGAAAATGGGTGCTGAAGCAGTTCAAGATTTGTTGAAAGACATCGATCTTGAAGCTGAGATTTCTCGTTTACGTGAAGAAATTCCAAATACAACTTCTGAAACGAAGCTTAAGAAAGCATCTAAGCGTTTGAAGTTAATGGAAGCGTTCAAAGAGTCGAATAACAAACCAGAATGGATGGTGTTGACTGTACTTCCAGTACTTCCACCAGATCTTCGTCCGCTTGTACCACTTGAAGGTGGTCGTTTCGCGACATCTGATTTGAACGATCTTTATCGTCGTGTGATTAACCGTAACAACCGTTTAAAGCGTCTTCTTGATCTAGCTGCACCAGATATCATCGTACGTAACGAAAAACGTATGTTACAAGAGTCTGTAGATGCATTGTTAGATAACGGTCGTCGTGGTCGTGCAATTACTGGTTCGAACAAACGTCCTCTTAAATCTTTGGCAGACATGATCAAAGGTAAACAAGGTCGTTTCCGTCAGAACTTACTTGGTAAGCGTGTTGACTATTCTGGTCGTTCGGTAATTACTGTAGGTCCTACTTTACGTCTTCACCAATGTGGTCTTCCTAAGAAAATGGCACTTGAGTTATTCAAGCCGTTTATTTTCGCGAAATTACAAGCGTCTGGCCAAGCAACTACCATTAAAGCTGCGAAGAAAATGGTTGAGCGTGAGACTCCAGAAGTTTGGGACGTTCTTGCATCTGTGATTCGTCAACATCCAGTGATGTTGAACCGTGCGCCAACACTTCACCGTTTAGGTCTTCAAGCATTTGAACCTGTATTGATCGAAGGTAAAGCGATCCGTCTACACCCACTCGTATGTGCTGCGTTCAACGCCGACTTCGATGGTGACCAAATGGCGGTACACGTTCCATTAACACTTGAAGCTCAATTAGAAGCTCGTGCGTTAATGATGTCAACGAACAACATCTTGTCTCCAGCAAACGGTGAACCAATCATCGTTCCATCGCAAGACGTTGTCTTAGGCTTGTATTACATCACGCGTGATGCAATCAATGCCAAAGGTGAAGGCATGGTGTTCGCGGATACTCACGAAGTAAACCGTGCGCTTGCAACAGGTCAAGTTGATTTACATGCTCGCGTTAAAGCTCGTGTACATCAAACTGTGATCAATGAAAATGGTGAGCGTGAGCAACAAACGATTATCGTTGATACAACGCCAGGCCGTTGTTTACTTTGGGAAGTTGTGCCAGAAGGTTTAAGCTTCGAGCAAATCAACGTTGAGATGACCAAAAAGAACATCTCTAAATTGATCAACTCTTGCTACCGTAAGCTTGGTTTGAAAGATACTGTTATTTTTGCTGACCAATTGATGTACCTCGGTTTCCGTCAAGCAACACGTTCAGGCGTGTCTGTTGGTATGGAAGACATGGTGATTCCACCTGCGAAGTATTCAATCATCGAGAAAGCTGAAGTTGAAGTTCGTGAAATTGAGCAACAGTTCGAACAAGGTTTCGTAACTGCCGGTGAACGTTATAACAAAGTTGTCGATATTTGGGCGCGTACAAACGACCAAGTAGCGAAAGCGATGATGGATAACTTGTCTTACACGACTGTTAAGAACAAACAGGGCGAAGATGAGAAACAAAAATCATTCAACTCCATCTACATGATGTCTGACTCTGGTGCCCGTGGTAGTGCAGCACAGATTCGTCAGCTTGCAGGTATGCGTGGTTTGATGGCAAAACCGGATGGCTCGATTATTGAGACACCAATTAAAGCGAACTTCCGTGAAGGTTTGACCGTACTTCAGTACTTCATTTCAACACACGGTGCGCGTAAAGGTTTGGCCGATACAGCATTGAAGACAGCGAACTCGGGTTACTTGACACGTCGTCTTGTAGACGTAGCGCAAGACTTAGTGATTACTGAGCCAGATTGCGGTACTTTTGACGGTCTTGTAATGACGCCATTCATTCAAGGTGGTGATGTTATCGAGAACTTAGGTACTCGTGTGCTTGGTCGTGTATTAGCTGAAGATGCGAAGCGACCAGGTTCTGATGAAGTAGTACTGCCACGTAATACACTCATCGATGAGAAACTTGCAAACTACCTAGAAGAGCAAGGTGTCGATGAAGTTAAAGTACGTTCAGTAGTAAACTGTGCATCTACTTTTGGTGTATGTGCGAAATGTTATGGTCGTGACCTTGCACGTGGTCACTTGGTGAATCCAGGTGAATCAGTGGGTGTAATGGCTGCTCAATCCATTGGTGAGCCAGGTACACAGTTAACGATGCGTACATTCCACGTGGGTGGTGCTGCGAGCCGAACTTCTGCTGCGAACAGTGTTCAAGTACGTAATGCAGGCTTTGTCCGTTTCCATAATGTGAAGACAGTTCAACACGCTAAAGGTCACTTAGTGTCTGTTTCTCGTTCTGGTGAGATTGGTATCACTGATGACATCGGTCGTGAGCGTGAGCGTTATAAACTTCCTTACGGTGCCTCAATCTTGATTAAAGATGGTGGTGCGGTAGAAGCTGGCGGTATTGTAGCGACTTGGGATCCGCATACGCATCCATTGGTAACAGAAGTTGCTGGTAAAGCACGTTTCAGCCAAATCGCTGATGGCGTGACTGCAACATCGAAAACAGATGATGCAACTGGTATGACGACAGTTGAAATTTTACCTGTAACGTCTCGTCCAGCTTCTGGTAAAGACTTACGTCCAGCGATTGTATTAGATACAGTTGATGGTGGTGAACAGTTCTACTTCTTACCACAAAATACAATTGTGACTGTCCGTGATGGCGAAACAATTGGTGTGGGTGATGTAATTGGTCGTGTACCTCAAGAAACTTCACGTACTCGTGATATTACCGGTGGTCTTCCACGCGTAGCTGACTTGTTTGAAGCGCGTAAGCCGAAAGAACATGCGATCCTTGCAGAAGTTTCAGGTGTTGTAAGCTTTGGTAAAGAAACTAAAGGTAAGAATCGTCTTGTGATCACACCGGATGATGGCTCAGAGATTTACGAAGAGTTAATTCCTAAGTGGCGTACGATTAACGTGTTTGAAGGTGAGCATGTTAACCGTGGTGAAACGATTTCTGATGGTCCGCAAAATCCACATGACATCTTACGTTTGAAAGGTGAAGTGGCGTTAACAAACTACATCGTGAATGAAGTTCAAGACGTATATCGTCTCCAAGGTGTAAAAATCAACGATAAGCACATTGAAGTCATCGTACGTCAAATGTTGCGTAAAGTTGAGATCATCGATGGTGGTGATACAAGCTTCATCAAAGGCGAGCAAGTGGATTACATCCGTGTTGTCCAAGAAAACCAAGCAGTACTTGCTCAGAACAAGTTCCCTGCGAGGTTTGAACGTCAATTGATGGGTATCACGAAAGCTTCACTTTCTACTGACTCGTTCATTTCTGCTGCATCGTTCCAGGAAACAACACGTGTGTTAACTGAAGCTGCTGTAACAGGTAAAGAAGATGATTTACGCGGTCTAAAAGAAAACGTGGTTGTTGGTCGCTTGATCCCAGCGGGTACAGGTTTGGCTTACCACTTAGAGCGTCGTCGTCAAGAAGCAGAAGCTGCTGAACACGAATTGGTTAATGACTTCTCTGAAGTTGACCAAGCGTTCTCACAAGCATTAAATGAAGATCAGTTTTAATCTAAACTGAATTAAGAAGGCACCTACGGGTGCCTTTTTTATTGAGTTTGATAATGTGAATTTGAGGCTAAATATTTATTTTGAAAAAAACTCTTTACAAATAGCATCATTTTCGCGTTGTCTTGTAACAGAAATTGAAAATTTTATTCTCTAGATCGCGATATGCTTATATAAATAGACAAAGAGGGACATCAAGATGAAAAAGTTAACAGCTGTCATGGCGATGGCAACCGTATCTACAATGCTACTTGCAGGTTGTGAAAGCATGACGCCGAATCAACAGCGTATTGGTGCGGCTGCTGCAGGCGGTGCACTTGGTGGTGGTGTTGGTAATAATGTTGGTGGTGGTGTTGGTGCAACGCTTGGTGGTGGTGCAGGTGCCGCTGTAGGTAGTAAAGCTCAAGGGGGCTCAGATCGTAATGCCACTTATAGTGGTGTAGGCGGTGCAATCGGGTCTGCAGTCGGTAAAAGTATTTTTGGTGGTAACTCTGGCGCTGCAATTGGTGGTGCAATTGGCGGCGGTGCAGGAGCAGCGATAGAGCAAAAGCGATAGAACAAAATAATCGTTAATTTGCTAAAGTGATAAAAAAAGCGCTCATAGAGCGCTTTTTTTATTAACGGAAACGTGTGGCTTTTGCCTTCTTGCGACGGATATACACAGTTTTGTGAACTTCCGCGATCCGTAAGCCTGATTCATCCATAATATTCACAGTATAGTTACGGTAAACAGGAGCGTGATTGCTAGCGAGCTCTTTGATGAGTTGTATTTCACTGGAATCAATGCGGATATCTGCATAAACAGTGCTACGACCAGGAGTTAAAAAATCGATGCTTGCAGCCTTATCCCAAACAATATATTTATCACCTAAGTGATACATGAGTAATGTCATATAGAATGGGTCAACCATAGAATAAAGGCTACCGCCAAAGTGGACACCCACAATATTTTTATTTTTTCGTGTAAGTGGCATTTTTACACGAATATGATGATTTTTTAAGTCGATTTTATCGATAGTAATACCTGCGCCTTGAAAGGGTGCAAAGCTATTAAACATATACTTGGAGATTAACGGAATTGTCGTTAGCTTTTTCAAAATACTCATTTAGGTCAATTATTTTTATTTCATTAGTTAGCATACTAAAGTACAAAAAATATTCTGGCATTGATCGAAAATCATCGTAGACCAAGAAAACGGTCAATCAATAACAAAAAAGGTTGAGCATATTATGCAATTTGAATCGCATTGGATTAACACGACAGATCAACAAAAACTCTATGCTAAAACATGGGGAGATCGGAATAAGCCGGCATTGGTGCTTGTGCATGGTTATCCAGACAATCAAGAAGTATGGGAACCAATCATTTCGAATTTAATCGAAGATTATTTTGTTGTAACTTATGATGTGCGTGGCGCTGGTCAATCGAGCGTACCGAAAAAGATTCGCGCTTATGCATTAGCTCAACTGTCTTTGGATTTGGAGAGTGTGGTAAATCATCTGTTGCCAAATCGAAACTTTCATGTGGCAGCACACGATTGGGGCTCAATTCAAACATGGGAATCCGTAACTGAATCTAAATTTAAAGGTCGTATTCTTTCATATACCACTATATCTGGACCATGCTTGGACCATGCTGCTTATTGGATGCGTGAACAATTCAAACATCAAAAACCAAAGTTCTTTAAGCAATTGATTAAGTCTTGGTACATCGTACTATTTCAGCTACCCGTAGTTGCACCGACGATGTGGAATTTTCTCAATCCAGATCGCTGGGGCAAAATATTTGAAATTCTTGAAGATACAAAAGGCTTACCTGTAAACCAAAATATCTCTAAGGATGGTGAGTATGGTGTGGCACTGTATCGGGCAAACTTTATTCCACGTCTAACGATGCCTCGTCAACGTCATGCGATTTGCCCCGTTCAAGCGGTAGTCTTAAAACGCGATAAATATGTAAGTCCAGAGTTGATTGACGAAATTCCAAAATGGGCGACAGGTTTTGAACGTGTTGAGCTAGATGCGAATCATTGGGCTGTTTTAAGTCGTGCCCAAGAGATCGCATCGTATATTAAACAATTTGCAAAAAAAAATGCGCAAGGCGAATAGAATCTGACGAGTGAAGGTATCAACCCCTGATGAGCAGATTTATTACAAACAAATTCTGATAAAATAGTTTTTTTGTCTGATTCCTATTTCTTATGTTTGCAATTCTTGCTGCCATTGGGGTCATGTTTGGCCTCTCTTTGGCTCGTGTGCCTGTGGTATTTGCACTGATCATTGGTGCTGTAACAGGAGGCCTATTGGCTGGTCTTGGTTTACAAGGCACTATGGAAGCGTTTAATGGTGGTTTGGGCAAGGGTGCCCAGATTGCTTTAGCTTATGGTGTACTTGGTGCATTTGCCTTAACTTTGGCTCGTTCAGGTTTGCCAGATCTTCTAGCATATAAAATGATTAATTCACTTAAAGGTGAGGCTAATCTTAAAATACAAAATCGTGTCAAATATGCCATCTTTGCAACGGTTGCAATAGCGGCTGTTTGTTCTCAAAACGTAATTCCCGTGCATATTGCTTTTATTCCTGTATTGATTCCACCATTATTGATGGTATTCAACCATTTAAAGCTTGATCGACGATTGGTTGCATGTCTACTCACATTTGGTTTATGTGCAACTTATATGTTGATCCCAGTCGGTTTTGGTGCAATTTTCCTAAATGATATTTTAGGTCAAAACATTAATACTTTTGGTGAACCACTTGGCTTCCAAATTGATTATGATCAAATCCCTTCTGCGATGGCGATTCCTGTGTTTGGGATGTTCGTAGGTTTATTAATCGCAGTGTTTTATAGCTATCGTAAACCACGAGAATATCGTGACATTCATGTCGAAGAACAACCACAAAGCATTTCGGGTGAAATGGGTGTTCAAGAAGGTTCTGCGAGACCGGAGGTTTCTAAATTTACGATTTATATGGCGGGGGGTGCTGTTTTAGCAACGCTTGCAGTGCAATTGTATTCTGATTCGATGATTTTAGCTGGTTTAGTCGGCGTGGCGATCCTAAGCTGTGCAGGTATTTTCAAGTGGAAAGAAGCTGACGATGTCATCATTACTGGTATGCGTATGATGGCACTCGTGGGTTTTATTATGATCGCAGCACAAGGTTTTGCAGCCGTGATCGGCGCTACTGGTCAGGTTCCAACGCTAGTTGAGGCTTCAGTCGCATGGATTGGTGATAGTCAAGGTTGGGCAGCATTCTGGATGTTACTCATCGGATTGTTAATTACACTAGGTATAGGATCATCATTCTCCACAGTGCCAATTCTTGCAATCATTTATGTCCCATTATGTATTCAGTTTGGTTTTAGTCCAGCAGCAACAATTGCGCTCATAGGTACTGCTGCAGCTCTAGGTGATGCAGGCTCTCCAGCTTCAGACTCGACTTTAGGACCAACATCAGGCTTGAATATGGATGGTCAACATGATCATATGAAAGACAGTGTGATTCCGACATTTATTCATTTCAATATTCCATTGATGATTTTTGGTTGGATCGCGGCAATGGTCCTATAACTACATTTAAAAAATGATTGAATAAAAGGCGATTAATATAATCGCCTTTTTTATTTTAAATTAGATTAAAATAGTAGGATTAAATAAAAAATTCCGAGTAAAATAATATGGTTAATAGGTTATTTAAAATAATTGATGGTTTTATAATTGACTAAATTGGTATGATTTAAAATAAATTATTATTATAATCAGTTATTTATAAATAAAATGTATTTTATTTAATTTTTGAGAGTTGCATATTAATTTTTGGCATGTTTATTATATTTAAATAGTGGTTTATTTAGATATTTCTTTCAGAGGTTATAATAATGTTAAATAAAATTGCACTGATTGTTTTAGTTGGGATGTCAGCAAATGCACTGGCAGGAGAATGGCAACTTAAGGTAGGTGCATCTGCAATTTCTCCAACGCAAGATACCACTGTGGCTGCTCTAGGAGGAGCTAAAGTGGAAGCCGATGATGAATTTGCTTTTACCCCTTCGGTGGAATATTTCTTTAATGATCAAATTTCTGCTGAATTATTATTAGCGACTCCAGTTCGCCATGATGTTTTGATTAATGGCGCTGATGCAGTGACGATTAAACATTTACCACCAACACTGACTGCGAAATATCATTTTAAAAATACCTCGGGATTTACACCTTATGTTGGTCTTGGTGCAACAGCATTTATTGCTTGGGATGAGCAAGGCGTTCAAAGTGTAAAAGAAGATTTTGGTTATGCAGCGCAGTTAGGTTTCAATTTCCAACCAGCTGATGCAAAAAACTGGGGTGTATTCGCTGACGTACGTTATGCAGATTTGAACCCTGAAGTGACTGTAGCTGGAACAACAAAGTTCAAGCTAGATATAGATCCAGTCATCTATAGCATTGGTTACAGCTACAAATTCTAAAAATAAAGTTGCGCCTAGCCCTATTAATCAATAGGGCTTTTTTTATGTGTCATACTATAACAGGTAGAAAATACCATATAAAAAAACAATTTTTTTCAATAATCTAGAAAGCTCATAACAGAGTAGTATGCATGAAGAACCAATTCATAAAACTCATCATTGTGCTGGCTGCATGTGGAAGTGTTCCAGTATTTGCAGCGAGTTTTGATTGCAAAAAAGCGCAGTCCGAAACTGAGAAAGCTGTTTGTGAACATCGTATCCTGAATGATGCAGATGTTAAAATGGCTGCCACTTATCAAATTCTTCGTCGTTTAGTACCGATGGGAATGCGATCAATCATTCAGAATGAACAAGTCAAATGGCTGGAATTACGTGATCAATGCCAAGCAAATTTGCAATGCTTAAATCATGTCTATCAAATGCGTCAGCAAAAACTAGAAATACATCTTGATCGAATTTACAAACAAGGTCCTTTTTAAAAAAAATTAATTTTGACCATTGAAAAAATTAGAAGCTACACCATTCATTAAGCATTCAAAAAAATTGTTTTGATGTGTTTAAGGAGTAGTTTATGAGCGAGCAGAATACACAAAAACATAGTTTCCAAGCGGAAGTTGCTCAGCTTTTACATTTAGTGACGCATTCACTTTATTCAAATCCAGAAATTTTCCTTCGTGAGCTAATTTCAAACGCTTCAGACGCATGTGATAAATTACGTTTTGAAGGGATTAATCATCCTGAATACTATGAAAATGATCCAGATTTACGTGTACGCGTACAATTGGATAAAGATAATAAAACCATCACCATTTCAGACAACGGTATTGGTTTAAGCCAACAAGAAGCTATTGATAATTTGGGTACGATTGCTAAATCTGGTACTAAAGACTTTATGTCTAAATTAACCGGTGATCAAAAGTCAGATGCACAGTTAATTGGTCAGTTTGGTGTCGGTTTTTATTCTGGCTTTATTGTCGCTGATAAAATCACAGTTGAATCACGTCGTGCAGGGGCTGAAGCTTCAGAAGGTGTACGTTGGATCAGTGGTGGTACAGGCGAATTTGAAGTTGAGCAAATTACAAAAGAAGGTCGCGGTACAGATATTATTCTACACTTGCGCGAAGACGCATTAGATTATTTGCAAAGTTATAAAGTAAAGCAAATTATCAATAAATATTCAGACCATATCAGTTTACCAATTCAAATGGAAAAAGAGGTGTGGCAACAAGAAGAAGCAGCTGAGGGCGAAGAAGCGAAACCAGGCCAGTATGTCAAAACGGGTGAATGGGAGGCGATCAATTCTGCCAGCGCATTGTGGACACGTAATAAGAATGATATTACTGAAGAACAGTATATTGAGTTTTATAAAAACTTAAGTCACGACTTTGAAGCACCGATTACTTGGGCGCATAACCGCGTAGAAGGGAGCACTGAATATACGCAATTACTGTATATCCCAAGTAAAGCACCGCACAACATTTTCTCACGTGAAGCGAAAGCAGGTATCAAGCTCTATGTGAAACGTGTCTTCATCATGGATGATGCAGATAATCTCATCCCGAACTATTTACGTTTCGTACAAGGTGTTGTGGATAGCGCAGACTTACCGTTGAATGTGAGTCGTGAATTACTTCAAGAAAGTCGAGATGTTAAAACCATCCGTGAAGGCAACACACGTCGAATCTTAACAACTTTAGATACTTTAGCTAAATCTGAAGATGAAGCAGATCAAGAGAAATTTAAGAAGTTTTATGCTGAGTTTGGGTCTGTCTTAAAAGAAGGTTTGGGTGAAGATTTCACCAATCGTGACCGAATTTTGAAGCTTCTACGCTTTGCAACTTCAAACAATGATGAGGTCACTACTTCATTGGCTGACTACAAAGCAGCAATGAAAGAAGGTCAAAAGGCGATTTATTATGTAACGGCGGAAAGCTTAGCCGCTGCTAAAAACTCGCCACAACTTGAGTTATTCAAGAAAAAAGGCATCGATGTTCTGCTAATGACTGAACGTGTAGATGAATGGGCAATGGAATTTGTTCATGAGTTTGACGGGACACCAATGCAGAATGTCGCAAAAGGTGCTGTAGACTTAGGTGATTTACAGGATGCTGAAGAGAAAAAAGCATTAGAAGCGGCGGCTGAGCAGTTTAAACCTGTGGTTGAAAAGCTGTCTGAGTCATTAAAAGACAAAACCAAAGAAGTGCGCGTAACCACTCGTTTGGTTGATTCTCCAGCGTGTCTGGTGACGGGTGAAGGCGAGTTGTCTCCACAGTTGATTCGCATGCTAAAACAGGCAGGTCAAGCAGTCCCAGAAAGCAAGCCAATTTTAGAGATTAATCCTGAGCATCCATTGGTGAAAAAGTTGGATGGTTCAGCACAATTTGATGATCTTGCAAATGTGATTTTTGATCAAGCGATGATTGCGGAAGGTGGTTTACCAGAAGATCCAGCTGCATATTTAAAACGCATTAACAGCTTATTATTGAAATAAGCGCATATTTTAAATTGTGATCCAAAGCCTATCTTCGGATAGGCTTTTTTTATGCAGCGCCGTCGTAGGATGTAAAAGGAACTATTTAAGCTTTGGGTTAAACTGGATAAATTTTTTCGATGTTAATGATAAAAAATACGTCCAAGTTTTGATTTGTAAAACATATTAAACAATAATAATTAATCTATAATAGCGATCATTAAATATTGGGAATATTCTATGAAAACTTCAATGATGCTCGCATTTAGCATGTTTTGTCTGAGCTTAACCAATGTCTCTTATGCAGAACATGAGGTGAAGAAAATTGTTCGAAATGATCGTGTAACCGTGGTGAAGCATCAAATTCCACAGTTTGATATTAATCCTTTTGTGGATAGTAAACGTATCGCACGCACAGATCGTGTCGGTTATGTTTTACCTAAAACTGAAGCTGAAGTGGCGCCTAAAAAAACACGTATTACACGTAATGATCGTATCGTGATTCAAAAGCCTGTCATTTGAGAATCTAAGATCCAAAAAAAGCCCATCAGTGATGGGCTTTTTTTATGACTATTATCGAGCGCTAAAATCTAGCTTCAAGACGAACTAATGCACGAGGATAGTGTGATCGATCTTCACGCTTGTCATTAAAATAGTTAAGATCACCTTGAACAAAGAACCATTCGCGGAATAAGGGTTGGCGCCAAGAAACAAAAGGTCCCCAACTGTTCATACGTAAATCATCTTCGTTGTAATAACCACCCACATACATACCGTAGTTAAAGCGGTTATCATGGAAAAACTGATGTTGGCGATAGGTACGATTATCCCAAGTCCAATCATCATCTTGCTCATCCGCATAAGTTAGATAAAGCTGATTTGAAATAAACGCTTCATTTGGACGTGCATGCGTGAGTTCCAAATTGGTTCTTAGATAATTTTCGCTATCTATACCATAACGATAGATTTGTTCAGCATGAAAGGAAAAATCATTCCCGAGAGTCCAATCTTTTTTTGCCTTCAAGCGGGCATAAATGTCATCTCCAGATCGAATACCTAAGTCAGCATCTAAATCGAAAGGTAACTTATCAGATAGTTGTGACCAACGTAATGCGATCGAACTGTTATCTTCACGGATTCGCTTAGTGTCGACATTTTTGTCGGGATCAGCAGCGGGATTTTCATTGGTAATGGCAATATTGTTGTCAATTTCATTATCCAGTGAATCATCACCAAAGACTAAACTTAATTTACGCTCTAAGGTTGGTAAGTCGATTTTACCGCGTATACGTGGCTTGAATTCGTAATCATCATACTTATTCCATTTATTATCAAAGATTACACGTAGCGTTGCTTTGGCGGTTTCATCTTCATAACCTTCACCAAACCAACCATCGATTCGCTGAGCGGTTCGGTCTGCCCAGTGGCGAATCGATTTTTGACGTCGGTCAATCCATGATAAATCTTCAGTCGCTTGGGTCGGGGCGTATATTCTTTTATTGGATTGTTCAGGGAATAGTGTGGGGGTTGAATCTACCATGCGAGGAACGTAGTTAATCCAACCTAAGCTATTTTCATCCGATGTTGGCCAATCTTTTTGTTGAAATTCTAAAGGATAGTCTAAAGTAGGGAATTCGCTACTGACACTGATTTCATCTGTTTGATAAGGATCAGTCAAGTGATCTATCTGATCTTGGCTATACACGAAAGTACTTAAAAAGCTACAACTTAAGACAAGACTTAAGGTTGACGGTTTGAACTGCTGCATGATTCTTTTCATATTCGCTCTAAGTCATTTTCATTGTTAAGCCGCTGAATTTATTTATAAAATTAAAAATGGGCTTAAGCATCGTGATATTATTAAAAATCAATGTTTGATCTATTCTAATGAATTGTTCAACAAAATTCACAATAAACAACAATGAATTTAAAGTGATTTAAAATTGGAACAGATAATGAGAAGACTTGAAACTGAAATAATTTTATTAAATGATTGTTTTATAGATAAAAAAAAGACCTCCTTGGGGAAAGAGGTCTATAAAAATTTACCATGTATAGAGTCATGCAGTGAATCTATACATGAAGTATATTCAGTTCCGATTCACTTGAATAGGCTTGTTTATGCAACGCTGAATTCTATTTTTATAACAGTCTAAATATGGCTTAAGTCATGCAACCTTAAGCCAGTATTTAGGTTCTCGAAGATGTTTTATGATTTGCTTGGTGGCACGTCACAATGTTCATCAGTACAAGTTTCTGCATCTTCAACAGTGGGTTGATCTGTTTGTTCATTGGCAGTCGTTAATACTTTGTTGATCACATCTTGGAAGACTTGAGTCGGTTGAGCACCAGCCAAAGCCACACGCTGATCGAATACAAAAAATGGTACGCCAGTCACTTTTAATTGATCACGTGCAAGTTCTTCATCAAATTGGACAAAATCGGCATATTGATCAGAATCCAAAATATTATCCACTTCAACTGGATTCAAACCAATGCGCGAAGCAACATCTTCGAGGGTTTCACGCTCACCAATGGCTAAACCTTGGGTCATATAGCTATAAAAAAAGGCTTCTTTTGCTTCCGAACCCAATCCTAAGCTTTGTGCATGATGAATTATTCGATGGGCGTTGAATGTATTTCCTGAGTTGGCATTTTCCCAATTGAACTCGATGCCTTCTGTTTTTGCCATTTCCGCAATATTGCGTTGCATTTCTTCAACTTCAGCGACAGTACGCCCATATTTTAATGCTAAACGTTCGCTATTTGAGACTTCTTGACGTGGCGGTGCATCAGGATCTAGCTGAAAACTGTGCCAATGGACTTCAAGTTCTACACCAGTTGCAGCAGCAGCTGCTTCTAAACGTTTTTTTCCGATATAGCAGAAAGGGCATACTACATCTGACCACACATCTACACGCATAAAAAATCTCTAATCATCATTTATGAATCTATAGTGTGGGCAATGACAACAAAATTAAAGGTCTAAATCTGAAACGCAGAGTTTCAATCCGATATATTTCTGTCGAGAATATGAATTTTGCGTAATAAATTATTGAAACTTGATCACAGAATCACGAATAAATCGACAAAATCACAGCAATATCCACTAAAATCATTCCTATTTCTGCTTAAAAAATATGCTATACAATACACATCATGTGCTTGTCATTGTTCGCAAGTGATTCATTACTCAAACAAAAAAGGATAGGAGTTTGAGATGCGCGGAATTTTAGCGGTGGTTATCGTCATGATGACCTTATTATTTGGTTATTGTGCCTACGCGCAAAATGAGAAAAATGATGAAGTGCAACGTCAACAATTTGATTTGGTGATGACGGAAAAAATTGAGCAGCTTTATGTTCAAGCGAAGGATTGGAAAACCCCTCTGAATTTTAAAGTTGAAGATGAGCGTTTGGATGGTGACTATAAAGTACTTTCTGAATTTATTTTGAAGTATTGGGTAGACAATATTGAATCACGAAATATGTATTTACGTGAGTTAGATCAAGCCAAGTGGGATGAGTTTCTGAACGTTCGTCGCCTAGAATTAGATAAAAAGAATAAATATCAAAACACCGAAAAGATGTTTGTCCAAGTGAAGAAAATTCAATCTGAATATCAAATGCGTGACCAACAAATTTATGCGACAGCTTTACAAGCGCTTGATGCTTTGGAGATGAAATCAGACTTGCGTGAGCCAATGAAAGAAAAGTTAAAATTCAGCCGACAGCATAATAATGATCAAGCTTTGTTTGCTTTAGAACTTAAGATCACAAAAAAAGCTGAAGAAATGTTTGAGTTTTTGAAGAATCATGACTGGCAACGCCGTAACGAAATGATCCTATTTAAAAGTGATCTCAGTGTGAATCGCTTTAACGAGTTATATCGCGAATTAAATCAATTACAACGCGAAATTGATCAGTTAAAAAATCAAAATGCCGAAGTGATTGAAGCACAAACAGTGAATCAAAGTCCAAGTTCAGAGCCTGCTGTTCAGGAAGAAACGCAATAAACAAACTTTCTTGGTTGTTTCTTTCAGCGTGGTTATAAACAATGGACGCCTGCTTTACTCACGGAGTAAGGCAGAGAAGGCTTTACTTGAAAGTAAATGTACATCATGAACATGCTCAATTTTAGGATTAATGTGCGCTTTTTCTTTCCATTGATCTAAGGTGATACCATTATCGAGCACTTTTTTGTCATATAAATAGTTTGGAATTAAACCTGGCAGTGTCACGCGATAATCTCGTGGAATTTGTCCTACTGCATGTTCTAATAAATCAAACAAGATGGTCGTACAATTACTGATATAGGTGTTATACCAAACTGGGGTATGATTTAGCCGATTGGCTTTGTTCAAGAATTCTAAAAACAACATCTGAATTTCGGTTTGATTCATTTGAATTGGATAAATATAGACATCTTCTTCGCGAATATTTGAGCGGGTATAAATCAAATCATTTTCATCGCCTACGACCAGTGCCAATTCATACTGCCGAAAAAACCCGCCAATGGTGGAGAATCCTTCATCTTTTTCCTGACGAACTTCTAAAGAAAATGCGAGATGTCCGCCATCATCAAAACCAAATGTAATAAAAACATGCGCAATAGGACCTTGCATAAAATGTGATACCACTAAATCTATACGATCTAACTTTTCTAAATCGTATTGTCGTGTTTCCCATCGCGTCACGTAGTCTTTATCACTGTGCCAAATAAAATTTCTGACATTCTGTAATTCCACTTTGCCATCTTTGAATTGGAATTGAATAATTTTGTCGGTTTCATCCTGCCAAACGCGATCATTGCGCGGCTCTAAGGAAAAAAAGCTAATCATGGCAATCAAAAAAATAATCAAATACGCCCATGTGAAATAGGGCTTATAGCTGTGTTGCTTGAAATGGAATATCCCTGTAATGATGGCAAGTCCAACCCAAAACAAGATTAGTGCATAAGTGAAAATGGCATTAACAGGCTGATGTGTCCAAATGAATAAGATTGCCCAGAGTGATGTGAGACATAAAAATATAACGAGTAGGCTGTTTTTTATTTTAGTTTTCATGGCTGATGGATATGTATGAGTTTTCTATTTTTATAATGAATTGAAGTTAAGCTTTGAAGTCCATATTTGTAAAATCAGACCGAGTCTTGAAATTCAGTTGCTTAGCAAAACCTTTAAAAAACACTTGAAACCATTTATCTGAGTGCTGATGAATACGTAAATAAATTGGTGTAGTTTAGATAAATAATAGCTCTATTTGTTTAGTTATTCTTCTTTCTTGGTGCTCGATTTGAACGATGCATGTCAGAGTCTTGCTTATGACTAATTCTAAATTATGTTTGATGTTCGGTGTGATCTCAGCTTTGCTGATGAGTTTGACTCATGCCGAAAATATTGCGAGCCTGCCTTCAATTCAATTGTTGGCGGACGATGACTTACGTGATGAAGTTGTGACGACTGTTACACCTTTTCAAGAAGATCAAAAGGTGCGTCAATCTTTGCAACATCAAGTGATCAAAAAAGAACAGGATATTCAAAATGCTGCTTTAGAGCAAAGTTCACCTGCACTGAATATTCAACCAAAAACCCCAGTGCCTGATATGAGTCATCTATCACCTTTACAGCAGCAGTATGTTTTGTCTGTTGCAGCAGGTTTACAGTCGAATGATCCGAGTTCAGGCATTTTTAGAATGTTGGAGCCTTTAGGGATTGATCGGGACAAAGCATTGAATCATATCCAACAGGGTGGAGGCGCGATTCCAATGACCTTTGATGAGCAACGTTTAAATCAGTTGTTGGGTGATGGATGGCGGAGTAATCTAAAATAAAATTTGATTTCTAAAGTATAAAAATTCCGCAAACAGCGGGATTGCTTCTAGTCACGTATCTAAACTTAAACACGTTTGATAATTTGCAAATTATCTTAAAGCCTAGGTAAATTATAGTAGATTAATTCACATGAATTTAAAGTGTTAAGATCTAAATTGATATTTTGTTGAGCAGATACATGGTTGCTCAAGTATTGATTTTGTTGAGCACTAAAGCCCAAAAAAGAATTATAACCTTCAATTTGAATTTTATATTTCTGAATATTAAGGTTCAAATTTTGAGTTAAGCAATACTGCTTTAATGAGTATTCTCTCTTATTATCAGATAGCGTAAAATTTATCTTGTGAGTAACAGTATCAATAACATAAATAGAATGTTTGTGTGAGCCAATATTAATTTTTTGTTGATGAGTTGGATTAGCTTGTACCGTACCGTTAAATAGAAATTCTTTTATAACTGGCTTGCCAATGACCTCATTTATTTTGATCAGAGCGAAGTTTGAAAGCGTGATAAATTGCGGGGAAAATAACCTCCAAACAAAAAATAACACAAACCCTGTAAGAAGTATAAATATAAAATAATTCATGAATTTATTAATTTTTTTATAACGGAATTTTTTGCGATTCTCCTCAATTTCTCGGACATAAAACTGATTGATAATAACAAGAAAAATGGTAGTTAAAAAAGTAATAGCCAATCCATAAGCAATACTAGAAACTAATAGAGGATTAAAGAAAGGCAATTCATATTGATTTTCTAACTTCCATCCAAAATAGAAAATTATAAGACTGAGAACGATATAAAATACTGGATAGAAATATGTCTTTTTTTTTCTTCATATTTATAAATTTTTTAACAAGATTTTTTTAAGAGAAAAAACCCCGCAATAAGCGGGGTTTTCTTTTAATCGACGTATTTAGGAATTAAACACGTTCGATCACAGTTGCGATACCTTGACCTAAACCAATACACATCGTCGCAAGACCGATTTGTGTATCTTGTTGTTCCATCACGTTTAACAACGTCGTTGTGATACGCGCACCAGAACAGCCCAATGGGTGACCAAGCGCAATCGCACCACCGTTTAAGTTCACGATGTCTTGTTTGTCATGTAAACCTAGACCTTTCAATACTGAAAGACCTTGAGCAGCAAATGCTTCGTTTAACTCAACAGTTTGAATGTCACCAATGCTTAAGCCAGCACGTTTAAGCGCTTTTTGAGTTGCTGGAACTGGGCCATAACCCATAATCGCAGCATCACAACCTGCAACCGCCATAGAGCGAATTACAGCACGTGGCTTAAGACCTAATGCTTGCGCACGCTCAGCAGACATCAATAACATTGCAGATGCACCATCAGACAACGCTGATGATGTGGCAGCAGTTACTGTACCGCCTTTAGGGTCAAACACAGGACGTAACGCTTTAAATGCTTCAAGGTTCGCATCTGGACGAATCACTTCGTCTACATCACATAGGATTTTGAAGCCATTTGCATCATGACCTTCAACACCAATGATTTCGTTTTTGAAACGACCTTCTTGAGTAGCAGCCCAAGCACGACGGTGAGATTCAACACCAAAAGCGTCTTGCTCTTCACGGCTAATGCCATTCATACGACCTAACATTTCAGCCGTTAAGCCCATCATGTTAGATGCTTTGGCATAATGTTTAGATGCTTGTGGGTTCAAGTCGATGCCGTGCATCATGCCAACGTGGCCCATGTGCTCAACACCACCGATGATGAAGATATCACCTTGGTTTGTCGCAATTTGAGCAGCTGCGGTATGAATTGCTTGCATTGAAGAACCACAAAGACGGTTAACAGTTTGACCTGCAACAGTTTTTGGTAAGTCTGCCAATAACACGATGTTACGACCGATGTTCATGCCTTGCTCTAGAGTTTGGTTCACACAACCCCAGATCACATCTTCAACTTCGTTCACATCAAACTGGTTACGAGCAACCAATGCACGAACTAATTCAGCAGATAAGTTATCGGCACGTACATTGCGGAACATACCATTTTTGGTTTTACCCATTGCTGAACGTACGCCATCAACGATGACAACGTCACGTGGATTTAAAGTAGCCATTCACGTTGCTCCTTAACCGTAGAATTTTTTGTTGTTAGCAGCCATGTCACGCAACATTTGTGGCGCTTCATAAGCCTTACCTAAATGCGCATACTTGTCGCAAAGCGCAACATACTCAGCTACACCAGTTTGATCGATGTAACGGCATGGACCACCACGGAATGGAGGGAAGCCTACACCCATGATCATTGCCATATCTGCTTCGTTTGGTGTTGCAACGATGTTGTCTTCTAAGCAACGAACAGTTTCGTTACAGAAAGCAATCATCATACGGTCAATGATCTCTTGAGGATCAAATTCACGTTTTTCACCAGTCACGACAGAAGCAATTACGTCATACGCTGTTGGATCAACAGTTTTTGCTTTCTTGCCTTTCTTGTCCAATTCATATTTGTAGAAACCAACATCGTTCTTTTGACCAAGACGTTGTGCTTCATACATTGTTTGGATTGAACCTTTGAAATCAGGCTTCATACGGTCAGGGAAACCTTCAGCCATCACTTCTGCACCGTGAACGCCAGTATCAATACCGACAACGTCCATTAAGTATGCAGGACCCATTGGCCAGCCAAATTTTTCCATCACTTTGTCGACTTGTTGGAAGTCAGCGCCGTCTTTAAGAAGAAGGTCAAACGCACCAAAGTAAGGGAACAATACGCGGTTTACAAGGAAGCCCGGGCAGTCGTTTACAACGATAGGAGTTTTACCCATTTTTTGAGCGAGTACGACAGTCGTTGCAATCGCTTCAGGTGAAGTTTTTTCACCACGGATGACTTCAACCAAAGGCATCATATGCACTGGGTTAAAGAAATGCATCCCTACAAAGTTCTCAGGACGTTCAAGGTTTTCAGCCAAACGCGTGATTGAAATCGTAGAGGTATTTGATGCAATGATCGTGTTTTCACGTACTTTAGATTCAGTTTCTTTAAGTACGATACCTTTCACTTTCGGGTTTTCAGTTACCGCTTCGATTACGATATCGACTTCTTTAAACTCATCATAGCTTAATGTCGGACGGATACGTGCAAGCGTTTCACCCATTTGAGCAGGCTTGATTTTCTTACGTTCAACTTGTTTAGTCAAAAGACCGTTTGCTTCTTTCATTCCTAAAGCAAGTTGTGGGTTACCAATATCTTTCATGATAATTGGTGTGCCTTTGCTTGCCGCTTGATAAGCAATACCACCACCCATGATACCTGCACCAAGTACTGCAGCTTGATTTACAGGGTGAGCGCCTTGTTCATATTTTTTCGAAGTTTTCTTCACAACTTGGTCGTTGATGAATAGACCAATCAACGCACCCGCTTGTGGCGTTACCGCTGCTTTTGCAAAGTGTTCAGCTTCTTGGCGAAGTGCACCAGCACGATCTAAGCTTGAACCTGCCTGCATAGAATCAAGCAATAATTTTGGCGCAGGGTATTGTGCAGGATTAGCTTTCGCAAGCACCACACCTTTAGATGAGTTGAAAGCCATCATTTGTTCTAATGGATTCAACTTAATTGGATCTAATTTTTCTTGACGCTTCGCTTTCCAGTCTAAACGACCTTCGATTGCTTGTTTAACGATAGAGATCGCAGCATCTTGTAATTTATCAGCAGCAACCACAGCATCGACCGCACCATCTTTAAGTGCAGCAGGTGCTTTTTTCGGGTTCGCCATTGCCATCCATTCAACAGCGTTATCGATACCGATTACACGGCTTAGACGAACGGTACCACCGAAACCAGGAATGATCCCAAGTTTAATTTCTGGAAGACCAACTTGTGCTGATTCTGACATCACGCGATAGTCACACACCAAGCACATTTCAAAACCGCCGCCCAATGCCATACCATTGATTGCAGCAACTTTAGGAATATTTAAATCTTCGAATGAGTTGAAGATTTCATGAACAGGCATCGCCCAATCTACAATGACTTGTTCGCCTTGCGCAAAGTTTTCACCAAACTCAGTGATGTCTGCACCAACGATAAATGTAGATTTACCAGATGTAACGATAAGACCTTTAATCTCAGCGTTTGATTGAACAGCAGCAATTGCAGCTTTAAAGTCGTCAATTGTTGCGCGGTTGAATTTATTAACCGACTCACCTTGTAAGTCAAAGCGGAATTCTGCAATTCCGTCCGAAAGCAATTGGACGGTAATGGCATTGCCAGCGTGGATCATGCCCTGATCTCCTTTTTTTTGGAGGACTTCTAAGTTGATGTTGTGAAGCAAGTGCGTATTTCCTGCGCACATTAAAGCTTCGCTAATCTTACGATAACTATATCGAAAAAGAACATAACAAGTTGTATCAAGCCGTGACGCAATGGTCATCTATTTATTGCACCAGCATGCGTTATAAAACAGCAGATGCGCATGTAGAGTTTGTTCTTCTTACAATAAAGCGATTGTTTCAATTGGCATTTTATTTAAAAACACTTCAACTTATATCTGGGGTAGGTAGGTAATTTCAAGTTATTTTGCACTTTAAATTTCGTCATAAAAGTCAATAAACTGAAATATAAAGCCATCAAAAGTCTATTTGTAGAACACAATGTTTCGTTGTTTGGGGTAGTCGTTATACAATTTACGTGATTATCTATACATCTAAATTGGAACAATTCACTTCCAATTTAGGTGCAGCATCTCCTCATTTAACCCGCTAACCAAAGATAAACCGAGTCAATCAATGATCAAGTGGATTATTCTCGCGATATTCATCATATCGGCACTGTATATTCAACGTCGTGGAAAAGTACGACATTCGTTCTATCGTCAATTCTTTGATCATTCGACCATTTTGGCACCTATTAATTTTTTGATGTATATGTTCTCTAAGGTGCCAAACCAGCCTTATATCGACACACAGCATTTTAAAGATTTAAAAGTGTTAGATGAAAATTGGGAAATGATTCGTGATGAAGCCAAAGCTTTATATGAGCAGGGTGGGATCAAAGCCTCTGAAAAATATGATGACCTAGGCTTTAATTCATTTTTTAAAACTGGTTGGAAGCGTTTTTATTTAAAATGGTATGACTCTGCACATCCTTCAGCAGCAGAACTGTGCCCTAAAACGACAGCATTACTTAAAACATTGCCAACCATTAAAGCGGCGATGTTTACTGAGCTTGCTCCTGATAGTCGATTGGTTCGTCATCGTGATCCTTATGCGGGATCTTTACGCTATCATTTAGGGTTGTTGACGCCAAATGATGATCGTTGCTTTATTGATGTAGATGGTCAGCGATATTCATGGAGAGATGGTGAAAGCGTTGTGTTTGATGAAACCTACATTCATTATGCAGAAAACACGACGGATCAAAATCGTATTATTTTCTTTGCTGATGTAGAGCGTCCTTTAAAGACACGTTGGATGGAACGGTTTAATCATTGGTTTGGTAAAAATGTAATGACTGCGGCAAGTTCACCGAATGAAGCAGGGGATCAAACGGGTGGTCTGAACAAAGCATTTGGTTATATTTATCGCTTGCGTGTGAAAGCAAAAGCACTGAAAGCGAAGAACCGTCAGTTATATTACTTTTTAAAATGGTTCTTGATGTTAGGGATATTCTTCCTGATTTTTATTCGACCTTATGTGTTTTAAGAGCATTCAGATCAAAATGCGCCTCAGGGCGCATTTTTTAATTTTACTTAAAATGATGTAAATTAAAATTGAGAAGTGGTTCAATAAAAGCTATGCTTTTATCTGTAAAATATACAAAAGAAAATTCAAATGAATCTCAAAAAAACAATATTAGTACTAAGTGTTTTACCGTTTTTTTTAAGTGCCTGTGGCGGCGGTGGGTCGGGAGATTCGTATGAATCATCACCGAGTACACAATTTCGAAACGGTGATCAACTCTATTCAATTTACTATAATTCCAATGATCGATTCGGCTTAAATTATATTGAATTTCAAAATGGACAATTTACTTATACGGATAGTTTTAAACCGTTGAATAGTGTGATTGTGACGCGAAATCGTATCTATCAAACCTATGATCAAGCCCAAAATACGCTCAGTGTGAATAGTCCTAGTCATTGGACGATGAATATCATTGGTGACATCCAAACGGATATCGAAATGGAGCGTGTAAACCTATCGGGTAAAAATGTTTTTGATACAGTTTTACCAGGTTATCGCAACATTGATCGAAATGATTTGAGCCCTAATGTGAGATTGTTTATCGCCAAAGATGGTCTTAAAAATTTTTCTTCAGGTAGCTATTGTTATAGAAAGAAAGCAGAACAAAACAGAGTAGATTATTTACAACTCTATCCAAACACGAGTGAACCATTGGAAGAGAGTTTTAACCAATTTTATGAAGATAACTTGCTGTATCTTGATCTTTTAAATGACAAAAATCCAATAGTGAAATTTCAACTCGCTAAAGATCGTTGGATGGGTATGAATTTTAGCAGTATTTTTGACACCAGTATGAAGATTAGTTTAGATGATTCAACAGCCATTGAATTTGAAAGCAAACTATATCCTGCTGAATATCATCAAACTTTGAAGCGTACGACTGATGATGAATATAAACTCTATGAAAAATTGTTAATGAACGATGATGTTGCAGAAAATAGACAGCGTTATCAGTTGTTAATGGCAAATATTGAAAAAGGGTGTACGTATTATAATAAAACGGCAGCAGAATCCTTTGTCACGATTCCTGGTTTAAGATGATTTGTTTAAAAAAAGCCCATAATGGGCTTTTTTTATTAATTGATGATCGTGAGCTGACCGTCTTTGCAATCCAGCTTGAGATGAAGTTGATCTGGATGCTTTAGAAAGTAGATCGCAATAATGGGTTCTAGTTCAGTTCTTATTTTACGTGCTAAATGACGTGCCCCAAAGCGGATATCATGACCCTGATAGAAATATGCTTTGGCAAGGTCTGATAAATGAACCTGACGTTTTTGATGTTGCAAACGAATATTGAGTTTTTCCAGTTCAATATCTACCAATTTAGGGAGTGCATCATCTTGAACAGGTTGATAATGAAGGACACGATCAATTCGATTCAGAAATTCGGGATCAAAACTGCGATGCAGTATTTTTTCAATAATGGCTTTCGTGGGTAAGCGTTTTAAACATAGATTCTGAAGTTTTTGCGGTAAAACATTTAATTTATCTAAATATTGTTGTGCTGCGCGTGCTCCTGCATTACTGGTCATAAAGATCATACAATTACGAAAGTCAATCGTTTTTGTTCCAGCAGTAAGGGTTAGGCGACCTGTATCCAACACATTCATTAAGCCACGAATCACTTCGGGAGAGGCTTTTTCAAGTTCATCAAACAGCATAATGCCAGGACGGGTATGAGAGCCATTAATCGCAGTTTCATCGAATAAACTATGACCTTCTTTTGAACCGACATATCCGGGCGGAGCGCCTGTTAAAGCGGCTGCATAATGTTCTTGAGCCAGTGTATTCATATCGATACGACAAAACGCATCAGGACGACCATAAATCGCTTCAGCAATCAAACGAACAGTCTCTGTTTTACCAACACCTGTTGGTCCAAGCATCAAGGTGACGGACAAAGGGCGTTCAGGACTTGAAAAGTCAGCTTTGACTACGTGAAGCAGTTTTTCGATTTCATCTAAGGCTGGATTTTGCCCAATGATACGATCACGCAATAACTGCATCACTTTGGCTGGTTCAAAATGAAAGCGAGACTTTCCAATGAGTCGATCTTTTTCTGAAGGACTATGGGATGAGAGTGCAGGTTGTATGGCGTGAAAAGCACGATCGGTCGCAGTCATGTTGGCGCATCCATGAATGAATCAGTTGAAAAGCATATCAAACTTGAATTTAACAACTCAGACTTTTTAACAATCAGCTGATTATAAAATCTGCGATCATTGCCCTGAACTGTTGGATCAACAAGGTTTTAAAATCGTCTACCGAAATGCACTTGAAATAGAGCGCGTTACCATCACAATAAGCTCATGCTGTTGCATGAATGACTGACTCTACATTAAAGGCTGCTTGTGAACGAAAACGCACGTGAACACATTGAAAAAATCTTAGCCAATCTTACGACTTTGCCTGGTGTCTATCGCATGTTAGGTAAAGATGGAGAGTTGTTGTATGTGGGAAAAGCCAAGAATTTAAAAAATCGTGTTTCTAGCTATTTTGTTAAAACCATTGAGCATCCCAAAACACAGGCTTTAGTTGCCCGCATTCATGATATTGAAACCATGGTGGTCCGCTCAGAAACGGAAGCATTACTTCTTGAACAAAACTTAATTAAGCTTCATCGACCGCCGTATAACATCATGCTGCGAGATGATAAATCTTACGTCTATATTTTTGTGTCCAGTGATAAGCCTTATCCACGTATTGCAGCAGGTCGTGGTAAGGGGAAACATCAAGCAGGTAAATTTTTTGGACCTTATCCAAGTGCCTATAATGCACGTGATACATTGGTGGTCTTACAAAAATTATTCAATGTCCGCCAATGTGAAAATAGTTATTTTGCGCAACGTAAAAGACCGTGTTTGCAGTATCAAATTAAACGTTGCTCAGCTCCATGTGTGGGCATGATATCACCTGAAGACTATAAAGATGATGTCGATAACTCTATTCGTTTTTTACAAGGGGACACACGTGAGCTTAATCAAGAATTAATTGCCAAGATGGAAGCGGCAGCAGAAGCTCTCGAATTTGAAAAAGCCGTTTTTTATCGTGATCGGATGGCATTATTGCGTGATGTCCAAACGCAACAAGCGATTTATAAAGTCAAAGGTGAAGCAGATATATTGGCGATCGCATACCAAGCGGGGGTAACGTGCGTTCAGATTATGCATGTGCGTAATGGCAAGATGTTGGGAGGAAAAAGTTATTTCCCAGATATGTTGGGCGATGATTTGGGACAAATGCTGGCAGATTTTATCGCGAACTTTTATTTCCAAGTTGCCGATGAGATTCCAACAGAATTAATCGTCAACGTGGAGCTGCCAGACAAAAAAGACATAGAAGAGGCACTACAACAAAATTTTGGCAAAAAAATTCTGATTAAATCAAAAGTTAGAGAAACCCGTGCAGAATGGCTCGAGCTTGCGAACATGAATGTACAACATGCCATTAAAGGACAACTTGCTAACCATTATGAATTGAATGAACGTTTTCATCAGTTAGAAGAGGTGGTCGGACGTCCAATTGATCGTATCGAATGTTTTGATATATCCCATACGATGGGCGAAGCAACGATCGCTTCTTGTGTTGTCTTTGATAGTGGAGGGGCTCGCAAGCGCGATTACCGTCAGTTTGCTATCGAAGATATCACTGGCGGTGATGATTATGCTGCCATGCGTCAGGCTTTGACACGACGGTATAAGAAGGCGATGCTGCCAGATTTGCTTCTCATCGATGGTGGTAAAGGGCAATTACATATGGCAATGCAGGTCATGCAAGATCTTGGATTGGATGCATTCATGGTGGGGGTTTCAAAAGGGGAAGGGCGTAAGCCTGGTTTGGAAACCTTACATTTCACTGATGGCACAAAGATTCAACTGCCTGAAGACCATAAAGCGTTACATTTAATTCAACAGGTTCGTGATGAGGCGCATCGATTTGCCATTACTAAACATCGTGCCAAGCGCGATAAACGTCGTGGGCAGTCAGTTTTAGAAGCCATTCCAGGGCTAGGACCAAAACGCCGCCGTGATTTATTAACACATTTTGGTGGGATTCAAGGGGTATTAAAAGCCTCTGAAAAGGATCTGAATTTAGTCCCAGGTTTTGGTGCAAATCTCGCTCGGACTGTGTACAAAATCTTGCATGAGTAATCATGCATATCAATTTGCCAAAATGATCATTGACCTGCGAGTCATTGATCATTTACCTCAATCTGAAAATTCAGCATGCTAGCGCGATAAGAAATTTAAAATAAAAGGGTTGCGCATGTCATTTGGACAGGTATTTCAAGAAATTGATCAACAAGAATGGGTGGAGATCCCTGAGGGTTGGTTGCAAGGTCGTACCATTTTTGGTGGTTTAACCACGGCGATGATGCTACACAAAGCAACACAAATGATTCATGACCCTCAAAAAAGATTATTGAGCACCAGTGTGGTATTTGTGGGTCCTGTTCAGGAAAAGCCAGTCAAAGTGACAGTGGAAATTTTAAGGCAAGGTAAATCTGTGACTAATATTGAGGCTCGGATTTGGCAGGCTGATGCTGTACAGGGAATTCTGCTGGCAAGTTTTGGTTCAGACCGTGAATCAGTCGTGAATATGGATCAAACTCGCTCAGCACCACAGTATGATTTACCTGAAAGTTTAGTTAAGTTGCCTTATCATCCTCTTATGCCGCAATGCTATCAGAACTATGATCTGATTTGGGCTGAAGGGAAATACCCTTGTACGGCTGCTGAAAAGCCAGATTTTGGTGGGTGGTTTCGATATGCAGAATCTAAATTTGAAGCAGGTCCGCTGAGCATGCCTGAATTTATAGCAATGTTAGATATTTGGCCTGCAGGAATTTTTCCTATATTAAAAAAACCAGCACCAGGAAGTTCAATTTCTTGGTATGTGACGCTGTTAGAACATATTCAAGCTGACCGACGAGATTGGTTTAAATATAAAGTATTTACAGATCATTCTGCGCATGGTTATTCTACTGAATATGCCCATATTTGGGACCATAATGACCGTCTCGTTGCAATTTGTAGACAGACTGTCGCGATTTTTGCCTAGTCGACAGCGGGTAGTGAATCGTTTAAAGTAAGCGGATTAAAGAATCAAAGCTCAAGTTTTTATTGCAAATTTTAGCTGTAATTGGGGCAAACTGGCGGTGTCTATGTCTACAGGTCGCATCCTGAATATACCAAATATCTTGACGCTAGCACGTATTGCGTTAATACCTGTTTTTTTAATTATTGCCTATTGGCCTCCTGCGATTGGTGTGGGTGGGCATGAAGGGGGTATGACGCGTCATATCATTCTGACTGCAATTTTTGTGATTGCTGCTGTCACAGATTGGTTTGATGGTTACTTGGCAAGAACATTGAATCAGACTTCTGCATTCGGACGTTTTTTAGATCCTGTTGCGGATAAATTAATGGTCGCGGCAGCATTGATTGTTTTGGTGCAATGGCAACCTACAATTTCGATGGCTTTTGCTGCGATTGTGATTATTTCACGCGAGATTACGGTTTCTGCTTTACGTGAGTGGATGGCTGAGCTCGGTGCACGTACCAATGTAGCTGTATCTACGGTTGGCAAATATAAAACAGCTTTTCAGATGATTGCTATTTCCGTGTTCTTACTCAATTGGAAACCACTTGAATTAGTTGCATATGGTTTGTTATATACCGCTGTAATTTTAACACTGTGGTCCATGTTTATTTATTTAAGAGCGGCATGGCCATATCTAAAACAACCCTAATGTATTTAAAGCGCCAAAAGGCGCTTTTTTTATTTCGTTGAGAACGTGATTTAAAAAATGAAAAGTAAATTTGCTATTGGTTTAAGTATCTTGTTGAGTTCAAGCATTTATGCGGATGATTTATCAAGGGCACAAGAGTATTTGCATAATGATGGAATCGCGTATTGTCTATCTCATTCTGAGATTTATGCAGCTGAAGCAAATATTGCGAGAGGTGGATATTTTCAACTCGGTGAGCATAGCCATGAGGCGGCAAAACAAGTGCAAAATTATATTGATCAAGCGCTCAAAGAAGCGTTAGGCAGCTATCAATATTCAAAAGAGAAAGCATATCTTATGCGTTGTTTGGAAATCTCTTATTCAACACAGTATCGAAATTATATTAAAACTGTTTATGCGTTAGATGTTATCGAAAATCAAAAATAACCTTAATTGCTTAAGCTTTTCTGCTGAGGGTTAAAGTAATTCATATTGGGAGATTCAACCGCTTTAAAGTTGAATCATCTTAGAGATTAAAAATAACAATGAAAAAAATACACTTGCAAAAAGTCATTGATGACTTAAACCTTTTGGAAATACTCAAGCGGTATCAAGTTACAGTGGTCGGTACGCCACCTTTAGGAATTGCAACAGCACAAAGTGATATCGACCTTATTTGTAGTTATCCGATTGAGCAAGAGAATCATTTGATTGAAACATTAAAATTATTTCAAACATATAAGGCATGGTGCATTGAGCGAAGTTATTTTGAACGTGATACTTGGATTTGCCGATTCGAATATTGTGCTTGGTCAATTGAGATATTTTGTTCTACAACACCAATTCATCAGCAGGCGGGATTCCAGCACTTCTATGTTGAACGTAGAATATTAGATTTAGCAAATGACCAATTTAAACAGGAAATCATTCGCCTTAAGCGAAAAGGTATAAAAACTGAACCTGCATTTGCACAGATATTAGCACTCGATGGTGATCCTTACACGAAGTTAAGTCAGCTATATGAAGCAGATGACTGTGTGTTGATTCAACTGCTTCAATGCCAAGGTTACCTAGCTTAAACTTTAACTATGGGTTTCCTCATCCCCATCGTCTTCAAAAGTTTTTGCAATTTTTTCGATATTCAAACTTTTAGCCATCGCATCAAAAATTTGTTTATATACACCGTCTTGATGGTAAAGAGCATCATGTTCTCCATGCTCGGCAATTTCGCCTTCTTTCATGACATAGGTGTAATCCGCATCAATAATTTGCGACAGGCTGTGCGAGATAATAATGACAGTACGTCCTTGTTTAATCTCATCAAGGCTTTGTTTAATTTGTTCCGAAGCAATGGCATCCAAACTCGCTGTCGGTTCATCTAAAAAGATAATCGGTGGATTTTTCAAGAACATACGAGCAATCGCAATACGCTGTTGTTGTCCTCCAGAGAGTTGCAATGCATCGGAATGATAGCCATCTGGAAGTTGTAAAATTTGCTCATGAATGGAGGCTTTTTTAGCAGCAATGATCACGTCTTCTTCTGTAGCATCTGTTTTACCATAGCGAATATTTTCAAGAATAGTCCCTTGGAAAATATGATTTTTTTGTAGGACTAATCCAATATGATCTCTCAAATATTGTGTATCAATTTGATTGAGATCGATTCCATCGAGTTCGATACATCCCTGATTAGGTTCATAAAATTTATCTAAAAGACTGATTAAGGTTGATTTTCCCGCACCTGATAAGCCAACTAATGCAGTAATTTTATTGGGTCGAATCTCCATATTGATATTCTTTAGTGCGTGGTGACCGTTTGGATAAAAGAATTCAACATTTTTCAGCGTAAATTTTCCTTGAATTTCGGGTTTGAGTTGACCTGTAGGTTCAATTTGATCATCTGCTTCTAAAATTTTAAAGAAGCTTTCTGAATAGATCATGGCATCATTCACTTCATCATATATACGATGTAAGGAGCGAATTGGCGCGGATACATTATTGAACAACAGTACATGAAACATGATCATACCGATGCTCATCTGACCATCAAGCACAAAATACGCAGTTAGAATGATGATTAAAACAATACCTATTTGTTCAATAAAGGTTTTTAACCCATCAAATAAAAAGCTGACTTGACGGGTTTGCATTTGATTATCTGTGAGTTCTTTTTGTAGTTTGAGTTGTTTGGTTGATTCTATTGACTCGCGGTTGAAAGATTTGATAACCGTAATTGAATTAATAATTCCGAGGATACCTTGGCTTTTCTTTTCTCGACCATCACGTAAATTTCGACGCCAGCCTCCGAGTTTTTGTGCTTGTTTATAAGTTAACCAGAAGTAGATTGGAACGATAGTGGTCGCCACCAAGCCAACATAAAAGTTGGCGTAGTACATTAATCCTAAAGCCACGATCGCACTGGTAAATAACGGCAAAATGTCAATAAAGAATATTTGAACTAGACGAGTCAGAGAGCCAATACCACGATCGATTCGTGTTTGTAATTTTCCCGCCTGATTATTCTCTTCGTTGAAAAAAGCTAATCTATAGGTCAGAAATTTTTCAATGATGCCTTGTGCTAAATCTTGTGAAATAAAAATTCTAAGTTTTTCACCATAAAACTTTTGTCCGAATTGCACAAAAGCATTAATCACTTCTTTACCCAATAATATCGCTGTAATGGTAATCAGGATATTCCAGCCTTCGGCTAAGCCAAAGCCATTCTCAACCAGCGCATTAATTTCATCAACTGCATATTGCAAAGTGAGTGCATTCACTTGAGCTGTGAAAGAGCCGATGAGCGTAAGAAAGAGAGTGGCAATCACTAAAAAGCGATAAGGTCGAACGAAAGGTTTAAGTTTTAGAAAAAGTTGCCATAAATTCATAAGCGATTGTTTTTATTGTCTAGATTTATGCCAGTCTAAGCTTGATTGTCCAGTGTCACAAGCGTTCACAATGTTTCAATTTGTCAGTTGAAATATTCAGCTAATATACGGTTATATTTTCATGGCAAATTGGTTATGAACTTTGAGCTGTTTGCACCCGAACCCAATTCAAATCTCCTACCTTGTGATGGGATTGTAGAAGATTACGGCCTTATACTTACTCATGCTGAATCACAGGATTATTTCGATTATTTTTTAGAAGCTTTGGCTTGGAAACAGGATGAAGTGATTTTATACGGCCAATATTTTAAGACGGGTCGTAAAGTCGTATGGTATGGTGACCAAAACTATCAATATCACTATTCAGGAATGGATAAACAAGCACAAATTTGGGATTTGAAATTATTAGCACTCAAGCAAAAAATTGAACTTATAACAGGAGTTCAATTTAATTCTTGTTTGGCTAATTTGTATGAAGATGGAACTCAAGGTGTAGGATGGCATAGTGATGATGAGGCTGCATTAAGAGATCCTGAACATGGCGAGACTGTCATTGCCTCACTGAGTCTCGGTGCAACACGAAAATTTAGATTTAAACATCGTGATAAAACTCATACTGCGGAAATATATCTACAATCAGGACAGTTAATTGTAATGAAAGGTCAAACACAGCGTTTTTGGAAACACACTTTAGCGAAATCAACCAAAGTATTAGAGCCTAGAATCAATTTAACCTTTCGCTATTTTTATCCTAGATGAAATGGTAAGTATTCTATTAAGGTTGAATACCTTGAGGATTACGATACCAACTTTCAATAAATAAAGCGGCTGCCAAGCTGTCTGCGGACAACTTTTTTCCACGCCCTTGCGCCTGATAATGATCGAGTTCATCACGCGCTTCGCGAGTTGTTAATCGCTCATCCACCATCCATGTTTCTATATTGGTTTTGTGTCTTAAACGACGAGCAAATTTACGTGCTCGTGTTGATAGTTCCGATTCGCTATCATCCATATTCAGTGGTAGCCCGACTAAAAACAGATTTGGAGAATGCTGTTTTACAATTTTGAGTAGATCATCCCAATTGGGAATGCCATCTTTCATCGGTAAAAGTGAAAGTGGCGTAGCACTTTCAATAATGGACGATCCTACAGCCATTCCTGTTTTTTGTGTGCCAAAGTCAAAGGCCATAATGAGTTGAGCGGTAGTTGAATCAGGCATGTCCAATCTCAGATGAAAGCCATGTACGATCGACCCCCATTTTTCTATAGGCAGCGTCCCAGCGATCGTCATAGGGTAAGTTAAAAATCAAATCCATATCAGAGTCACAAATGAGCCAGTCACCTCGAGCGATTTCTTGCTCCAACTGATTTTTACTCCAACTGGCATAGCCTAAAGCAATTTGATAGCGACCAACACCTTCATTGTGTGCGATTGCATCAAGAATATCCTTTGAAGTTGTTAAACAAAGGTTTTCACCTACAGCGATGGACGCATGCCAAGTAGGTTGACCTGTATGAAGTACAAAACCCGCTTCTGGTCGTAAAGGACCACCTTGTAAGACATCATGTGGGTGAACATGATCTGCAACGATATCAAGATCTGTTAAGAGTTCTTTAACCTGAATCCCAGCTGGACGATTGATCATAATTCCCTGCGCACCTTCATGATCATGACGAGCAATATAGACCACACTATTTGCGAAGAAATCATCTGCTAAATCAGGTGGGGCAATCAGGCAACGGTGCGTTAGAAATTGTTTACTCACCTAATGGCTTCTCCTATGTTTGAGTATCACTTTACTTCAACATACTAGACTTATGGGTTTTCAACAATCCTTTTAAAATAATCAAGATGTGCTGGTCTGAAACTTTAATTGTCTTAATTGTTTTGCATGTTGAAGGGTGGTCTCGCTAATTTCGACACCACCAGTCATGCGAGCAAGCTCTAATATCCGTTGATCTTCATCAAGCTCAACGATAGTGCTGCTAGCAGGGTCTGTTTGCAGTTTTTTCACTAACAAATGTTGGTCCGATTGCGCTGCAACTTGGGCTTGATGTGTAATACATAGAATTTGAACATGTTGACCTAATCCAGCCAATAAGCGACCGACAATCTCAGCTGTTCCACCACTGATACCTACATCAATTTCGTCAAAAACGAGTACTTCAGCTTCGGTTTTCTCTGCATTCATGACTTGCATGACCAATGCAATACGTGACAATTCACCACCAGACGCAACCTTCGCAAGCGGTTGAGGTGGGATCCCTTTGTTTGCTGTGAACAATAATTGAATAAAACTAAACCCTTCAGATGAAGGTTGCTCCAGAGGATCAAAACGGAATTCAAAATGAGCTTCTGGTAAAGCCAGTTGCTTGACTTGTTCTGTTAAGAGTTTGGCTAAGGGTTCTGCTGCTTTACGACGGATATCATCTAGATATTGAGCTTTCTCTATAAACTGTTGATGTGAAATTTCAACTTGTTCAGCCAAAGTCTCTGGATCTTCAAGCTGATGTAATTGTTCTAGCTCTGCCTGCCAATGTTCGTATTCTGATTTTAAATCTTCGGGTTGTACTCGATATTTGCGCGCTAAACGATGGAATATTTCCAGTTGTGTGTTTAACTCTTCCATTCGTTCAGGATCAAAACTCTGACGGTCAATGAATTGTTTTAAATTCGCACTGGCATCATCGATTTCACTTTGCGCATTTAATAATGAGTTATAAATTTCAGAGAGTAAATCACTACGACCTGCATGAGATTCAAGCTTGCGAATAATACTTGAAATCTCCTGAGTGATATTTTGATCAGACTCATCTAAAACGTTGATTGCATAACTACAATCTTGCATGATGTGTTCATGATGACTTAAGCGATCGAACTCTTGTTCAATTTCTTTATAGTCAAGTCGAACCACTTCTTCTAATTCTTCTAATTGAAGATTAAGTGTCTCAATGCGTTGAAGGCGGGTGGTCTGTGCATCAAGCGCAGCTTGATGCTGTCGGATATTTTTTTGCCATGCGTTATAACTGTCTTTGACAGCAAGCGTATGTTGACCAAAGTTGCTGTAACGATCTAACCAATGTTTTGGATAGGGCGGTTCTAACAATTGTTGCTGACTATGTTGGCTGTAAAGTTGGACTAAGAGTCTGCCAATTTCCTTTAATTCTGACAGACTACTTGGACGTCCATTGATCCAAGCTTTACTACGACCTGTAGCAAAGATTACCCGTCTTAGGTGAATTTCACCCGATTCATCTGCCAGCTCATGAGTGCTTAACCATTCAGCTTCAGGACTTTGATCTTGATAACTAAATACGGCTGTAACATCAGCCTTATCTGAACCATAACGAACGTAATTCGTATCAGTACGCTCGCCTAAACACGCTGATAATGCATCGAGTAATAAAGATTTACCTGCACCAGTTTCACCCGTAAGAACATTGAAACCTTGATCAATATCAATGGCTAAGTTATCGGCTAAAGCAAAGTTGATCAGATTAAGGTGTGTCAGCATAAACGCATCCGAGCTGCGAAAGTGTGGATTCTAAGATAGAGAAATTTTGTTTTAGTCTCAAGTCACGACATTTGAATATGAGAACTTTTAGTTTGCATTTTAACTGAAATTAGGTTGATTACTAGTGACTGAATATATTCTTTTACCTGTGTACAAAAGATATATAGAAGAAATCAAAAAAATCTTTAAATTTCATCAATAGGGAACAAACGTTGCTTATAAAAACCATTGCAAAACACTGATTGATTAGTTGCTCGAGCGCAATTAAACTACGGCAATTAAAATTTATAAAATGCGCATTATTTGGAGAATACGCATGTCATCACAATTTGATCATGTATCTGTTGTAAAAAAATCAAATGTTTATTTTGGCGGGACGTGTATTAGCCACACTGTTCAATTTGAAGACGGTACGAAAAAAACACTTGGGGTTATTCTACCGACGGAACAACCGCTTACTTTTGAAACACATGTACCAGAGCGTATGGAAATTATTTCTGGTGAATGTCGTGTCACAATTGCAGACAATGAAGAACATGAGCTTTTCCGTGCAGGGCAGTCGTTTTATGTGCCTGGTGAGAGCCGTTTCAAAATCGAAACAGATGACGTATTAGACTACGTTTGTCATTTCGAAGGCTAATTACCCAAAAAAAATTTGACCAACATTCAATGGTCAAATCGGTTAAACTATTCGCTATATAAAATCCTGTAAAGTTGGCTTTGCGGGATTTTTCTTTTCTATATTATTGTATTGTCTTAGTGAGTTGAGGTCGTTCATGGCTAAACCCGAATATTATTATGGCGTTCATTCTGTGGAGTCATTGTTGGAGTTAGAACCTGAACGCGTTTTGACTCTATTTGCACTAAAAGGTCGTGAAGATCAACGTTTAAAACGTATTTTTGAGTTGGCTGAACCTTTCGGAATTAGTATTCAAAAAGCGAGCCGAGACAGCCTTGAAAAACTGGCTGGACAACCTTTTCATCAAGGTGTCGTTGCTGCAGTTCGTCCTCATCCAACGCTGAATGAAAATGATCTTGAGCAATTAATCAAAAGTACAGACAATGTTTTTTTACTGGCGCTTGACCAAGTGACGGACCCGCATAATTTGGGTGCGTGTATTCGAACTGCGGCAGCCATGGGCGTACACGCGGTTGTTGTTCCTCGTGATCGTTCTGCGAGCTTAACACCAACGGCTCGTAAGGTTGCTGCTGGTGGTGCAGAGAAAGTTAAATTTATCCAAGTGACGAATTTGGCTCGTACTTTAGCTAAAATCAAACATGATTTTAATGTTCGAGTGATTGGCACGATGCTAGATGAGCATGCTCTACCTATTCACGAATGTGATTTGACTGGTCCTGTCGCAGTGATTATGGGTGCTGAAGATACTGGTTTAAGACCGATTACTCAGGCGCAATGCGATCACAAAGTTTATATTCCAATGAGTGGCAATTTACAAAGTTTGAATGTGAGTGTGGCGACAGGCATGGCACTTTACGAAGCGTGTAGACAACGTCAAGCCTAATTTGAGATGGCACTTTCAGATCGAGCCCAAGGCTATTTTTTTCTTATTACTACCATGTGCATCTGGGGGGGATTTACCCTCACTGCACGATTAAATGCGCTATGGCACATCAATACGTGGGACATTGTGGCACTGCGTTTTTCACTGGCTTTTTTGATCTTAATGCCGATTTTACTTTATCGTAGAGAAGCCTCTTTTTTACTTAAAAAAGAACCATTTATTTTGGCAATGATTGGTGGTGTGATCTATTGTTTGTTGGCTTATAGCGCATTTCACTATGCACCGACTGCGCATGCTGCAATTTTTCTCAATGGTTGTATTCCTATTTGTACTGCCATCGTGGCTTTTATATTGATGAAGCAGGCTTTTGATCGTCATACATGGGCAAGTTTGCTCATTATGATCACCGTGCTCGGTATTATGAGTCTCCTGATGTATCGTGAATCAGGCATTCCTTTTGGTGCTGGTGATGGATTATTCTTCTTGAGCGCCATTTTTTGGGCAATATTTACCGTATTACTGCGTAAATTCCAACTGAGTGCATGGCAGGCGATGTGTGGGGTTGCCATCTGGTCAGCCGTGATTTATGTACCCATTTATGTGTTATTTTTACCCAAAGATCTTAATACTCCTGAGCCTCAGCATTTAATGTTTCAAACAATATTTCATGGCATATTTGTGGTCATTATTGCAACTTTAACTTATGTGGAAGCGATTAAAAGACTCGGGGCTTTTAAAGCAGGGAGCATTACCAATTTAGCACCTTTTTTAGCTGCAATTTTGGCAGTGCCTTTGTTAAATGAACCTTTAAGTATTGCGATGTTATTTGGGTTATTGGGTATGGCGATAGGCGCATTACAACCATGGCGATGGCTGGGTCGCCAAGATGCACTAAGCCAAAAACTTGAGCAACAAAAAAAGCAGTCTTCTTAGACTGCTTTTTTTAATCTAAGCTTGTTGTGCAAGACTAAGATAATATTGGTGTTTTACTGCGAGTTGTTGATAGAGATGATCAAGTTCACCATCATTAATAACAACATCGTCTGCACGTTTTAATTTTTCTTCACGAGACATTTGCGCACTCATTATTTTTTTAATTTGCTCAATGTCTTGATGATCACGTTGCGAAGCACGCAAGATTTGTAATTCTGTGGATGCATCGATTAGTAAAGTACGTTGAGTAAGTTGGTGTTGATTGGTTTCAAATAAGAGTGGGGAAACTAAAATGGCATAAGGACTGGTCGCCCATTGTAGTTGTTCAATAATCGATAGGCGAATTGCAGGATGCGTAATATTTTCTAATATCTTTCTAGCTTCAGGATGTTTAAAAATATGATCTCTTAACGCTCTGCGGTCGAGTGCGCCATCTTCCAATAGCACCCAATCCCCAAAATGATCTTTAATTTTTTGTAGTGCAGGTTTTCCAATTTCAACCACTTCACGTGCT
This sequence comes from Acinetobacter sp. 24-47-62, assembly GCF_056779765.1. NCBI lineage: Bacteria > Pseudomonadati > Pseudomonadota > Gammaproteobacteria > Moraxellales > Moraxellaceae > Acinetobacter > Acinetobacter sp. 24-47-62. The sequence continues at coordinate 46,086 of NZ_JBWYIN010000008.1, forward strand.
ACGATATCTGCATCAACAACAGTAATACCTTGTGTTTCAAACCACTGACTTGCAGCAGTTTTTCCACTTCCAATACCACCTGTTAAGCCCAAAATAAAGCGCATGTAAAAAACCTTGTAATTATCATAATGGGGCTTATTTTAGCTTAACCGCCTAAATAAACCTTCATAATTTCGTTACCCCATAAGAATGCAATCCATCCAGCAATCGCAATATAAGGTCCAAAAGCAAAGGGCTGATTTTCTTTTTTGACTTTCATCAAAATGATGCCGATGATTGCACCGACTAAGGATGAAAGTAGGACAATGAGCGGTAATAAAAATGGACCCATCCATGCACCAAGCGCGGCCAGTAATTTGAAGTCGCCATATCCCATTCCTTCTTTGCCTGTCACGATTTTAAATAGATAGTACACCACCCATAAACAGAGGAAACCAATCAAATAACCCCAAATGGCGGAGGTAGGTGAGGTGTAGAGTGCATAGCTATTTATCGCTAAACCAAGTGCAGCCAAGGGGAGAGTATATCGATCGGGTAAAAGTTGTGTATCGAAGTCGATGAATGTGAGTGCGATCAGTGTCCACGTTAAAATTAAGCCAAAAAGCATTTGTAGGCTTGGACCAAATACCGCGACGACCACTAATGAGCAAACAGCAGTCAAAACTTCTACCAGTGGATAACGAATGCCAATCGGATTTTCACATTCACCACATTTTCCACGTAAAAATAACCAACTTATCACGGGGATATTTTGATACCAACGAATAGGTGTTTTACATTTCGGGCAGGTCGATGCAGGTTTACTTAGCGTGAGCTTATCTTCATCAATTATGGCTTGGTCGGGATGTAAAAACATCTGACAGTCTTGACGCCATTCTTGCTCCATCATTTTAGGTGTGCGGTAAATGACAACATTTAAAAAACTGCCGACACATAAGCTGATGATTCCTACAGTTAAATAGAGTGCTGTAGGCGATTGAATTAAATACGCAATTATTTCGTTCATTACACCACAGAACCCATTTGGAAGATTGGAAGATACATTGCGATGACTAAGCCGCCGACCAAGACACCTAGAATGGCCATAATCAAAGGCTCCATCATGGAGGTTAAGCCATCGACAGCATTGTCGACTTCACTTTCATAATGGGTTGCAACCTTATCTAGCATAGCATCGAGTGAACCCGATTCTTCACCAATCGCTACCATTTGCACAGCCATAGATGGGAATAAATTGGTCGAGCGCATAGCGAAATGAAGTTGTTGACCAGTCGCAACGTCGTCACGAATACGCATAACTGCTTGCTCATATACCACGTTATTCGTTGCACCAGCTGTTGATTGGAGTGCATCGATTAAAGGGACGCCGGCAGCAAATGTGGTTGAAAGTGTACGGCTATAACGTGCGATAATTGCTTTATAAACCAAATCACCAAAAATAGGCAGCCTTAAAGCCGTGCGATCTAATGCATCCGCAAATTTTTGACTACGTTTTTTGGCTTCAATAAAGCCGATAATGGTCAGCGCGATACCGATAATTAAAATAAACCAATATTTTTGCACCCACTCAGACATTGCCACTACGAGTTGCGTGAACGCAGGTAAGTCTGCGCCAAATGAGCTAAACATCTCAGAGAAGACAGGAACCACTTTGACCATCAAAATAATGGTCACAATAATTGCAACAACAATGACAGCAATTGGATACTTCATCGCTTTTTTAATTTTTTGTTTGAGAACTTCACTTTTTTCTTTATAAATCGCGACTCGATCGAGCATGGTTTCAAGCGCACCTGATTGCTCACCTGATTCTACCAATGAGCAGAATAAATGATCAAAATGCTGAGGATATTTGCGTAGTGCACCTGCAAAAGTATTACCACCTTCGACCTCAGTTTTAATACCCAAAACCACTTCACGCATTGCAGGATTATCTAAGCCTTCTGCAACAATTTCAAAGCTTTGAACAAGTGGTACACCTGCTTTCATCATGGTGGCAAGCTGACGCGTAAAGATGGTGATGTCCAAAGTAGACACTTTCTTCTTCATTAAGCCTTCAAGAATATTCTTGCGCTTCTCGCGGATACTACGCACCGTAATGCCTTGTTTGCGGAGCATGACTTTTGCAAGTTGAATATTACGCGCAGGCATTTCACCTTTAACTTTGGTACCCTTGCGATCCACGCCGTCATATACAAACGTTGGCATCATCTGTGCTTTTTTCACCGCCATAATGATTTCCTTATTTTTAATTATTCACTGGTCACACGATTCACTTCTTGTAAAGAAGTGAGTCCGTTCATGACCTTAATTAAGCCCGAACGTCGAAGATTCTTAAACCCCAGTCTTTCAGATGCAGCTGCAATCTCTAATGCATTGCCATCATCCATAATAATCTTCGAAATTTCAGGTGTCACTTTCATGACTTCATAAATACCGACACGTCCTTTATAACCATCACGGCACTCAGGACAACCGACAGGTTGATAAATTTTAAAATCTGGATCTGCTAAATCCTGTTCTGTGAATCCCATTTCTAACAAACTTGGTTTAGGAATATCAGCAGGTACTTTACAGTGTACACACAGTCGTCTAGCAAGTCGTTGAGCAATGACGAGATTCACCGAAGTTGCAATATTAAAAGAGGGAACCCCCATATTGCGCAACCGGGTTAAGGTTTCAGGAGCACTATTGGTATGAAGTGTAGACATCACCATGTGGCCTGTTTGTGCTGCCTTAATTGCAATTTCAGCTGTTTCGAGATCTCGAATCTCCCCGACCATAATAATATCAGGATCTTGACGCAGGAATGATTTCAATGCGACTGAGAAGCTTAAGCCCACTTTATAGTTGACGTTGACCTGATTAATGCCTTCTAAGTTAATTTCTACGGGATCTTCTGCTGTAGAGATGTTGGCATTTTCAGTATTTAAAATATTCAATCCTGTATAAAGCGATACTGTTTTACCAGAACCTGTTGGACCCGTAATCAGTAACATGCCTTGAGGCTTCTCAAGTGCCTCAAGGAATAAAGCTTTCTGATCTTCTTCATAACCTAATGCATCAATACCGAGCATTGCACTAGACGGATCCAAAATACGTAATACGATTTTTTCGCCAAATAGGGTTGGTAATGAGTTAACACGAAAATCAATCGCTTTAGTACGAGATAATTTAAGCTTAATACGGCCATCTTGCGGAATACGCTTTTCTGAAATATCCATTTGAGACATAACTTTCAAGCGTGAAGCTAATCGATTCGCGAGTTGCAATGGTGGATTTGCAATAGTTCTTAAAACACCATCAACGCGGTATCGAACTCGGTACGTTTTTTCATAAGGTTCGAAGTGTAAATCTGATGCACCCATGCGAATGGCGTCAACCAAAAGCTTGTTGATGTACTTAACAATCGGGGAATCATCACCTGAAGGACCATCATCGTTATTATTTTGCGGTGTATCGTTCTCGACCACGTTAACGTCAAGATCTTCATCACCGAAATTGAAATTCTCATTTTCAGAAAAATGCTTTTCGATCAGTTTTTCAAGTTTATTATGTTCTACAGTAATAGGAACGACGTTTAATTTACTATTAAATCGAATTGCTTCCAATGCTTCGATATCTGTAGGATCACTCGTCGCTACAAATAAAGATATACCTCGTTGATATAAAGGTAAGATTAAATGTTTTGTAACAAGATTTTCTGCAACGATATCTTTGGGTAGTAACTCAACATTATATGCATCTAAATCGAACAATGGCTCCCCAAACTCTTGAGCAACCATTTCAGCAATCGTATTTGCTCGTATTTTGAGATGTTCAACGAGGTAAGGTACTAATTTTTGATGAGATTTTTTTGAATTAATAATAGCATTTTGCATTTGCTGGGAGGTCAAAATGCCTTCATCAACCAAACGACGACTTAACCCAGAAAATTTTGGCCCACTTTGATCTAAAGTCATCCCCAATACGCCTTAAATTCATTTTATAATTCGAATATTAAAATTATACGGTTATAAGTAGAAAATTCTATACTTAAAATCATTAATATTATCCGAAAACTATGAAAAAATTGAATTTTTTCACTTATTCTGTTGGGTATTGTGTCTTATGTTGTCTTTTTTTAAAGAATTCTAGGTGCTGAATCTGTATCCATTGAATTTTTACGTTAATTTTTTAAAATCCGTGTAGAATGTGCGCATTTTTGATAGAAGGTTAGATCTATGTCGGGTTCGACAATTACTCCGTGGGTTGTAGGCAATTGGAAAATGAACCCAATGCAGGCTAACACGCAACAGCTTTTAGCTGATTTGAAACAACAGCTTGAGCAAGCTTCAATCGCCCATGATGTTTGTAAAATTGGTGTTGCGCCAACTTTATTGGCTTTACTCCAAGTAAAAAATGAACTTGCAACAGATGCTCATGAAGTGTTTGTGGTCGCTCAAGATGTATCACGTATTGCGGGTACTGGTGCATTTACAGGTGAAGTTAGCGCAGATCTTTTAAAGGATAGCCAAGTCGATTATGTATTAATTGGACATTCTGAACGTCGTGAAATATTTAATGACACACCTGCGATTCTTAATGAAAAAATAAAAAATGCTTTAGCTGCTAACTTACATATCATCTATTGTGTGGGTGAAAGCCTTGAACAGCGTGAAAGTGGGCAAGCTGAGCAAGTGGTGTTACAACAAATTTGTGACATTGCAGGTGTTGTGAATCCAGAGCAATGGGTGCATATTACCGTCGCCTACGAGCCAATTTGGGCAATTGGAACTGGTAAAACAGCTTCCCCGGATGATGCACAAGCAATGCATGCTAAAATTCGTGAAGGATTGAGTCAAATTACACCTGAAGGTCAAAACATAGCAATTCTTTATGGTGGTAGTGTAAAACCTGAGAATGCTGTTGAATTGGCAGCATGCCCTGATATCAATGGTGCCCTCGTAGGCGGTGCATCACTCAATGCAGAATCATTTGTTCAAATTGCGCAAGCATTTGCCCAATCAAAATAATTAGGAGTTCATCATGCAATCTTTTGTACTGGTGCTACACATCATTTTAGCGTTATTGATGATTATTTTAATTCTAGTACAGCATGGTAAAGGTGCAGATGCAGGTGCGTCTTTTGGCGGTGGCGGTGCAGCGACTGTATTCGGCGCTTCTGGTTCTGGTAACTTCTTAACTCGTTTAACCGGGATACTTACTGCTTTATTCTTTATCACAAGTATTAGCTTGGCTTACTTTGCGAAGCAGCAAACGACAGATGCTTATGGTTTGAAAACGATTAACACAACTGAGCAAGTTGATCAAAAATCGCCTGAAACTTCATCAACTGCACCAAAACCAGCTGAATAATTGAATATTTCGCTTTCAATTTTTCATTGAAACCACTAGAATGCGTCACAGCTGCGGTGGTGGTGGAATTGGTAGACACGCTACCTTGAGGTGGTAGTGCTTTCGGGCGTGGGGGTTCAAGTCCCCCCTTCCGCACCAACTTATAATCCAGAAGTTTAAGTTGGTGTTTGCAGCAAAATCTGTTGATGCGGGATGGAGCAGTCTGGTAGCTCGTCGGGCTCATAACCCGAAGGTCGTTGGTTCAAATCCAGCTCCCGCTACCAATCAATCCTATAATTAAGATGCAAACTTAAGATAGGCAACTTAAACAAAGTTTGAGTTGAGATATACTTTTTGCACGTTGATGCGGGATGGAGCAGTCTGGTAGCTCGTCGGGCTCATAACCCGAAGGTCGTTGGTTCAAATCCAGCTCCCGCTACCACTTTTGATTAAGGTGCAACTTAATCAAGTCTAATTAGAAAGTTTTTCTGATTGAAAAATGATTCAAATTTAGATATAATTTTGCACGTTGATGCGGGATGGAGCAGTCTGGTAGCTCGTCGGGCTCATAACCCGAAGGTCGTTGGTTCAAATCCAGCTCCCGCTACCAAGTTTCTAAAGAGGCTCACAACTAGGTGGGCCTTTTTGCACAGTGGGCATTGCTTTTCTGTGCAATAATGGGGGCGAATGCGCCCTTTTTTGTTATCTATCGTGTAGTGTGGACATCAATTGGTCAAATAATCATGCTATCACTATAGTTAGTCTGTGTCGGTCTGTTGGCCGATTGAATCGCACATAAATGACGAGAGTAAATGAAGTTATCAAATAAAACCCAAGCATTGTATGAACTGATCGCACCCGCTGTTGAGGCGTGCGATGTTGAACTATGGGGTTTAGAATTTACACCTCAGGGTAAGCGTTCGCTAGTACGTATCTACATTGACAAGCCTGAAGATCCAAACAAAGAACCTGTTATTTCCGAAGACGGTGAAATTGATCTTGGTCGTGGTGTGGGTGTGCAAGATTGTGTACGTGTTACCCAACAAGTTGGTGCAATCCTCGATGTTCATGATCCAATTTCTGGTGAATACGCATTAGAAGTTTCATCACCAGGTTGGGATCGCACTTTCTTTAAACTTGAACAGATGCAAGCATATATTGGTCAACAAGTTGCTTTACGTTTGATTTCTGCAGTGGATAACCGCCGTAAATTCCAAGCGAAACTGGTTGCTGTAGATGTAGAAAATGAAATGATCCAAGTTGAAGTTGAAAAGCAACAAGTGCTCGAGATCGATAGTCACAATATCGATAAGGCCAACTTGATCTACCAAGACTAAATTAATCTTAACTAAAAGAATTTGAATAGTAGGTGACTTATGGGCCGTGAAATTCTTACCGTTGCTGAGACGGTTAGTAATGAAAAAGGTGTTAGTCGTGAAGCGATTTTCGAAGCGCTCGAGCAAGCTCTAGTTGCTGCAACGAAGAAAAAATTCTACGAAGGCACAAATTCTGAAGAAGCACAGTTGCGCGTTGAAATCGATCGTAAGACTGGTGAATACCGTACTTTCCGTCAATGGACTGTAGTAGCAGATGAAGATCATGAAATGCCTGCATGCCAAGACGCGATTTCTGATGTGGACCCAGCGATATGGTCAATCGGTGATGTACGTGAGCTTGAAGTAGAATCAATTGAATTTGGTCGTATTGCAGCTCAAATTGCGAAGCAAGTTATTGTTCAGAAAATTCGTGAAGCTGAACGTGCGCTTATTGCAGATGCATATGAATCTAAAGTTGGTGAGTTAATTTACGGTGAAGTAAAGAAACAAACTAAAGATGGTTTCATCATTGACCTCGGTGAGAATGCGGAAGCATATCTTGCACGTGAAGAAATGATCGCAAAAGAAATTTTACGTCCTAAACAACGTGTAAATGCGATTTTATTTAACGTAAACCGTGAAGGTCGTGGTGCGCAGCTACAACTTTCTCGTGCTAAGCCAGAAATGTTAATGGCATTGATGAAAAAAGAAATTCCAGAAATTTCTGAAGAAATCATCGAAATTAAAGCTGCTGCACGTCAACCGGGTGTTCGTGCTAAAATTGCAGTGAAAACGAACGATCATCGTATTGATCCAGTTGGTGCATGTATTGGTATGCGTGGAACACGTATCCAAGCTGTACAGCAAGAATTAAATGGTGAGCGTATTGATGTTGTAGTTTGGTCAGATGATCCAGCTCAATATATCGCAAGTGCTTTAGAGCCAGCAGATGTATCGGGTATTGTGATTGATGAAGAAGAACGCACAGCAGATATTATTTTTGCTACAAGCGATCAATTGGCGCGTGCAATTGGTTCTCAAGGTCAAAACGTACGTTTAGCTTCTGAGTTAACTGGTTACAAGCTCAATATGATGCTTGAAGAAGAGTACCGTGCTCGTCAACAAAATGAAGCACAGCAATATCTCGATATGTTTGTAGGTCGTCTTGATATTGAAGAAGACCTTGCGATGGCATTGGTAGAAATGGGCTTTACTTCACTTGAAGAGATTGCTTACGTTCCAGCTGAAACATTTGATGAAATCGAATTAGATGCAGAAACGGTTGAGCTTTTACAAAGCCGTGCGAAAGAAGTTGCATTAGCAGATGCACTGAAAGAGCAAGAAAATATTCAAGAACCGAGCGAAGAGCTTCTAGCGATGGAAGGAATGAGTTCAGAGCTTGCTTATGCATTAGCGGCTCGCGGTGTAATCACAGTAGATGATTTAGCAGATCAGGCAACTGATGATATCTCTGATATCGAAGGTTTAGGTGCTGAGAAAGCAGGTCAATTGATCATGAAAGCACGTGAATCATGGTTTAATTAACGAGGAGGTCATACATGACGGATAAGTCAATTAAAGAGTTAGCAGTCAGCGTAGGTCTTCCAGTTGAAAAACTATTAGATCAGGTGCGAGATGCTGGGTTGCCTCAATCTAAGGCAGAAGACACAATCTCAGTAGAACAGCAAGACCGTTTAGTCGCTCATTTGAAAAAAGCGCATGGGCAAGACAGCGGCAGCGCAGGAAAAATCACGTTGAAACGTAAAACTACGAGTACTGCAAAAGTAGCAAGTACATCAGGTAAAGCTAAAACTATTAACGTAGAAGTTCGTAAGAAGCATACGTTCACTAAGCCAGATCCTGAACAAATTAAAGCTGAAGCATTGGCAAAAGCAAAAGCTGAAACTGAAGCAAAGGCACAGCAAAAAGTTGAAGTTAAACCAGCTCAAGCTGAGGAGAAAGCGCAACCTGCAGTAAGTAAAGCGAAAGCGAACTTAGATGCAATGCGTGCTGCAGCGAAACAATCGAGTGAGAAGCAAGAAGTTGCTAAAGCTGCGGTTGTGGTTAAGCGCAAGTCAACAAATAAACCGATTGTTAAACAAGCAACTAAGCCAACTGAAACTGCAGAACAGAAAAAAGCACGTGAAGCTGAAGCTGCTAAATTAAAAGCAGTCGAAGAAGCAGCACGTCGTAAAGCAGCTGAAGAAGCTCAACAACGTACGCTTGAACAAATGCGTCAGATGGCTTCTAAGTACTCTAATGAAGATGCAACTGCAACGATTCGTGTGGTCGATGATTCTCCATTGGCTGCTGGTCTTGTTGGTCAAGCATACGAAGATTCATTCGCGAAAGAAGACCGTGACATAAAGCGTGGTAATAACACACCAGGTGCACGTTCTCCTAAGAAAGGTGGTCGTCGTGGTCAAGAAGAGCAATCTTTCCGTGACAACTCTCATAAACGTGGTTTGAAATCAAGCCAAGCTAATAAACATGGTTTCGAGAAACCAGTTAAAAAGCAAGTTTATGATGTTGAAATCGGTGCAACTATTGTTGTTGCTGACCTTGCTGCAAAAATGGCGATTAAGGTTCGTGAAGTAATTAAAACACTCATGAAAATGGGTGAGCTTGTCACTCAAAACCAATCAATCGACCAAGATACAGCAGTTCTAGTGGTTGAAGAAATGGGTCATAACCCAGTTCTAGTATCAGATACTCAAGCGGAAGATAACTTGCTTGAAGCGGCTGAAGAAGCACGTGGTGCACAAACAACGCGTCCACCAGTAGTTACTATCATGGGTCACGTTGACCATGGTAAGACATCGCTTCTTGATCGTATTCGTCGTGCGAAAGTAGCGCAAGGTGAAGCGGGCGGTATTACACAGCATATCGGTGCTTATCACGTTACAACGGATAAAGGTATTATCACTTTCTTAGATACTCCGGGACACGCAGCATTTACTGCGATGCGTTCACGTGGTGCGAAAGCAACTGATATCGTTGTATTGGTGGTCGCAGCTGATGATGGTGTTATGCCACAAACAGCGGAAGCGATTGACCATGCTCGTGCAGCAGGTACGCCAATCATTGTTGCAATCAACAAGATGGATAAAGAATCTGCTGATCCAGATCGCGTATTGAACGAATTGACAACTAAAGAAATCGTGCCTGAGCAATGGGGTGGTGATGTACCTGTCGCAATGGTTTCTGCGCACACGGGTGCAGGTATTGATGAACTTCTTGACTTGATCTTAATTCAATCTGAACTTCTAGAGCTTAAAGCTTCTGAAGAAGGTGCGGCTCAAGGTGTTGTAATCGAAGCACGTGTTGATAAAGGCCGTGGTGCGGTTACTTCGATTCTTGTTCAAAATGGTACATTAAAAGTAGGTGACCTTGTTCTAGCTGGTGCATCTTACGGTCGTGTACGTGCGATGACTGATGAAAATGGTCAACGTATTAAGTCTGCAGGTCCATCGATTCCAGTTGAAATCTTAGGTCTTCCAGAAGCGCCAATGGCTGGTGACGAAGTTCTTGTTGTAAATGATGAGAAGAAAGCACGTGAAGTGGCTGATGCGCGTATGGATCGTGAACGTCAAAAACGTTTAGAGCGTCAATCTGCAATGCGTCTTGAAAACTTAATGGCTTCTATGGGCAAAAAAGATGTGCCGATTGTGAATGTTGTTCTGAAGACAGATGTTCGCGGTACATTGGAAGCGCTTCATGTTGCATTGGCTGAACTTTCAACTGATGAAGTGAAAGTGCGTGTCATTGGTTCAGGTGTTGGTGCGATTACTGAGTCTGATGTCACACTTGCAGAATCTTCAGAAGCATTCTTATTAGGCTTTAACGTTCGTGCAGATAATACAGCGCGCCAAAAAGCTGACGCAGATGGTATCGACATCCGTTACTACTCAATCATTTACCAATTGATTGATGATGTGAAAGATGCAATGAGTGGTAAGCTTGCACCAGAACATCGTGAAACAATTCTTGGTGTGGCTGAAGTGCGTGAAGTATTCCACTCGAGTAAGTTTGGTGCTGCAGCAGGTTGTATGGTTCTTGAAGGCTTATTACACCGTAACAAACCAATTCGTGTCCTTCGTGATGACGTGGTCGTGTTCCAAGGTGAACTTGAATCACTTCGCCGTTATAAAGAAGTGGTTGAAGAAGTTCGTGCTGGTATGGAATGTGGTCTTGCAGTCAAAGGCTATAAAGACATCAAAGTGCTCGATAAAATCGAAGTCTATGATGTTCAATTAATTAAACGGAGTCTTTAATGGCGGGTAGTCAACGTCTTAAGCGTATGGCGGACACGGTTCAGCGTGAATTGTCTGAACTCATCCGTCAGGAGCTGAAAGATCCACGCTTAGGTGGTCTTGTGACCATCTCAGCGGTGAAAGTGAGCCCAGATTTAGGCTATGCTGAAGTTTATGTCACGGTCATGGGGCGTGAACTTGGTGATGAGCAAAGTGAAGCAGCAAATAAAGATACTCTAGATGTTTTAAATAAAGCATCAGGTTTTCTGCGCCATGAGCTGAGTCGTCGTATTAAGACACGTATCACACCTCGTTTACGTTTCCATTATGATAAAACTAATGCATACGGAAACTACATGTTTGGTCTAATTGCTGAAGCTGTGAAGGACTTACCTCCAGCTGACGATAAAAAAGACGAAGAGTAATTTCAAACAAAAAGCCACCTTAGGGTGGCTTTTTTTATCTTAATGTTTTTATATAAATTAAAGCCATAAAATAAATGCTACATTCAATTTTGAATTTGCGTATACAATATTTTTAATTAAACAAATACAAATAAATAATGAGGTTGATGTCATGCAAATTTTAAAAAAATCAGCTGTTGTGCTCGCATTATCAAGTTCCTTGCTTTTCACAGGTTGTGGGTACAATACACTTCAAGCGAAAGATGAAGCGGTAACTGCATCATGGTCTGAGGTACAAAACCAATACCAGCGTCGAGCAGACCTTGTTCCGAATTTGGTGAATGTAGTTAAAGGATATGCAAAACATGAAGAACAAGTTTTAACTGAAGTCACAGAGGCACGTGCAAATGTTGCAGGGCTCAAAGTTGATAAAGAGGTTCTTGAAAATCCTGAACTATTCAAGCGTTATCAAGAAGCGCAATCGCAAATGACAAGTGCATTATCACGTTTGCTGGCAGTGACTGAAAACTATCCAGATCTTAAAGCGAATGAGCAATTCCGTGATTTGCAGGTACAATTAGAGGGTACAGAAAACCGTATAGCAGTTGCGCGTAATCGCTATATTTCTACCGTCCAAGATTACAACACCTATGTTCGTCAATTCCCACAAGTCGTAACTGCGAAAGTAATTGGCATGGATGCAAAAGAAAACTTTAGTGCTGAAGCGAGTGCACAAAAGGCACCGAATGTTTCTTTTGATTAAATCAAAGATTTGAAGTTGATGAATATGAGCATAAGAACTCAGCATCTTAGACACAACAGTATGAAATTGATTTCATGGCTATTTGTCTTTGTGATGACCTGTACATTGCAAACAGTTCATGCAGAAACTGCAACAGCAGTAGATCATGAGTCTGACACGATTGTGCTGGGAAAAGTGATTCAACCCAACTCAACAAATCCATCATCAAGTGCTCAGCAAAATAAACCAACATCAGTATCTCCTGTTACTGTTTCAAATGATATGCAGGAAGGAGACTCACAACGTCAACTTCCTACATTAAATGAACCTGTGATAGATCAGGCGAATATACTTTCTCCTCAAGAAAAGTCAGAACTCGATACAATAATTCGCGGTCTATATAATGAGGGTAAGGCTCAAATTGGGATCGTCATTGTTCCGACAACTGGTCAGGAAGGTATCTTTGATTTTGCAATGCGGACTGCACAGACTTGGGGGTTAGGTTCTGCTCAACAAGATAATGGTTTATTAATCGCAGTGGCGATTAATGATCGAAGATTACATATCGCAACAGGTTATGGATTGGAAGGTGTGATTCCAGATATCGTTGCGAGTCGAATCATTCGCGAACAAATCACCCCTTATTTTAAAGTCAATCAATTTGGACAGGGTTTAATTGCAGGGGTCAGAGAAATTGAACGAATCGTTAACCTTGATCCGGAAATTGCCCAGCAAGCTGCTGAAGAACTGAAACTTAGACAAGAACAAGCCTTAAAAGTGCAATATGCAAAGGAAAAGACATTTAACACGGTATTATTTATTTTAATCGCTGGTGTGATTGGTTCTTTTATTATTGGTAATCGTTTAAGTGCTTCGGTCGCGGGTGTTACTGCTTTTGCTGCGAGTATGATTTATGGTTCAGGGATTTTAATCAGCTTAATTGTGGGTATTGGAATTTTCTTTTTATTATTTACATCAATCGCACAGTTGATTTTCCAAGCATTTTTATCTGGCGGAGGACGCGGCGGCGGTGGCGGTCGAGGCGGATTTGGCGGTGGTGGATTTAGTGGTGGTGGTGGTGGCTTTGGTGGGGGAGGTGCGTCAGGCTCATGGTAACAAAAACTGAAACGACAGAAATTATCACTGAACCTAAGTTGCAACAAGCATCTCAACCGAGCTTCAAGCGCTGGATTAGGCACTTTTGTTATTTGCCTGCGTCTAAACGTTATTTTTCCAAAATGGATCAAAATGCGATTGCAGAGGCAGTGAAACAAGCGGAGCAAGGTCATGTTGGAGAGATCCAAGTGGTCATAGAGGGATATATTCCATGTGCCTTGGCTTATTCAATGAATACTCGTCAGCGCGCCGAACAACTTTTTGCTGAATTAGGTGTATGGGATACAGAATTTAATAGTGGTGTACTGATATATTTAAATCTATGTGAGCAGAAAGTTGAAATTGTGATTGATCGTGGAATTCAAAAGGCAACAACGCAACAAGATTGGCAAGCAATCTGTGATCACATGATTAATGAGCTAAAAAATAAAAATTATAAACAGGGTGTTATTGTTGGCGTAATGGAAGTTGGGGGAATTTTGAATCGTTTTTACGATGATAAAGTGCAAAATTTGGAAAATGAGCTCAGTAATCAGCCAATTATTTTAAATTGATTTAAGAAAAGTGACAAAAAATGTCACTTTTTTACATAAATTAACATTAAAAATAAATTTGAAAAATATTTATTGGCAACCTTGAATCGTTATCCGAAAATAGCATCAGTTAGTTAGCAACAACAAAATCTATTTTGGGGATAGGTTGTTAACTTTGAACTTAAAAAATTAGGAGAGATGTTATGAACGCTCAAAAAGGTTTTACTTTAATCGAGTTAATGATTGTTGTTGCAATTATCGGTATTCTTGCTGCGATTGCGATTCCTCAATATCAAAATTACATTGCTCGATCACAATTTGCTGAATCACAAACACTTTTAAATGGTGTAAAAACTGCTGCTCAAGAAAAAATTGATCAAGGTGCTGCATTTGGTACTTCGATCGGTGCTTCTACTGCGACAACTAATGCATTAGGAATACAATTAGATGGTAAGTATGGAGATATTGCTACAGCTAAGGGTACCAAAGGTGCACCAGCATGGGATGGATCAACAGAGGCATACGCTGTTTCATATTTCTTTAATGACACTGTAAATAAAAACCTAAGAGATAAAAAGGTTGTATTTACATACAATCAAGCTTCAGGTAAATGGGCATGTAACACAGATGTACCACAACAATTCGCTAATAACTGTCCAGCAATTGGTGTTGTTGAAGAAGAAGAAGAAGATTAATTAATGTAATCCAAGACATCCTCATCAGAGGATGTCTTTACTGTAAATTTTTAGAGTTTGTATTAAAATTAATTTTTTATTAAATACTCAAGAAATGAATTACATTAATGTTGCTTTAGTGGCACTTTCTTATTTGATATCTTATCATCGTTCTCCTTGGCCGACTTTTGGCTCAGAAATATTAACTTTTATTGCAGCATCATTTTTATTGTTAGGCTTAGCAAAGTTTAAACTAAACATACCAAAACCACAGCTTTATTTATTGCCATTTTTAAGTATTCCACTCATTCAATTTATTTTTGGACAGAACATCTATTTCAGCAATGCTTTATTTAGTTTTGCGTATATTCTGTTCTTTGTATTGATGGTCATTGCTGGGTATCAACTTTGCCTTGAGCAGAAAAATAGAGAACAAGTATTTAAAATTACCTGTTTAACATTTATTTCCGTTGGCTTCATTTCCGCTATATTCGCGATGCTTCAATGGCTCCAGTTGAATTGGATTTTAGGCGATGTCATTTATCCACTAAAGGGAACTAGACCTTACGCCAATTTAGCTCAACCCAATAACTTAGGGACTTTACTTTTTTTAGGGCTACTGAGTTCGCTCTATCTATTTGAAAAACGATTACTTTCCAATCTTTATCTTATACCAATCGCATTTGTTATTTTATTGGGAATTGTTTTAGCACAATCCCGAACAAGCATTATCGTTTGTGCTTTTATCGTGATCTATTGGTTAATCAAACAATTCAAAAAACAGAATCGATTTTCATTGACTCATTTAGCTTTTTGGTTAGGTGTATTTGTACTCTTAACACTGAATTTAACGATGATCAACCAGTTGATCTTTTCTATTGGTGATTCAGCTTTAGTTGTGCAAAGTTCCGCAGCAAACCGTGCTGTCCAAGGTATGGGCGATATTCGTCTTGATATGTGGCAACAAATGATAGCTGCGATTCTGCATCAACCATGGTGGGGATATGGATGGAATCAAACAGGCTTAGCACAATATTATATTACCGATACCTTCCAAGTTTCACTTTGGTATAAAAGTGCACACAACATGATTCTAGATCTGTTGGTCTGGAATGGTTTGATTTTAGGTGGGTTTATTCTTCTGTACTTTACAGCTTGGCTACTGTGGCTCAATAAAGGGGTGAAGGATAATATCTCGATCATTGCAACATTAATGGTATGTGCAATCCTCATTCATGGCATGTTAGAGTTTCCTTTGCATTATGCTTATTTTCTACTTCCAGCAGGTTTCTTACTGGGCATCATTCAGGCGCAATATAAAAATTTGCCTTCAGTAAAAATGAATGGTCGAGTGTTCGCAGTGATTGCTCTTATCACGATTGTGGGGGCTTTAGTTACGACACGGGATTATTTTTTATATAAAGAGCAAAGTGTACTCGCATCAAAGACTGAAGCTTTAACAGTAGATCAACAACACACCATGCAAAAGCAAATTTGGTTGATTACCCAATTTAAAGAGCGCGTGTGGTGGATCGGATTAGATCCTAAAACTGAAATGACAGAACAACAACTTGCTGATCTAGAGCGAATGGTTGCAAACTTGGCATCAAAATATGATTTACATAAGTATGCACAAGTGTTGGCTTTTAATGGGAAGGAGCAAGAAGCGAAGCATCAGTTATGGATTTTAGAAATATTGCATAAGCAGCATATTGAGTATGATGAGTTATTGAAATAAAAAAATCCCCAAAAGGGGATTTTTTTATTTCAATCATTAAATTTGGCTTTGAATATAATTCTCTACACCAACTTGATCGACAAGATCGAGTTGAGTGGTCGCCCAATCTAAATACTCTTCTTCTTTTTCTAAAATCTCTTGTACTAAATCACGTGTAACATAATCGAGTTGTTCTTCTGCTAATTTCACAGCAGTTTGAATCGTTTCAATATTTTCTTTTACTTTCCGAACATCGCATTGCAGCACTTCAATGGTGTGTTGACCAATATAGAGCTTACCCAGATGTTGAAGATTTGGAAGACCTTCTAAAAATAAAATGCGTTCAATGATTTTATCTGCATGCTTCATTTGGCGGATAGATTCTTTATATTCCGCTGAACCGAGTTGTTCGATGCCCCAATCATTAAACATGCGTGAGTGTAAAAAATATTGGTTGATGGCTGTAAGATGGTGGTAAAGCACCTGATTTAACTGATGAATAACGTCACGGTTGCCTTTCATGATCTTAGCTCCAAACTCAAAATTCAGCCTATCATAGAAGGCTATCGATAGAGATTATCTTAACCCAACTTGCTAAAGTCTGACGAGTAATTTATTGAACAGCAAATGAAAATCGCAATCAAATACACTTTTTCAAAAAATAACCCCGCTGAGTCAAAGCGGGGGGAGAAATTGGAAATCTGAATTATAGTTATAGAATGAGTTCTTATTATTTTTAGCACATTCTGAATTAAGCGGCGATTGAAATTCTGGCAGCTATTTCAGCAAGTTCTTCATTAATAATACTGCGTGCTTCAGGAACACAGCGTCCGCAACAAGTGCCTAGATCAAGCAAGTCACGAATTTCACGATAAGATTCAGCGCCATTTGCCATAGCATCTTTAATATCTTGATCTGTAATTCCACGACATAAACAAACGTACATTTCTGCTCAACCACAAGGATAAATGCGATAGTTGATATTATTGATAATTATTATCGTTTGTCAATGAAATTCATTTAAAAATGCTGTTTAATTCATCGATTTTCTAGATAAAAAAATACCACCTCATAGGTGGTATTTTTTAAGATATTGAAATTATTTAGAAATAATCACAACACCATCCATTTCAACCAGTGCGCCTTTAGGTAAACTTGCAACGCCTAATGCTGCACGCGCTGGATACGGCTGAGCGAAATATTCACCCATAATTTGGTTTACCAATTGAAAGTGAGATAAATCAGTGAGGAAAATATTCAGTTTGGCAATATCAGCTAAAGAACCACCAGCAGCTTCACAAACTGCTTTTAGATTATCAAAAACACGACGAATTTGAGCTTCAATGCCCTCAACCAATTCCATGCTATATGGATCTAATCCAATTTGTCCTGAAAGATAAAGTGTATCGCCGACAAGAATGGCTTGAGAGTAAGTACCAATTGCAGCAGGTGCATTTTCAGTATGAATGACTTGGCGGGACATCTATTTCTCCATTATTCAAATCTAGCTTCATCATAAAGGATGAACACTATAGGTGAAAGCTCTAATCTGTATTTGTTTAGCAGGCTTGTGAGACTTCTTCAACGGCAAGAGGGGCTGACATGCGTGAAATACGCGGAAAACCAAATTGCATGCGGAGTTCACGAATGATTTGCGCAATTTGCTGACGACTATGAACAACAATACTCAGATAGGTTTTTGATTCGTATTGTCGAACGGACTCGATTCCGATTTTTGATTTACGACAGATATAAATCAGTTGTGAAATTTGCTCATCACTTAATAATAGATCGATACACAAGTAAGCATTGAAGTTGATTTCTGATTCACCTTCATCTTTCCAGTGCAACGGCATAATATTTTCAGGGTGTAACTGTTGTTCGTGTAGAAGGTTCTTACAGCGAGCACGGTGAACAATAAGACCGCGGCGAGATAAATGTCCCTGAATAGGGTCGCCTAGCACTGCATTACAACAATGGGCATATTTTACATCTACACCATCAGTACCTAAGATCAGGCGACTTGATGCTTGATCTTGATGATGATCTTGAGCAAAGAGATGGTTCGCCACAAGTTGTGGGAGCAAATCACCTACAGCAATTTGTTCAAAAAGTTGATTCTTGCTTGGAATATGGCGCCATTGTAATAGTTCAGTCCAATTTTGATCGGTTAGATCATGAATAGAGGTATTAAATAACTTTAATGCACGATTTAAGGCTTGTTGACCGACAAGGCGCTGTTCATCAATATCTTGATCTCGCAAAATATTTTGAATAGAGCGTCTGGCTTTTTGAGTGTTGATAAAGCTCAGCCAATCCGGGTTGGGTGAAGCGAGAACATCGGTAATCACCTCAATGACTTGACCACTTGAGAGTGGTGTAGAAAGCGGTTTGATTTCACCATCAATTTTACAGCCGACGGCATGGTTACCTAAGAACAAGCTTGCAGAGTAGGCGAAATCTACTGCTGTAGCTCCTTGTGGTAACTCATGTAAGTGACCTTGAGGAGTATAGACCCATATTTTTTCTTGATGTAGATAATCCAATAGATCATTAAACGTGGTCTTTGCACAGTCGCCACCGACTAAGGTATGCAAATTCTGCATAGATGCCTGAATGGCAGATCGGCATGTTTGAGGAGCATTTTCACCTAATACCACACCAAATCGCGCAGCCTTACGCATAAGTTCAGTTTGAATGGTGAGCGAAAGCGTGGTTTTCTCGCCTTTCAAACGAAGCATCAAGGATTGATTGCCACCAGGAAGAGGGCGGCGGATATGATCTTGGTAATTTAAAACTTGGAAATTATCTTTTAACAACTCAACTAAACGATCGCAATCGGCAATGGTCTGGAGTACGATTTCAAACGCATGACTATGTGTGAGTTCTTGAAGGTTAATTTCGTTTTTAACAAAGTGGCGTAATAATTCAATGTTATTGTTTTTCTTTTTAATCCGCCCAGGAATATTGGAGTTTTCCAAGAGATCGCTCAAATGCTTTTCCCAAATGGCTTGGTACTTACAGCGTTGCGGTTTGGTTTGCGCCAAAGCATCTTGTACATCATTGAACATATCTAAATCAAGATTTTGATAGCAGAGGTGTTCAAGATTGTCAGCCATTTCATTCATGCCGACCAAACGCGCCATTGGCACAAATATATCAAAAGTTTCTTGTGCAATACGGGCACGTTTATCCGGTCTTAAAGCTTCCAAAGTCGTCATATTATGGTAACGATCTGAAAGTTTAATGATGATCACACGAGGATCTTGTAATGTGGCTTGTAGGATTTTTCGGAATGAGGCTGCTTTATTATATTCTTTGTCACTAGAGTGGCTTAATTTCGTAACACCATCGACCAGCTCAGCCACTGTTTTGCCAAATTTTTCAGTAATGTCTTCTTTGCTAAAGTCGGTATCTTCAATGACATCGTGCAGTAGTGCTGCCATCAACGTTTCTGGGTCTAGGCGCATATGCGCCAGAATACAACTTACGGCTATCGGATGCAGAATATAGGGTTCACCGCTTTTGCGTGTAATACCATCATGCGCCATGTCAGCATAATCGCAGGCCACAAGTACTCTGTCGACGTCCTTTTCAGATAAATACGCGTCGATGATGACTTTTAGCTGTTGCTTAGCTTGGCTGACCAATGGGCCTGGCATACTACACCTTTGAATCCGTGGAAGAGAGTAAAAAGTAAAAGACTTTACTAAAAATTCATATTGCTACAATGCTCTATTTTTAAATAGAGAATAGATCTAATTTTTTTAACAAATTTTTTCAATTTTGTCGAATCATTCTCTAAAAAAATTCAATAAAAAAGCCTAGTCATTGGACTAGGCTCTTTTAAATGCAGGTCTTAAGCTTATTGGAAAGAAAAACCATCTAAGTTTAAGTTATTTGCAGAAAGTGCTAAATCTAAGCTAGACGTTTGATAATCTTGCTCACGTTGTTTCAAGATATCTTTAGTGACATGACCTTCAGCGATTTCACGTAAAGCAACCACTGTTGGTTTGTCATTGTCCCATTCTACAGTTGGTTCGATACCTTGACGAGCAAGTTGACGCGCGCGTTTGCTTGCCACTAGTACAAGCTCAAAGCGGTTGTCTACATGGTCTAAACAATCTTCAACGGTTACGCGTGCCATAAGAGTTCTCGTATGTATGAAATTTTTTAACAGACTGCGCAGTATAAAATGCTTTGTCTATAGACTCAAGTTTAATCACGAATTCGGTGTGATTAATTTTTGAATTAAATCTTTATGTCGGTGAGCCTGTTGTGATAATGAAAGACGGTTCGCATTAATGACAGACTCAAGATCATGTAAAGCTTTATTAAAATCATCATTCAAGATGATGTAATCGAAGTTTACGTACTGTTGCATATCTTCTACCGCACAACTTAAGCGATGTTCAATCACTTCAACAGAATCTGTACCGCGGTTTGATAGGCGTTGGCGAAGATCAAATTGAGTAGGTGGAAGAATGAAAATTTGTTTTGATTCAGGAAAAAGTTGGCGAACCTGTTCTGCACCTTGCCAATCAATTTCAAGTAAAACATCATGACCTTTTGCAAGTTGTTCTTTTACAGTCGCTTGTGAAGTGCCGTAGTAGTTACCGAAAACTTCCGCGTATTCGATGAAACCACCTTGATTCACTTGCTCAATGAAAGATTCTTTGCTGGTAAAGTGATAATGCACACCATCTAATTCACCAGGACGTTGACCTCGAGTAGTGTGTGAAACAGAAACGTGTAAATTGCTTACGCGCTCAAGTAGGGCTTTAACTAATGATGTTTTGCCAGTTCCAGAAGCAGCTGAAACGACAAACAAGAGACCCGACATGATATTTTTCCTGATATGATAAAATATCTTCTCTATTTTAGAGCAGAGTGCTTTTAAACTAAATAGCAATTCGCATTTGTTTTAAAAAATATTCTGATTCATTGACCAAATTTTAGCGATCGTTTGAGGGTCTTATGGAAATTGTTTTAGCTAATCCACGTGGTTTCTGTGCTGGTGTAGACCGCGCTATTGCGATCGTTAATCGTGCACTTGAAAGCTTTAATCCTCCGATTTACGTTCGTCATGAAGTGGTACATAACAAATTTGTTGTGGACGATTTACGCCAACGTGGTGCAATTTTTGTAGATGAATTAGATGAAGTTCCTGATGACAATATCGTGATTTTTAGTGCACATGGTGTATCAAAAGCTGTGCAGCAAGAAGCTGAGCGCCGTGGACTAAAAGTATTTGATGCCACATGTCCTCTCGTGACAAAAGTGCATATCGAAGTCACAAAATATGCGCGTGAAGGGATAGAAGCCATTCTGATTGGTCATGAAGGGCATCCAGAAGTTGAAGGTACAATGGGTCAATATGATCTGAAAAATGGTGGTGCAATTTATCTGGTTGAAGATGAGGATGATGTTGCTGCTTTACAGGTGAATAATCCTAATAAGTTAGCATTTGTCACTCAAACGACACTTTCAATTGATGATACTGCAAAAGTCATTGATGCTTTACGTGCTAAATTCCCAGCCATCCAAGGGCCACGTAAAGATGATATCTGTTATGCAACTCAAAACCGTCAAGATGCGGTCCGTGATTTAGCGACTCAATGTGATGTCGTTTTAGTGGTTGGCTCTCCAAACTCCTCGAACTCTAATCGTCTTCGTGAGTTGGCAGAGCGAATGGGTAAGCATGCTTATCTCGTAGATAATGCGGATGAGCTGAAAAAGGAATGGTTTGCTGAAACCACTAAAATTGGTGTTACCGCAGGTGCTTCAGCACCTGAAATTTTGATTAAACAAGTGATTCAGCGTCTACAAGATTGGGGCGCTACGTCACCACAGGAATTAAATGGGCGAGAGGAGAATATAACCTTTAGCTTGCCTAAAGAATTGAGAATTCAAGTTACTCAAGCTTAATAATGAATTATCAATGACATAGCAGGGTAAGTGAACAGATTGCAAAAGTGTGATCTTATCCTCATTTTCATACCATTTGTCACAACTGTGTTGGCTTTATTATTATAAAATATTACTTTTGTAACATTAATAAATAAATACAAAAGTTTGAATATGAAAGACTTACAACGGGGCTTTACCATTATTGAGCTGTTGATTACCACAATTGTGCTATCAATCACAGCAACCATGGCTATTCCATCTTTTAAAAATATTGTTGCGCAATATCGCCTAAATTCAGATGTACGTGAATTATCAAGCGTGCTGATGATGGCGCGTAATCAAGCAACATTGTTAAGAAAAGATGTGACTGTAGATCTTCAGTCGAATCAATCAGATAGCAATACAATCTTTCATTGGACACCCAAAGCGCAAAATAAATTGACTTCATCACAAGAAAAAGTCACATTCTGGATGGATGGGGGAATTTCTGACTTTACATCTGACATAAATTTTTCTATTTGTAATAAGGTGTTAGGTGTTTCTAAAACGATAGCAATTACAAGAATGGGAACACAATATTTAAAAGCAGAGGGGACATGCTAATGCGTGCTGCGCAACAGGGGGTAGGAATGATTGAAATTCTAGTTGCCTTATTGGTTTTGGCCATTGGGGTATTGGAGTTTTCATTTTTACAAATGCGCGCAATTGATGCTTCACATGAAGCAATGTCTAAATTACAAGCCATGAATTTAGCGCGTGACTTATCTGAGAAGATACGTGCGAACTCAAATGCTTATACTCAGTATCAAGCCAGAATAAATGCAGAAACACAAACAACTACAGCCAAATCATGTGTGCAAAAAGGAACGACGAATCCATGTGTTCAAGCAGCCGATTTTGCCCATTATGATGCTGCCCAGATAATAAAAAATGCCAATGGTCTTGGTATGAGTATCAAAATGCCGAATTGCCAAGTCAGTAATAATTTGCAATCTCGCCGATGCATTTACGTAGCCTGGGGAAAAACAAAACCTATCGATGATGCTTCTGCAAAAGATGCATGTACCCATGGTGGAAGTTATTTACCAAAAGCGCAATGCATCGTTATGGAGCTTTATTGATGCAGCATCTTAGGTATACACAAAAAGGTTTGACGCTAGTCGAGCTTATGATCGCTTTGGTGCTTGGATTATTGATTACCGCTGCTGCGGTACATCTGTTTTTTACAGGGCAGATGGGATTCACGATGCAGAAAGGGATGTCGGAGGTTCAAGATAACGGCAACTTTGGTCTGCGCTTTCTTACTTATGAAATTCGTAAAGCAAATTATGGTCAAGTAAATATCATTAATGATCGTTTGACGCATGGTGGCATTGTTATCACTTCAGCTCAGTCTCCAGTGGTGCCTACATCTGGTGATTTGGCATTTAATGCGACCAATATTCCCGTCAATATTTCACGAAATATTCCAAATACGGAGGTTGTGCCTGTATCGCAATCTGGTATGCCGAGTAATATAGAGTTGGTTTCAGCTGAATCTTCACAACCTGCTCAAGCGGGAATGAGCGACCAATTGGTCATGCAGTTTTATGCTGATACACAAGGTGTGGATTGTGAAGGTAATAATTACGATGCTGGACGATATATTGTTCAACGTTTTTTTCTACGTAAAGATGCAAATGCAAATATACAAAAAGAACCACACGATGCATTGGTCTTGGCCTGTGAAGCAGGGTGGTACACGCGTAACAGCACTCAAATTTTAAAAAATTTTAATAATAAAAAGACTGTCTTTGGAACAACGAATGGTGAAATTTTGATGCATCGTGTTGATCACTTTCACTATCTGTTGGGGATTTCTAATGACGATAATACGGCACAGCAAAGATATATAAGTATTGAAGATTATAAAAAGCTCAATGTTTATCCACGTCCACGCATCAATTCAATACAGGTCGGTTTATTAGTAAGGTCATCTGAAAATGTAGGTCAAAATCAAGCAATTTCTCCTCATCAAACATTTGAAGTTCTAGATCAAAAAGTAAAATTAAAAAAAGTACAAAAAACCGTCGCGACTAAATTTATTCGACAAGTCATTACACAAACGATCGCGATTCGAAATGGTATGAGTGTGATGGATTCAGCGGAGGGCTTATGATTCAACATCAACGTGGTGCAACGCTGATTGTGGTACTGATTATGTTAGTTCTGCTCACCATTATTGGTACTTGGGCGATTCGACAAAGTATGGTGAGTTTGAATATCACCACCAACAGCCAAGCGCAACAATTGTTAATGCAATCTTCCGATACTGTTTTTTATCGATTGGGGCATGGCGGCTATGCTGCCTCCAGTGGTAACCCTCTGAGCTTAATTGGTTACTCGATTCAGAATGAAGGTGACGAAGTCGTATTCTGTTTTAGAAACCAATCCAATAGTGCGATGTTTAATGTTTCCAACAGTAGTGTATTGCGTTGGAATGAAGCAATGAGTGATGTCTCAGTCGATGGTGTTTCTGGGTTTTGTTCCTTATCAAATGATGGGGATTATGCCAGTGCTCGTAAGGCGCAATTAACTCAGGTATCTGTAATCGTAAGCCCTCCATCAGACAGTGATCATGATATCCCACTTTCAAACGCAAACGTTGGAACTGACACTGAAAGTATAGGACAACCTTCTGATACTAAAAAAATAACAGTCTATTCAACATCGCTCTTACCCGCATTGTCTTCGACAGATTTAACGGATGAAATCCATCTTTGTTTGCGCCGACCACACACAGCACCATTGGTGGGTAATGCACAAACCATTTCATCTTGTTTAAAGGATATTGGTGTGCCGTATAACACCCAAATTCAAAGTTACATTTTTGATGCTTATCAGCGCGCTGAATCTTAATGGGGATGTGTTGTGAATAAAAAGATAAAGAATCATTTTACAAAAAAGATGATTGCGCAAAGTATTGCAGTCGTGATGGCATTGGGTGCGATCCCAATGCAATTGAGTGCCAGTGATCTACAAATTTATCAAAATCCTGTAGCAAAAAATAATCCGATTATCATGTTGGCGATTGATAACTCGATGAGTATGAGTGCAGTAGATGCAACTTATAAAGGTCAAAGTGTTAGCCGTTTAAATGCCTTAAAAAACTCATTGGTAGATGCCTTAAATGCAAAGGACTTATCAGGAAATTATCGTATTCCAGATAATGTTTATATTGGGGTGTCGGTGTTTACGTCAACGGGTGAAATAGGGACAACAGAAGATTGGTTAAGCTATGGTGAAAATGCTCGTTCATCTAAAATCTTACTAGAAGCAAAACAACTTACACCTGCTCACCGTACGGATTTAATCAATAAAATTAATAGTATTGGAGCCGTAGGTAGTACGCCCACACCACTATTACTCTCAGAAACTTATGCGTATTTACTAGGAAATCGTACCTTTGGGGCTAACCTAAAAGGCATCGATTTACTTCCTTCATCTAAATATTCTAATTATAGCCGTGGTTTATCTGGAGCATCATTTGCGCCAGCGGACATTCGCAAAGCGGATGGTAGTTATAGAGCGCCACTCAACAAGTTGAATAACAGTGATGCCCAATGTAGTACGCAAGGTGTTTTTTTCTTAACAGATGGGGCGCCAGTTGGTTTGAGACCAAAGACGGTACTCCCTGTCATGCAAAATGCGTTGGCAGATGACAGCTTTACTTGTGAAGGCTCGCCCTTAAAAGATGTCTATTACAATTACGGTAATGCCAAAGGTGCCAGTGGTGCCGCGACCTTCAATGGCGAGTTTAAGGAAATGGCGACGCAGCCATATCGTTTTTATGAAGATGATATTGGTAATGCTGTGTCAGCCAATCAAACCACCTGGCAAAACCGTAGTTCATGGGCTTGTGTGGGTAAGATGGTTCAGCGTTTGGCAAATCAAACACAGATGACCAGCGATGCGAATCAGAAGCGTGTTTATACATCTACTGTAGGTTTTGGTCCCTTATTCCAAAAGCATCCACGAGAAACCTGTCGTGATTATGACAATGACGGTCTATACGATCATTGTACTTTTGATAGTAGCTATACAGGTTCTGGAAATGACATTTCCAATAGTATGAATGCTCAAGCATTAAAACAGTTGGGGAATGTGATTGGTAAAGGGGATACCTACGGGACTCGCCAAGAAATTGGGGGGTATACCCAAGCGACTTCTGGTGAAGATATTCAGAATGCATTGAATACCTTCTTGGTTGCCGTCTCTCACGGTAACTTTGAGGCTGCTAGTTTCGGTACTTATGTGGTGCCATTTGACCGTTTATCAACAAGTTCAGCATATCCTTATGTGTTCGCACCTCAGTTTCAACCACAGGTGAGCACAGCAAATTCGGTATTGGCTTCCACACATCAATTATGGTTAGGGAACTTAAAGAAATACAGTATTAACGCTCAAGCTGTGATGATTGATCGTGCGGGGAAAGAGGTACTTGATCGATCAGGTGCCATACGAACCAATACGCAGGATTTTTGGAACAATACTGGAATAGATGATGGTTTGAGTGCAATTCAAGGGGGCGTGTTCTCTCGGATTGCCACACCTTCACCACTAGCAGGTGTTACTGCTACAGACAAAATAAAAACGCGCCCTTTATTCACCAATGCAACGATTGCCACAACGGGTGATCAAGCAAAACGATTGGTAGGTTCTGAGAATGGACAACTGACGAAATTAACGACACAGAATGTGCTAGCCGCGACCTATATTGATTCAACCAAGTCGGGGTGGCGACAAAATGTATATCAACCCTATTTACTGTCGGCTTTGGGTTATCGACTTGATAAAAACTACTTAAGTAGCTTACCTGCTGGATACATTTGGAATGATCTAAATAAGGTTAAAGATCTTAAGGTGATGCAGCAAATGGGAGGCGTTGTTCACTCGGAACCATTGTTGGTGACGCTCGAAGCAAAATATAACGCGGGGTCTGGTACCATTTTAGCGAATACCCGTAATGCGACTCATCGAAAAGATTACGTGGTATTTGGGACGATGCAAGGATTATTGCATGTTGTGGATCAAGAAACTGGTGAAGAGGCATTTAGTTTCTTAGCTCATGAAATGGTTCAAGATCCAAGTCGACGAGACGCGTTACTTGAACAGTCCAATACATTATTGTCATCTGCGCATCCTATTTATGGCATGGATGGATCATGGACTTCAGATGTTCAATATAAGATTGATCAGAACAACAATAAGTTTATTGCTGCGAAAGCCAACATTTATGGTGGTATGCGCATGGGTGGGCGTAGTTATTATGCCTTGGATATGAAAAATCCGAACCAACCTGAATTACTTTTCCATGTTGATCCAAGTTCTGGAACGATAAAGAGTAAATCAACATCAGTGAGTGGCACAAATCAATCAGATGCCTTAAAAGCTATGGGATATAGTTGGTCTAAACCTACCATTGCTAAAATTCGTTTTGACGGCAAAGTTAAAACGGTCATGATTGTGGGTGGTGGCTATGATATGGCCTATGAAACGGATGGTTATCAGCCTCAATCTGCATTAACTGGTCAACGAGCTAATCAAGGGGCGGGCGTCTATATTTTTGATGCTGAAACAGGCGAATTATTGTGGAATGCACGCTATGGCAACCAATCGAATCAAACCAGTGTTGATGTTAAGCATGCTGAGATGAAATATAGTGTGGTCAGTCAAATTAAAGCATTTGACCGCAATACGGATGGTTTGATCGATCACCTATATTTTGGTGATTTAGGTGGGCAAGTGTGGCGCGTCGATCTCAATAATCGTCTTGGAACGAATACAACCGCGTTTGGACGAGTGACACGTCTTGCTGATTTTAGTGCGTATCACCAACGTTTTTATGAAATGCCTGCTTTGACCATCCATGATCTGAATGGTGAGCGATTTGGTGCGGTGAGTATTGCGTCAGGAAATCGCAGCTTTCCATTAAATACCAGCAATATTTATGACAATCGAGTCTATGTGTTACATGATTATGACTTGGCACAACCGAATTTGTTTCAAGCGAATTTTGCTAAAACACAAAACCTTACCGAAGCTCATTTAACTGCATGGTCTAATTTATCAGGTACAACAGTGCCACATCTGATGAACCGTAATAAGCGTGGTTGGTTCTATGTGTTGCAACGAACAACGGCTAAAAACGAAACAGCGAATACTGGTACAGTTAAAGCATTAAATGGTTATATTGCGATCGCAAATAGTCCAAGTCATTCAGATTTATATGTGTCTTTATACAATCCAAATGATGCATCGTCACAACAACCGAACCAATGTACTGGGGGCATTAAAGGAGCAAGTCGTACCTTAAAGCTTTGCTTGCCGTATGGTGTTTGTGGAGATGCTGGATCAACGTCTAATCTTCAAAATAAAATTGTGGCAGAAATCTCAGACACTAAGTCTGATGGGATTAGTAAGCTAAACAGCGTACCTATTGTCCAGAATGGTAAAAAGAAAACGACTTTGCTGGGCGGTGGTTATACCAACTACATCACAACCAAAGTGCTGAAAGCTTATAACTGGTTTGAGCGTCAGTAGGTGGTTACCATGAATCAAAAAGGTTTTACGCTGATTGAGTTGATGGTTGTTGTAGTGATAATTGCCATATTGATGACAATCGCAGTGCCATCATACCAAAGTTATTTAAAACGTAATGCTGCTGCACAGGCTCAGCAAGAAGTATCCAAAATTATTGAACAACTTGAACGCTATAAAAGTCGCAGTTTTTCCTATCGAGGTTTTGATGCGAAGTATATTTACGATCAAGATACATCAATGACGAGTATTTCCCTGCCTGATGCGAAGAAACCAAAATATGTGATTAGTATTGCCGATATCAGTGAAAAAACACCTAAAACCTTATTAAGTTCAGATCAGGGCTTGGGACGGGCATGGGGGATTCGAGCTGTACCAACGCAGACAGACTATGATGCGTTTTTGGCGACGAGTCAGGGTATTCGTTGTAAAACAGAATATTTGGTGGAAAATGACTTAAAAGAAGTCAATGCATATACAGGATGTGGTGCAAATGCAAAACAATGGTAATTCAGGATTTACTTTAGTAGAGATCATGATTGCAGTGGTCATCATTGGAATTTTAGCCATGATTGCCTATCCGTCCTACCAAGAATATGTTCGTAAAACTAAACGTGTCGAAGTAAAAACCACATTGGCAGATATTGCAGCTCGACTTCAGCACTATCAGGTTGCGAATTACAGTTATATTAAATCGGATGGCAAAGCAGTCACGTTGGCTGAATTGGGATTTCAGACCAATGCGCAAAATCGAGTTGAAGTTCCGCATTATGATCCTGTCTATACGGTTGGTATATCAGATGTAACCAACAACAGCTGGGTGTTGAGTGCAGTGCCTGTGAGTGGAAAATTGATGCAAACAGATGGTCACTTTGTCATAAATGAAGCCAATGAAAAATGTTGGGTGAAAGCAGCTTCTTGTACACCTTCTTCAAGTACAAACTGGGATGGAAAATAAATTTAAATTCAAAAATGTGGATAAATAATTTTTGAGCTTTCAATCGGATCAAAGTTCACGTAAAATACTGCCCTCTATGAAAGGGGTTTGAAATGTATCGATGGTCGGTGCAGGGATAATCCGTAAAAACTATAAGGTTCTATCATGGTTGTTATTCGTCTTGCACGCGGTGGTGCTAAAAAACGTCCGTTCTATCAAATCATCGTGACTGATAGCCGTAATGCACGTGACGGTCGTTTTATCGAACGTATCGGTTTCTTCAACCCTACAGCTCAAGGTAAAGCAGAAAAACTTCGTTTAGATGCTGATCGTTTCGCTCACTGGGTTGCTCAAGGTGCTCAACCTTCTGAACGTGTTGCTTCATTAGCTGCTCAAGCTAAAAAAGCTGCAGCTGCTGTTTAATACGGTAGAAGCTAGCCCATGACACCAACACAGAATGTTCCCGAAGATCGTATTCAGATTGGACAGCTACGTTCAGCTTATGGATTAAATGGGTGGCTCTGGGTCTATTCCAATACAGAACCTATGAGCAACATATTTGACTATCTGCCTTGGTACATCGAGACCAAAGCAGGTTGGCAAATTGTAGATGTGAAACGTTGGAAGCCACATGGTAAAGGCTTAGTTGTTTCGCTGAAAGGTGTGAGTGATCGTACTGCAGCAGACAATTTAGTTGGCGCAAATATCTGGATTTCTAAATCGCAACTGCCTCAACCAGGCGTGGACGAGTATTATTGGTCTGATCTAAAGGGTCTAACAGTGTTAGGTCTTGATGATGAAGAGCAAGAAGTCAATCTTGGTCAAATCCACGAGTTGTTTGAAACAGGTGCTAACGATGTGATGGTAGTTCGCGCAACTGCTGACAGTGTCGATGGCGAAGAGCGAATGATTCCATGGCATAAAGATGTGGTGCAACGCGTTGATCTCGAAACTGGTCGTATCTATGTCAATTGGGGCGTAGATTACTAATATTTTCGGAAATACGGGAGTCTGCGATGTTTTTTGCAGTCATTACGCTTTTTCCTGAAATGTTTGAAGCGATTACAAGTTTTGGTATTAGCGGTCGCGCAGCGAAACGCGATTTAATGCAAATTCATTGTATTAATCCTCGTGATTTTGCAACAGGGAACTACAAACGAGTGGATGAGCGTCCATTTGGTGGTGGTCCTGGTATGGTGATGATGGCTGAGCCATTGGCAAAAGCAATTCATCGTGCCAAAGAGCTTGCAACGCAAGCAGGTGCTGTTCATGTACCTGTGGTGTATATGTCGCCACAAGGTAAAACCTTAAATGAACCTTCAGTACAAGATTTCGTGCAATATGACGGATTAATTGTATTGTGTGGTCGTTATGAAGGTGTTGATGAGCGTTTGATCCAAAAATATGTTGATCAGGAATGGTCCATAGGGGATTACGTTTTATCTGGGGGAGAACTGCCTGCGATGGTTTTATTGGACAGTATTATTCGGAGACTTCCGGGTGCAATGTCTGATGAACAATCACACGTTCAAGACTCATTTGTAGATGGTTTACTCGACTGTCCGCAATATACAAAGCCTGATCATTTTGAAGGTTTGGATGTGCCTGAGGTACTAAAATCAGGTCATCATGCAAATATTGAAAAATGGCGTTTTTTGCAGCGCTATCAACGAACGCTTGAACGTCGACCTGAATTGGTTGAAAAAGTTGAGTTGACTAAGCAGCAAAAGAAATGGCTCAAAGATTCGCAAAAATAAATCTTTTAGATTTATTTAAGCAAATATGACCTCAAGCATATTGCTTGAAGTATTAAATAGGCTCTTTATGCATTGAAGCGGTCAAGCATAAAGGGAAAGTCAATCGGGTCTATGCGCCTTAGCCTCTAGCCCCAGTGGATATCAGACCTCTTCTGACCCACACATATTGGAGATACCCCATGAGCGGTAAGCATCCTTTAGTACAAGCTGTAGAAAATGCTCAGCTTAAACAAGACATCCCAGCTTTTGCACCAGGTGACACAGTAGTTGTCCAAGTAAAAGTAAAAGAAGGCGACCGTGAACGTTTACAAGCGTTCGAAGGCGTTGTAATCGCTAAGAAAAACCGTGGTTTGAACTCTGCGTTCACAGTACGTAAAATTTCTAGCGGTGTTGGTGTTGAGCGTGTTTTCCAAACTCATTCACCAATCGTAGCTAAAATCGAAGTTAAACGTCGTGGTGACGTTCGTCGTGCTAAACTTTATTACCTACGTGAACTTTCTGGTAAAGCTGCACGTATTCGTGAAAAGTTACCAGCTCGTAAACAAGGTTAATTTTAGCCTTGCTTCGAAGCAAAAAAATGCGCCTTTTGGCGCATTTTTTATGATCAAAACTTACAAACCTTGAATCTTCAAACGATTGGCATGTTGTCTAAAGATTGATACTGGATCAGGAGCAAAGAAGCCTTTAAGCCCAAGTATTTGATTGACTTCATCAAAATGATTTAAGTTGTAATTATCACGAATTACTTTGCCGTATTTAGCACTACAAATAGGCACGAGACCATCGTGATTGCGTTCATTAGGCATAATCGCTGTCCCTAAGACAACAATTGCGGTATCTAAAATATCGAGAACATTGGTCACCTTTGAAGAACCAATCCAAGAATAATGATATACGCCGTTAGCCGTTTGTGATGAACCGTTAGAATTACAGTCTTTAGGGATCGCAGCAGAAGGGAACTTTTGATTAAATTCTAAAGAACCTTTTACAGAAAGATCATACATGGATTGGTCGTAATTAACGCTAAGACTTGGATTACCTTCCATAATTGAAATTGCAGGTGCCAAAATATCACCAATAACTAATTTTGCTACACTATTAAGCACTTTACTATTTACGAAAGTATCTCCTAGGGGAGAGCCCTTAATACTGCCTGCAACAGCAGTTAGAGAAGCAACTTTCTTAGGAGCAATGGCTTCAACGTAACGTACAGTAGGTCCTCCATGACTATGGCCGATCAAATTGACCTTGTCTTTACCCGTAATAGCTAAAGCTGTTTCCACTTGTTGTAACAGTTGCTCACCACGAACCACAGTTGATTCGACAGGAGACATTTGAGCGACAAAACACGTGCACCATTTCGTGCGAGGTCAGGGGTAATTTGATAGAACTGATCTAAACCGAAATGTTCTGTACCAATGCGGCTAAAACCTAATGCAAAGCCATGGGCCATTACAATAGGGTACTTAGTTTGCGCATAATTGGTATTTACGTATTTAGCTTCGACATCGATCAGGCCGGAAGCATATGTAAGTTGAGATAATCCTACGAGACTTAGCAGAAGTGCTGGGATCATTTTTTTTGTTTTCATTTTTTCTTCCTTAAAAAGACAATATTTATTGTCAAAAAATATTGTAAAGAAAAACTAAACAAAAATAAGATAAATCCGACTAAATGTTGATCATTATTGAACTGAAAAGAAAGGGTGAAAAATTCACCCTTTGTGTTTAGGTTTTATAGCCCTTGGAGTTTAAGTCGATTTGCATGCTGACGATAAATATCTACAGCACTTGGTGCAAAAATGCTTTTTAAACCGAGTAGATGGTTAATTTCATCTAAATGATTCCATTTATAATTATCACGAATGACCTTGCCAAATCGAGCGGAGCAACGCCCTACAATTCCATCTCCATCTTTTTCAGCCAAAAGAGAAGAAGCTAACATGCCATAATCAGATGGATCTAAAGCGGTATTAAATGGAGAGTTACCCATAAATGAATAATAATGAGTATTGTTGACACGATAAATCCCTTCGCCACATTGGGTTGTAGGTACACCATTTGGAAAATTCTGACTAAATTGGAGTGATTCTTTCGTTCCTAAACTTTGTAGGGCTGCTTTAGCATCATAAGGAAAGACTTTTGGATCAAGACCAGATGCGAATGTAATCACTGGCGATACCAGATTGTCAAAAATCGCGCGTGCAGGTGCTTCTAAAATATTACCTACCAGAACACCTTCTAGTATATCAGCCATTCTTGCTCCTTGATTTCCAGAAGCAATTGTCGTAACAGATGCGACATGATCAGGTATAACACCTGCAATATATCGAACAGTCTGACCACCATGACTATGTCCGATTAAATTCACTTTTTGCTTACCGGTAATGGCAAGTATCTCTTCAACTTAACTCAGTGCTTGTTCGCCTCGCACTTCACTTGAGTTCATCGTTGAAACACGTGTTTGCCAGATGTTTGCACCATTTCGAGCAAGATCAGGAGTGATCTGATAAAAGTAGTCAACACTGACCATACTACCAAAGCCAAATAAGCCATGGGCAAGCACAATAGGGTATTGGGTTTGTGCATAATTTGATTTAGGTGTTTTGACGGTATGGTTAACGGCTAAATCTTTAATTTGCGTTGAGGCTTGTGCAACAGGAAGAAAACATGAACCTATGCATAGGCTCATGACTAATTTTTTTAGTTTCATTTTCGATACTCATTCAGTGATTCGTTTATTTTTATGATTCAGGCGATATCCATCGCCATAATTTAAGATACTAAGATTGTGATTTAAGTCTATAAAAAAGAGATAAAGTGCAAATTTATTGATATAAATTGGATGGGTGACTCATTTATAGGATAGATATGTCATGCTAATGAGGGCTATTTAAACAGTCTGGACCCATCTAGAGATGAGTGCAGACAAAAAAATATATTAGAGACCTTGTTGTTTAAGGCGATTTGCATGTTGACGATACATCGAGACTGGATCTGGCGCAAAGACACTTTTTAAACCAAGCACTTGATTGACTTCATCTAGATGATTCCAATTGAGATCATCACGGATGGTTTTACCGAATTTCGCACTACAGCGTGAAACTAGACCATCATTCTCTTGACCACCATCAATTAATAAACTGGTAATTTTTAAAGCTGAGTCTACATCAAGTGGGTTTGTGACCGTTCCGATACCCGTAAAGGAATAGTTATATATTCCTTGTTCACGATATAAACCTTCAGAGCATGAGTTTTGAGGAACGCCTATAGGATATTTTTGATTAAATATTGCTGATCCTGCTAAGCTCAAACTATTAGCTCCCGCAAGTGAGTCATGAGGGAAGGATACTGGATCAAGTCCCTGTGCCCAAATAATAGCTTTAGACAGTAGATTGACTACAGCCACAATAGGTGTTTCAAGGATTGGTGCTGTATCACGAATTTTTAATATAAAATCAGACACTGGTGAGCCTTGATGTGGCGCCCCAATCGCTGTCATTGATGCGACTAATTCAGGTCTTACACCTGCGACATATCGAATTGTGGGCCCGCCGTGAGAGTGACCGATTAGATTGACCTTAGGCGATCCAGTGAGTGCAATGACTTCTTCAACTTGATGTAAAAGTTGCTCACCCCGAATTTCTGATGAGTTAAATGGCGATACACGGGAAGCCCATACATTTGCACCGTTACGGGCGAGATCAGGTAAAATTTGATACCAATAATCTACACCGAGTGGATCAGTGCCAATACGGATAAAACCAGACATTCCGTGACTAAATACGATTGGATACTGGGTTTTTGCATAAGTAGTTTGAAATTTTGAAGTCACTTGTTCAGGTGCTGTAGCAGCGTAACTCGTGCCAATTAAACATGCGAAAGAGAGGCATGTCCCCAAAATAAATTTTCTCATCTCTATTCCTTAGATGGATTGAAATACTCGACAATTTCCGTTGTCACAATAAGAGTATAGCGAAGCAAAAGGAAAGAAAAGTGGATTTAAACTTTAGGGAACAATTTTTAAGATAAGCCTCCATAATTTCGTGATGAGCGTATGGAGGCTTGAGAAGATTATAGTCCTTGAAGTTTCAAACGATTTGCGTGTTGTCGATAAACCGATACTGGATCTGCTGCAAAAATGCTAGTCATCCCCATCATTTGATTGACCTCATCTAAATGATTCCAACGGTAATCATCCCGAATCGTTTGTCCGAAGCGAGCACTGCAAACTGGGACTAAACCATCATTTGCACCTTCCTTAGATACAATGAAAGATGCCGCTTGCATTGCATAATCTGATGGATCAAGGGCATTGGTAAACGGTGTATTACCAGTAAATGAATACATACGCATGCCATTGACTTGATATGCACCCTCACCACATTTTGTGGTTGGTACACCCGCAGGGAAACGTTCTGTAAATGCTAATGAGCCTGCTGTAGATAAACTTTTAGCCGAGGCAAGCGAATCATGTGGCAGGCTTTTCGCATTTAATCCTTGTGCCCAAACAATCGCTCCCGAGACAAAATTTATCGCTGTCGCAAGCACAGTATCAAGTCCTGTTCCTTCTGAACGCAAGATAAAGTCTGCCATAGGTGATCCTTTATTCACACCAGCGACAGTGGTCATGGATGCCACATGTTCAGGAATTGTTCCACCAATATAACGTATTGATGGTCCACCTTGACTATGCCCAATTAAGTTCACTTTTTGTGCACCAGTAATGGCTAAAATATCTTCAACTTGTTGAAGCAATTGCTCTCCACGAATTTCGTTGGAGTTGAATGGAGATACTCGTGTAGGCCAGACATTAGCACCATTACGCGCTAGATCTGGCAGGATTTGGTGCCAATAATCTAAACCAAAGCTCTCTGTACCAAGACGGACAAATCCTGTTAGTCCGTGTGCAAATACGATTGGGTATTTAGTTTTTGCGTAGGTATTGTATTTGCCAAGTGTCGAGGTTACAGGTTTCACTTCTAATGCAGAAGCATTAGATAATTGAGTCGTTAAGCAAGCTGCAGACGTAAGTAGGCACGCCATAATTTTGTTGTATTTCATCATCATCCTCAACTTTTTATTATCAAACCCTAATCCTAGAGTTAAATTGATTATAGTGATGTAAATCACATTTTAAATATCGAATAGATGAATGGTAAATTTTTAAGGTTAAAAAAGAGAGGTAGATTTGATCAATGAACTATCTTGATGAAGATTTGAATCTGCTTTCAAATCCAGCCTAATGAATTTGAAAGCAATTACTCAATTAAAGAGCTAGAGATTTAAAGTCCTTGTAATTTAAGGCGGTTGGCGTGCTGTCTATAAACTGCAACTGGGTCAGGAGCAAAAAATCCTTTAATTCCGAACAGCAAGTTCACCTCATCTAAATGATTCCACGGAAAGTCATCACGAATAGTTTTACCAAAATGGGCACTACAAACTGGAACGATGCCATCATTTTTTCCTGCTTTATGAACCGACAAACGGTCAAGTAGAACCATGACAGGGTCACCTAGATCCAAGGCATTCGTAAAAGGCTTGTTTCCTGTCATTGAATATAAATGAATTCCTTTTTCTTGATAAGCACCTTCGCCACAGTGGGTTAATGGTAAACCGAGAGGGAATTTTTGATTAAACAAGGCAGTTCCTTCAACAGATGTACTCACACCAGCGGCCATCGCATCATGTGGGAACGTATCAGCAGGAAGACCTTGCGCCCACATAATGACTTTACCAAAAGTGCTGATGAGAACATTCAGTAGCTCTGATGTTCCTGTTTTATCTGCGATTTTTAATACATCTGACGCGATGATTGTGCCTTTGTTGGCACCGGCTACAGTCATCACCGATGCAACATGTTCAGGCATTACACCTGCGGCATAACGAACAGAGTTTGCACCATGACTATGACCAATCAGATTGAGTTTGTCAGCACCAGTAATCGCCATGACTTCTTCAAGTTGTTGAACATATTGTTCACCTCGGACTTCAGAAGAATTGAAAGGAGACATTCTAGCCGCCCATGTGTTTGCACCGTTTCTCGCTAGATCAGGTAAAATTTGATACCAGTAATCCATGCCTAGACTTTCAGTGCCCAAACGTATAAATCCAACCATTCCATGAGCGAATACAATAGGATATTTCGTTTTGGCATAGTCAGATTTGACACTTGAGACTTTGATCTGTTGAGCTTGAGTAGCATAAGTTGTCGTAGATGTTAGACATAGCGCTGTCACCAGCGAGCCTAGAATGTGTTTTATTTTCATTATTATTCCTAGTTTTTAGTGAATCTATGATGTTCTTCCAGATGAACATACAGAAGACCTTAAAAGATGTTATTGAATGCAACAAGATACAAAAAATGCCAATTTAGCTTGCCGAATTAACATATAAAAAGCAAAAAAGAATCAAAAGTTGAAATAATTAAAGGATTTAATCATTAGCAAATGTGTTCAAAAAGCATTATTTAAATTTGGTCGAGAGTCGCTGATGGTCGGAAAAGCTATTCTGATGAATAGCTTTCCATTTGACTGCGCTATTTTTTGCGTCTAGAGTCCTGTCAGTTTCAAACGATTGGCATGTTGGCGATAAAGTGAAATAGGATCTGGGGCAAATAAACCTCTGAGACCGAACATCATATTAGCTAAATCGGTATGATTTAGTTTGTAATCATCACGAATCACACGTCCAATATGCGTGCTACAGCGCCCAACCATGCCATCATTATCTTTATTGCCATACGCTAAAGGCCCGAGCTGCATTAAAATGGTATCGATATCTAAGAGGTTGGTGGTTTGTGCAACACCAGTCCAAGAATAATAAAAGATTCCGTTGTCCATTGGGCTGCCTAAACGAGTACAACTTGACGCGAGAGCTTTTGTTGGAAAACGTTCATTAAATGCAGCAGAGCCTGTTTCAGTTAATGATTTCATCGAAGCATCAAAGCTGATCGGCATATCAGGACGACCTTGTGCATAAGCAATTAATGGGGGAATGATGTAATCCCCTAAAATATTAAATATTGTTCGAGTTGCTTCATTATTTTGAATTTTATCTGCGACCATAGAACCTCTGAAAGTCCCTCCTACACCAGTAACAGAAGCAACATAGTCGGGTTTTACTGCTGCAACATAACGTACAGTCGGTCCGCCGTGCGAATGACCAATCAGATTGACCTTTTTCTGCCCAGTGATCGCAATTACTTCTTCAACCTGAGAAATTAATTGTTCTCCTCGAAATTCAGTCGTATGAGCAGGTGAGAGTTGTGCTGCAAAAACGCGTGCACCATTGCGCGATAGATCAGGTAAGATTTGATACCAATAGTCAATATTGAATGTTTCATTGCCTATGCGAGACCAGCCTAACCAACCGTGTGTCATCACAATAGGATATTTGGTTTTTGCGTAACTACCGATCTTTGTCTCATTTACTTCGAGTAATCCCGGACCTGCGTGGGCAGTTAATGAGCTTGATAAGCATAGCGTTGTGACGAATGCTAACGTCGTAGGTATCAATTTAAGTTTTAAGTTTTTCATCGTTCTTCCCTGTGAATGAATGTGTTCCTTGAAAAGATTAATCGGCAAAAGGAAGTTGACCGCCTTGATCGTGAACTTGCTCGAATGTTTCTACCCGAAGTTGCTCTTGTGAATTATTAAAATGTTGAGAACGGAGGCGTTGTACAGCTTCCTGCTTTGCACTAGGGCTCATATTACTTTTTACAATGCTGTCACGTTCAGATAAATATTGATTGACCTTGCTTTTCCAATTTGAGCGCTGTCCATCAAGATTTTCTAGACGTTGTGTTGCTTCAGGACCCACTAAGCTGAGACGCATTTGACGAATTTCTTCTGCACTACCACCACGAGCTTTAATTTCTGCAGTTAATTGACGAAGATCTTCGAGTTGAGAAAGTTGTTTTAAATTTTCTTTCCAATCTTCAGGTAGATCATTAAACAGTTCTTTTAATTTATCGGCTTTTTGTTTTTCCGATAAATTTTTATCTTCCATGACACTCATGCGAGCCAAGGTATAATCATGATATTCATCTTCGATACCAAATAAACCTTCAATTTCATAGTCTGAAAAAAATTGTTTACGCAATGATTTCATCTGATTAAAAATAGCTTTGTAATACTGCGCACTTTCTTTGTCATGGTTTGGTGGTGTTAGGTCACCCATTTTTTCACGATATTGAACATAGCGTGACCATAAATCTGTCAGTTGACCTAGTAATGGTTCTTGATAGGTGCTTTGAGCAAATTTAATAAAATCAGCCTTGATTTGCGGAATCTCTTTTTCGCCGTATTGGGTAATAAAAAACTCAAAACAGTTCTTAGTATTTTCATTCACAATCAAACGGTTGGAGTTATCGGTTTGGATTTGACAATTGATTTGAATATCTTGCTGACTTTTACTTGCAAAGCTAGAACCATTCACGGTTGTACTTTGTTGTAGCGCCATATTTTCTGCTTGAATTTCGGCATCTTGTGCTGCTCGTTGTGAGTTTTCAGCAGATTCAGCTGAGTCAGGTTTCAACCATTGAAAGAGAAGGAATAAAACGATCAGACACGCCACAATCAGCAGTGTAATTTTCAATTTAGCTTTTGAATTCATTTCACATCCTATGAAATCATTTAGTTATTATTAATGGTGTAGAATAATTTGCAACAAATGTCTCATTTTATGCATAAAAATTTAATCAATATTCGATAAATGGATTTGATAAAATAGCAGTATTTTACTGATCTGAATATTATCTAATGTCTGCTAAATCTCCAAAAATTACTCGACGTCATATAAGTGGTGTATTTCTACTCAACAAACCTTTGGGGATTAGCTCAAATGCAGCATTGCAAAAAGTGCGTTGGCTCTATCGTGCTGAAAAAGGTGGTCATACTGGCGCTTTAGATCCATTAGCATCAGGCTTACTCCCGATTTGCTTAGGTGAAGCGACCAAGTTTTCACACTTTTTACTGGAATCTACTAAACGTTATCAAACGACGATTCAATTGGGAAATAGTACAACTACAGGTGATGTCGAGGGTGAAGTTTTGCTCGAGGCACAACCGATTGAACTTAACGAAGATAAAATTCAAAGCGTGATTCAGCAATTCGTTGGAGACATTCAACAAGTTCCTCCAATGTATTCTGCTTTAAAGAAAGAAGGTCGTCCTTTGTATGAGCTGGCGCGTAAAGGAATTGAAATCGAACGTGAGGCTCGTCCAATTCATATTTTCGCGATTGAACTGATGTCTTTCACTCAAGATTCAATTACTTTGGATGTGACATGCTCAAAAGGAACGTATATCCGAGTATTGGGAGAGGATATTGCTAAAGCTTTAGGAAGTTATGGGCACTTAACATATTTACATCGTATTCAAACTGGACATTTTGGTATTGTGCCAGAGTACACCATTGAATACTTAGAAAGTCTAACTGAACAACAACGTGAAGCATTGTTGTTACCTGCTTATGCGCCTGTGGATCATTTTCCAAAAGTTCAAGTACCAGAAGGTCGTGCAGAATATTTTTGTCGTGGGATGGAAAGCAATATTGATCATCCTGCCGAATCTCAAGTCCTCGTTTTTGACGAAAAAAAGTGTTTAGGTTTAGCTGAAATTACTGATAAAAAACGTCTAGTTCCTAAACGTGTATTAAATTTATAAGCGAACTCAATTATGGAATTAGAAATCATCCTCAGCCTGATTTTTTTTGCATTTTGCGCAGGCGCAATTGATGCAGCAGTCGGTGGTGGTGGTCTCATTCAGATTCCAGCATTGATGAGTGCTTTTCCTCATATGGCGCCAGCAACATTATTTGGCACCAATAAGCTAGCTGCGGTTGTTGGAACAGCAACATCTGCGTGGACTTTCGCTAAAAAAGTTAAGTTTGAATGGAAGTTATTACTGGTGGTGGCGATATGTGCTGCCATCAGTTCTTTTGCGGGAGCTGCCAGTGTTTCCATGATTCCGAAATCAATCTTGCAGCCCTTTGTCTTGGTGATGCTGATTGTGATGGCAATTTACACATTGTCAAAGAAGGAGTTTGGACAGGTTCATATTGCACAAACGGTAAACACTAAAATTCTGATCCTGGCTGGAATAGGAAGTTTGGCGATTGGGTTTTATGACGGATTATTCGGTCCGGGAACAGGAAGTTTTTTTATTTTTTATTTTATTCGATATTTACAAGTCGATTTTTTGCATGCAGCAGCTTTGGCCAAGATTGGTAATGTGATGACCAATTTAGCCGCTCTTACATTCTTTATTCCTGCAGGCCACATTTTATTTGCAGTGGGTGCCATGATGGCTGTTGCTAATATGATTGGTTCGATTGTGGGGGTGAAATTGGCGCTTAAATACGGTAGTGGTTTTATTCGTATTCTGTTTTTAATTCTGGTATCTATTTTAATTGTTCGATTAAGTTATCAGATGTTCTTAATGTAAACCATTCTCAACATTAAACTTTTTTATACAAATCGCTTCTTAAACCTATCTCGAAGTTATCGACTAAGCTCTTATAGTAAGTTGAGTGTTTTGAAGATCATTCAAGTTTTTCTTTTTTCAAATCATATTTATAAGACAGGATAACAAGATGAATATTTTTGAAGCTTTACGTGAAAGTCATGATGTTCAACGTGAACTTGCTGAGAAGCTGGTTCAAACTTCAGGGGACACGCCAGAACGCCGAACATTATTTGAGCAGCTAAAAAATGAATTGTTTGCTCATGCAGTGGCAGAAGACCGATACTTCTATATTCCACTGATGATGACCGATTCAGGTTTGAATATTACGCGTCATGCATTGGCTGAACATCATGAAATGGACGAATTACTTGAGCAACTCACCGAAACTGAATTCAGTAATCCAGGATGGTTAGCCATCGCAAAAAAATTGTCAGAAACAGTGCATCATCATCTTGAAGAAGAAGAGCATGGCTTTTTTCAGCAAGCAGGAAAAATTCTAGAGGATAAACAAAAAGAGAGTTTGGCTAAAAAATATCAAACTGAATATAAGAAATATAAGAAATTAGATAAAGACAGCTTGGTTTAATCCCATGATAAAAAAGATGGCATGTGCCATCTTTTTTTATGTTTCTATGCCATGTGATTTCATTCTAGCAGCGCGATAAGTAACACCAATTGATGCAATCATAATACAACCCAAAGCAACGGCTTGTAATAAGGTAATGTGTTCATTCAACAGTAACCAACCTGTCAATGCACCTAATGCTGGTGACAAACTTGATAGCGTTCCATAAGACATTTTACTTAAATTCTTTAATGCCAATAAATCCAATGCATAGGGAATGGCTGTAGCCAAAAGCGCAATGACGATGGCTTGTGACCAATATTCAAATTGAACTAATGCGGATGGATTATGAACCATACTGATCGGTAATAATGTCAACGCTGAGAGGACGATTGCAATGCTGAGAGCATGCATGCCGATATTCTGCCGAACGACTTTCTGTCCAAAATAAATATAGAATGCCCAACAAATGCCTGCACCAATGGCCATAGCAGCACCAAGATATGAAAAGTTAGTCGCATTGGCATCTTGCCAAGGCACCATCAGTGCTACACCGAAAATTGCCAGGATGACCCAAATGTAATCACTTCGTTGTTGAATTGATAGTAAAGCCAAGGTGAGTGGTCCTAAGAACTCAAGTCCTACTGCAATCCCTTGCGGTAGTTTTCCTAATGATGCATAAAACAAGACATTCATCAAAGCGACTGAACCACTATAAAAGAGAAGATCTTTCCATTTTAAGTAAGGAAGGCGACGAAGAATTTTCCATGAACGGAACATCAATACAACCATAATTGATGCAAAGCATAGACGTAAAGTGACCACAGTAAATGGATCTAAAACTTCAAAAAGCTGCTTTGCGAAGGATGCACTAATTTGATAGGCGATCATGGATAAGACCATGAACAGCACGGCAGTGAGTTGAGCATTTGGCATTGGGAAAACGAAGCCGAATTAAAAAGAGTGAGACTGCTCA
The DNA here is from genome assembly GCF_056779765.1 of Acinetobacter sp. 24-47-62. Classification (NCBI taxonomy): domain Bacteria; kingdom Pseudomonadati; phylum Pseudomonadota; class Gammaproteobacteria; order Moraxellales; family Moraxellaceae; genus Acinetobacter; species Acinetobacter sp. 24-47-62. The sequence goes on from NZ_JBWYIN010000008.1 coordinate 89,370, forward strand.
AATTTTAACATTATTATGATGACCACAGTGCTTCAATCCATCATGGAAAATGTAGTTTAAATTAAGTATGAGATCATTTTTGTTTGGCGTGTTGAGTGGTATAGGTACAGCCAATTGAGGCACAAATGATGGTAAACAATGCTAGCCATTGATTCCATAACAATTGCTCACCCAAAAATACAAAACCAGATAATGCGGCAACAGCTGGTTCAATACTCATCAGGGTACCGAAACTTAATGCTGTTAGATTTCGTAGTGCAATCATTTCTAAAGTAAAGGGTAAAGCACTGGCGAGTATCGCTAAAGTGATGAATAAAATTAGATGATTAATTTCAAATACGCTTGCTGGCAAGCCGATACTGAGGGCGATCGGCATAAGAATGATACTTCCAACAAACATGCCTAAACATACGGTGTGATTACCTGAAACTCCCGAAGGCCGCTGACCAGCAATAATATAAAGTGCCCAACATGCGCCAGCTGCCAACGCAAAAAATACACCAAGTAAATCCAAAGGTTGTTTGGCTTGGTCAAAGGGAAATAAAAGGATTAGTCCAATAATGGCCAAACTAACCCAAATAAAATCAAACTTTTGACGCGCATAATATAAGGCCACACTGAGTGGACCAATAAATTCAAATGAAACTGCTAAACCGAGTGGAAGACGATCAATGGCAAGATAGAACAACATATTCATGCCAGCTAATGCGACACCATAACTGACAATGGCTGTCCATTTAATTTGTTTAAATTGAATTTTCCAAACTTGAAAAATAAGCGCCAAAATCACAGCACTAAATGTCAGACGTAGAGCTGACACAGTAATGATCGGGAATTGTTCAAACAAAACTTTTGCTAATGAACCACTACTTTGTAGACTGATCATGGCGATCAATAACAAACCGAGTGCTTGTAACTGCGGGTTTATTTTTAACAAAGACATGGTTTTAAACGTATGGTGGTTAGATTAGAAAGGGATATCTTTCATCTAAGTTGGCGGAGCCTACGTCAACTCAGATGAAACACCATAAAAAAACCACAGCTCGAAAAAGCTGTGGTTTTCCAAACGTATTAGAGATTAGAACAATACGCGAGCGCGGATTGTACCTTCTACGTTATGAAGTGTATCAAGTGCTTCAGCAGAAGCTGTAGCATCAACGTCCATGACTAAATAACCCACATCACCTTTGGTCATAAGAGACTGACCTGAGATGTTAATGCCGTGTTCAGCAAACAGGTTGTTAATTTTAGACAACACGCCTGGTATGTTTTTGTGAATGTGAAGTAAACGGTGTTTACCTTCAGTCAATGGAAGCGCAATTTCAGGGAAGTTAACTGCTGACAATGTCATACCTTTGTCAGAGTAAGCAACGAATTTCTCTGCAACTTCTAGACCGATGTTTGCTTGAGCTTCCATCGTAGAACCACCCACGTGCGGTGTTAAAATCACGTTCGGGATATTACGTAGTGGAGAGATAAACTCTTCACCGTTCGCTTTAGGCTCTTTCGGGAATACGTCAACAGCAGCACCAGCCAAATGACCTGATTTCAGAGCATCAGCTAAATCTTCAATTACTACACATGTACCACGTGCAGCATTGATGAAGATTGAACCTTGTTTCATCTGAGCAAATTGCTCTTTGGTCATGAAATTACGTGTAGAAGGAACATCTGGCACGTGTAGTGATACAACATCAGCATTGGCAAGAAGTTCGCCCATTGAGCCAACTTGGCGAGCATTACCTAATGGTAATTTTGTTACTGTATCAAAGTAAATCACTTTCATACCCATGCTTTCAGCAAGTACAGAAAGTTGTGAACCAATTGAACCGTAACCCACAATACCTAAAGTTTTACCGCGTGTTTCAAATGAACCTACTGCAGATTTGTTCCAACCACCTGCATGTGTATCTGTAGATTTTTCAGGTACACGACGAAGGAGAAGAATAGCTTCAGCTAATACAAGTTCAGCAACAGAACGAGTATTTGAGTATGGTGCGTTGAACACTGGAATACCACGGCTCATCGCAGCATTCAAGTTCACTTGGTTTGTACCAATACAGAAACAACCGACCGCGATCAATTTATTCGCAGCTTCAAAAACTTCTTCAGTTAATTGTGTGCGCGAACGAATACCGATGAAGTGAGCATCTTTAATCGCTTCTTTCAGCGCTTCACCTTCAAGCGCAGTTTTACGATAGTCGATGTTGGTGTATCCAGCAGCATTCAAAGTGTCGATTGCGTTTTGGTGAACGCCTTCTAACAATAGGAAACGAATTTTATCTTTAGGCAAAGAGAGATGTTGGCTCATTACGGCTCCGCTACAAAGGCCAAATTTAGTGGCAGTATGATAGCATACGTGAGCGTGCTATATACATTTCCTTTATGACTTGAGCTATGGATATTTTTGCAAGATATAGTCCTTATCAGACAAACTGCGGTTGAATTAACTGCATCATATCTAAGTAACATTCGCAAAATGTCTGATTTTATCGGGGTTTCATGGGAAAATGCTTTATAATGCACAATCGTGAAATTGACTCATCCAGTCGTGGTGATATTTTCTTCACATTCGCTTAACAAATACGCTTTTAAAATCTTGATTAAAGGTTTGTTTTTTAAGCAATCTACAACTTGTATCTTTCTTGCTAGGTCTGCAAACGATGAATGCTCCAGTTGCTTTAACCCCAGAGTTATTGACTCAATTAACGTCAATTGTTGGTGAAAACCGTATCAAAACTGATACGGACAGCCTACAAAATTGGGGACGCGATCACACTAAACATTTTGATCCAAACCCATCAGTCATCGTTTTTCCTTCGACGACTGAACAAGTTCAGGCAATTGTGAAACTAGCAAACCAATTTAATGTTGCTGTGACACCATCAGGTGGTCGTACTGGTCTTTCTGCAGGTGCTGTCGCTGCTAACGGTGAAATCGTAGTCAGCATGGACAAGATGAACCAAATTTTGGAATTCTTCCCAGCAGACCGTATGGTGCGTGTACAAGCAGGTGTGGTGACTGAGCAACTTCAGAACTATGCTGAAGAACAAGGTATGTATTATCCAGTTGATTTCGCTTCAGCTGGTTCATCACAAATCGGCGGTAACATCGGTACTAATGCAGGCGGTATTAAAGTCATTAAATACGGTATGACACGTAACTGGGTACTCGGTCTGACTGTAGTCACTGGTAAAGGGGATGTGCTGCGTTTAAACAAAGGCATGATCAAGAATGCGACAGGTTATGCGTTGCAACACTTATTTATTGGTGGTGAAGGTACTTTAGGTTTAGTGACTGAAGCGGAAATTAAACTTGAGCGTCAACCACAAGATCTGCAAGTAATGGTGCTCGGTGTACCTGACTTTGATGCAGTGATGCCAGTTCTTCACGCGTTCCAAGCGAAAATTGATTTAACTGCGTTCGAGTTCTTCGGTGAACTTGCGATGCAAAAAGTATTGGCAAATGGTCACGTGCAACGTCCATTTGAAACTGAATGCCCATTCTATGTATTGCTTGAGTTTGAAGCGCCATTTGAGCCAATTATGGACAAGGCAATGGAAATCTTTGAGCATTGTATGGAACAAGGTTGGGTACTTGATGGCGTGCTTAGTCAAAGCTTAGACCAAGTAGAAAGCTTGTGGCGTCTGCGTGAAGATATTTCTGAGTCAATCGCACCATTTATCCCATACAAAAATGATATTTCAGTGCTCATCACACACGTACCTGCATTCATTAAAGAAATTGATGCAATTGTTGCTGACAATTATCCTGACTTTGAAATCTGCTGGTTTGGTCATATTGGCGATGGTAACTTGCACTTAAATATCTTAAAGCCTGAAAATTTAACCAAAGATGAATTCTTTGCGAAATGTCAGGTGGTGAACAAGTATGTATTTGATACTGTGAAAAAGTATGATGGTTCAATTTCTGCGGAACATGGTGTGGGTATGACGAAGAAGCCATATCTTGAGTACACACGTTCAGCTGAAGAAATTGAATATATGAAAGCGCTCAAACAAGTATTTGATCCAAATGGGATTATGAATCCAGGTAAATTATTTGATTTGTGAAACAAAATCTATCTATAAATAAGGTCTAAAAAACAGCATGCTTGTCATGCTGTTTTTTTATTTCATGAGAAATTTTAATGTTAAAAAGAATAATTTTTCTAAGTGCAATTGCACTTTCACTTAATGCATGTATAGGTCAAAAACAGTCGAATGAGATCAATACTAAAAATCATAATTCTGTAGCTGGTCAAGTAGAAACGTCGAAACAAAATGCCAATTCTGTTCAAAACTCTCCTTTAGATCAAGTGTATCGGAAAATTCAAAGCTTTGAAGATATGAGAACAGTAGATTTACAACAGGAATTCGATACACCTGAATCTGGAAAATCTCATGCAAAAGTAACTGTCACCTATGGTGGACTAGCGGATGACTCTGTTTCTGCACAACGTGAAACTTACCAATTTGAATATATTAATAGTGAGTGGAAAGAAATATCAAAAGATGAAACTTGGAAATGTGGTCGTGGACCAGATACTACAAACTTTCATAATAAATTATGCCCTTAAAAATTTACTTTCGAAATTTTCCATAAAATTGTTACGAGCGTCATTTGAACTGATTAAATTCAAAAATGTAGCATCAATATGCTGCATTTTTTATTCGTATTTCTCGTTCTATTAATCATTTTTAATGTGCTTTAGAAAAAATAACATACATATCTGTTCTTTTTTGTCACAACAGTTCAGAACATCATATGTAAAAGATCAATGGCAAACTGAGTAAAACAATGATGATGAAAATAATGACCACAGTTGGTCTAGTTAGTGTGATGCTCACGGGGTGTGCTACTACGAAAAATGTTATTTCTAAAGTACATGGGAATGACACTCCTTTAGAGAAAGTCTTGAAGCTACATCCTGAATTACGCAATCAGCTTGCGACTGTTGAATTACGTCAGTATTTCAATCGTGCCGAAGCACCGACCGTAGCCGAAGTCAAAGTGACACAAACAGGCTTGATGGATGACTCAATTGCTGCCGAGCGCTTTATCTATAGTTTTAAATTGAACGATGGTAAATGGCAGCAAGTTAATAAGAAAACGGAATACAAATGTGTACGAGGAAAAAATACAAAATCTTTCCAAACTGCGCTTTGTCCATGACATCAGACCAGAAATTCGGTTTAAAAAGGCATAGTGAGTTATGCCTTTTTTATTGCGTGCATTATTGAGTCGAATAAGGATGAGTAGACGAGAAGCGCCACTCACGATAGCAAATATAGCCCATCGCTAAAATGGGAAAAATCATACATAAGAAGCCAAACAACATATAAGTAATCGCACCTAATATTGCACCTGAACTGAAGGATAAAATAGTCGGTAAGATTTTTAGAATATTTTGTTTGGCAACTTGTTTGCGTTCTTCTGATACATGAGGCGCCCCATAAGCAATAGTACAATCAATGGTCAGTTGAGCAAGATTGCCCGTCATTAAGGTTGAGGTAGCCATTGTAGATAGTAATGTTCGGATAATGGCATTTCGAATTCCCATTGCAGCAATGCCCAATGTTGCGGTAAGTATTGCGCCAAATTCAGCCAAAGTATTAAAGGGACTGAAATTAAGTCCCGCCAGCATGAAGAGCGTTAACAGTATTGTCTCTGCAATAAAGAACCCCAGTAAGATGTTCGGATATTTGTCCTTCCAACGTTGTTCACACCACGCAGTAATACCAATCGTAACTACGAAAATGCCAATAAAAAGAGCCCACAGTCCTAATCCTCCCAAGATCATTTCTTTGCCTGCAGTCACGATATAGCCAGTAACATGATTGGTATAAATGCCAAATAATGAAATAAATCCAACGGTATTTAGCCAACCACCGACGAGCGATAGAATCGAAGCTTCATGATGATGTCGCCAGCGATTTTTAATTGGTATGTAGCATTTTGACATAGTTCTAAAAGCTCAAGGTGTACTGAGAGATTACATCGACAAAACAAGTGTTTTATCGAGTCTGCAGATCCTTTGCTTTGTGGAATTAATCCACATGAACATTAAGTAATTAAAAGTTTCATATTGATCAGTTGTGAATGTTCAGATTAGATGATTTCTAACATTTTATATGTTTCAAATTGCATCAAATTTTGATGACAAAAATATTTCAATTGATAAAACACAACTGAAAGCATCATAAAATTAACGTAGAGGGAAATCTAAAACCGCATTAAACTAAAGTCATTCAATAAATAAGATAAAAAATGAAAACACTCGCTTTTATCCATCGTAACGACAGTCATTTTTCAGTTGGTGACTTTAATCCGGTTGTGTCTGTTTTTTCACACTATGAACTGGGAAATACAGTATCCCCATTTTTGCTTCTCGATCATATTGGTCCCGGTACGTTGAAACCCTCTCAACTGCGTAAAGGTGTTGAAGAACATCCACATCGTGGATTTGAGACAGTCACGTTCGTGTATGAAGGTGAGTTAGAGCATTGGGATTCGCAAGGTGGTGGAGGTGTTATTCAGAAAGGTGATATACAGTGGATGACTGCTGCATCAGGCATTATTCATAAAGAAAAATTTAGTGAGTCATTTTCCCGAGAAGGTGGACGATTTGAAATGATTCAGCTGTGGGTGAATTTGCCAGCAACTGCAAAAAAATCGAATCCGCGTTATCAAAGCTTACTCAAATCTAATATCCCGGTTGTAGAGTTAGCTCATGATGCGGGTACTGTGCGTGTCATTGCTGGAGCCTTTATGCAAGTGAAAGGACCAGCATTAGTTCATAGTCCTTTGCTGGTTTTGGATTTGGATTTAAAAGCAGGTCACACACTCATATTACCAGCAGGACATTTGGATACCACACTGATGTATATGCGCCGTGGTAAAGTTGAATTTGGTACAGATGATGAATTACTGACTGATCAGGGAATGGCGGTGTTTTCAAGTCATGGTGAAAACGTTGAATTCACCACATTGTCTGATAGCAAAATTTTATATCTCATGGGACAGCCACTAAATGAACCTTTAGTCGGGCGTGGTTTTTATGTCATGAATACGCAAGATGAGATTGTTGAAGCGATTGAGGAAATGAAGCATGGTACTTTTTTGAAAAGCCATGCAATTGATGCCAAATGATGTCAATGTTTGGGTGAGAAATTGATTTAAGATAAAGGCTAAATTTTCGTTTAATTTTCAGACTTTCTTTCTCAATTCGGGGTTACAAAAACGCAAAACTTTGTCATGGCATTGTGATGCATTTCACGTAAACTACGCTTCCAAAAAATATTCAAACATGTGAAAAAAAACATGCAAAAGGTGAGTAAAGCAACCTTAAGTCGGGCAACAATTATGTTTCCTTTGGCATTGGTGCTCTTCGAATTTTCAGTCTATATCTGTAATGATCTTGTACAACCTGCGATGCTTACGATTACACGTGAGTTTGGTGTAGGCAGTGAGTGGGCGCCATCATCCATGTCTTTCTTTTTATTGGGTGGAGCATGTTTGGCGTGGTTTTTAGGTCCGTTATCAGATCGCTTAGGTCGTAAAAAAGTACTCCTTGGAGGTGTTTTCTTTTTTATGGTCTGCTGTTTGCTCATTTTATTCACCCAGTCTATAGAGCAATTTCTTGCATTTCGTTTTTTACAAGGGATTGGGCTGACCATTATTTCAGCTGTGGGTTATGCTGCCATTCAAGAAATTTTTGAGGAAAGAGATGCGATTAAAGTCATGGCTTTAATGGCGAATATTTCATTGATCGCACCATTACTTGGTCCTGTGCTAGGCGCATTTATGATAGACCATGTGTCTTGGCATTGGGGTTTCATTGGGATTGCCTTTTTAGCAGCCTTAAGTTGGTTTGGTCTTAAAGCAAAAATGCCTGAGCAGCATTTGAGTATTCCTAAGCAACCATTAAGCTATGTATGGGATGACTTCAAAGCCATTTTTAAAAATAAAAAATTTATGGGCTTGGCTTTGTCAGTACCCATGGTCTCAATTCCACTGATTTTGTGGATCGCTATGTCACCTGTAATTTTGGTCGAACAGCTCGGTTTGACCAATATGCAATATGGCTATGCACAGGTGCCTGTATTGGGTGGTTTAATTATTGGAAATATAGTCTTGATTCGTGTCATTGATCGCTATGCGGTAGGAAAGACCGTGCTAGTTGCATTGCCGTTGATGTTGGTTGGAACGCTTATTGTTTTGGCAGGTGCGATTTGGCAGGATTATTTGTTATGGTGCTTAATTATCGGTATGACCTTAATCAGTTTTGGTGAGGGCTGCAGTTTTTCTGTGCTTTATCGTTTCAGTTTAGATGCATCTGAGGTATCTAAAGGAACTGTTGCTGCCGCAGTAGGCATGATTATGATGATTGCATTCTTTGTTGTGATCGAAATTGTACGCATTATGTATGAATCTTACGGCACGATGGCATATGCATTGGCTTGTTTTATCCTTATTGCACTGTGGTTTAGTGCTCCAAGAAAAATTGTTCATCAGATCATGCAAGAAAGAGCCACTTCAGCATAAAAAAATCCTCCTTGTGGAGGATTTTTTAATCATTGTATTTGTTCGAGATGTTTGAGTTTACGATCAAAAATAAAAGGGGCAAAGGGTAGAACGGAAGCTATCAGCCCAAGAATAAATACATTGATAGACCACTTTTGCTTCTCGCATACCACAAATAATACGACTAAAAACAACACAAATAGAACGCCATGTCCCATGCCAATATATTTCACATAAATAGGCTGATCTAACATATATTTCATTGGCATGGCAAAAAAAAGCAGTAGTAGGAATGAAATCCCTTCAAGTAAACCAATAATACGTAAGGACTTAATATTCATTCTCAAACCCCACAAAAGAAGACATCCTATTTTACCTAATCGTTGTTGTAGCAAAGTTAGAATCTATGTGGACTAGATCGCATTGTTTAAGGGAAATATAATTTATAATAATCGTTTTTTATGATAGTAGATTTAAAAATAAGCTAATGTGTCAATCATGTCTATAAAGATGAATATGAAGTGATACTCACAACATTTTATAGATCATCAGCGAAATAATAAAAGGACTAAGCTAGAGCTTAATCCTTTGATGAGTCTTGAGTGTAGCTTAGCGTATAACACCACATGCTACACGATCACCCCCACCACCTAGTGGTTTAGGTTGGTCTGAATAATTGTCACCACCTGCATGTACCATGATGGATAGACCTTGAATGTCTGCAAGTGTGAGACGTGGTGCAATCACTTGTGTTTTTGCATTACCTGACGCGTCAACATTTAACACTGGTAAGTCACCTAGATGACCATCGTTTGGCGTACCATGCCCAGGCGCTTGATTTGGATTGTAATGTCCACCAGCGGCAAGCGCAGCACCCATTTTGCCATCTTTTTCAGCAGGTTCACATGAGCCTTTTTCATGGATATGGAACCCGTGATATCCAGGTGATAATTTAGTTAAGTCCGTTGTGATCACAAGACCTTTGTCACTATCTTGGAAGCTAATCGTTCCAATTTGATCATGAACTCCTTGAGCACTCACCGCATTTACAGGAATGGTTTGGATTTTAGAGTTGGATTCTTTGGATGCAGATGTATTTTGCGTTGCTGCACATCCCACAAAGCCTAAACTCAGCAATGCACTGAGCATAGAAACTTTGAATGCTGAAACTTTCGATTGCATTTGCATGCTGTTCTATCCTTGTTCCATGTAAGTGATAACGCATTGAAACAAATTTGGCATTTAGCAACAAGAATGATTTAAGTATTTGATTGTATAGATTTCTTATCAGTAAAAATAAAACACCACTTATGAGAGTGGTGTTTCATTGTCTTGATCGTAGGCCATCGTGGCTTTAGGCACGGGTTCTGGTTCCAGTGTTTCATGTAACCATTCACGCCAAATGGCTAAAAGAATGGCGAGAATTACAGGACCAATAAAGAGTCCAACTAAACCAAAGCTCGCTAAACCACCCAATACACCAAACATGATCAATAAGAACGGAATTTGAGTAGCACCTGAAATGACCAAAGGACGAATGACATTGTCGGCTGTACTCACCACACAAACGCCCCAAGCCATTACGCCAATCGCCTCAACGGTCTGACCTTGTGAAAATAACCACAGTGAAACAGCACCATATGCCACTGGAGGACCAAAAGGAATTAGCGCCATGATAAAGGTCATAATGGTTAAAAGCATTGGATTTGGAACACCAGCAACGTAATAGCTGATTCCTGCCAATATCGACTGTGCAACGGCAGTCAAACCAACACCATATACCACTGCACGCGTTGTTTCAGAGATCGTGTCGATATAATGTTGGATACGTGGACCAATGACTTTCTCCATCGCTTTACTGACCTGTTGAACAATCGTTTGTCCATCACGGTAAAAGAAAAAGAGAGAGAGCATGGCAAAACCAAGTTTGACTAAATTTTTGGTAATTTCGCTAATCACGAATTTACCGTAATTTAGATGTCCTTGAATCCATACACTAATATTACTAAAAAGTGCATTTGGGTCGGCATTGATGTCACGTACAATTCGAGAAACTTCTTTACCTACAATGGGTAATTCACGTATCACATCAGGAACGGTGATATGACCAGAAGCCAGTTGGCGCTGTAAATCAAAGAATAAGTTTCGACCTTCATGTTGAAGTAAGAAGATAGCAAAAGTGAACGGTAAACCGACAACGAGTGCCAATAAGCATGTCATAACAGACGCACCCAATGTAGGTCGATTACCACACCAAGCGAGAATACGTTTGTATAAAGGCCAAGTCATATAGGCGATAATACAAGCCCATAACACAGGTACGATAAAGTATTTGACAATGTCATATCCCAAATAAAGCAGAATAAAAAACAAGCCAAATAAAAGTACACGCTGTAAAGTTGGATTAAAATCTTGCACTAAAGTCTCTGATCTATATTCTTGATTTTCAAACGTATCTGCCGCACATCTGATTCATTTCGAGTATGCATTTAACATCATATATGAAAATGAAAAAAAAGTGCGACGACAATCTGGATTCTTTATTTAGAACCAATCACTTGGATCATCAATTAAAACATCTAACAAGGGTTGCCATTGTTGTTGTATTGATAAATAAGTTTTTTGATTTTTATCAAAAATGTTGAGACCCTGCATCGCCAATTGACCATAAGCTGTTCGTTCAGAAATCCAAGCAACAGGTTGTTGATCAATCTTGGTAAAGAACTGTTGGATCTCTTGAGCACTCTGACTATTTGGTTTGACACGATTTGCCACCAAATGAACTTGAACTTTACCTTTCCGAATACGTTTAATGTCATGGATGTGTTTTAAGAAGCGACGCGTGCTGTCGATATCAAAAAAAGAAGGTTGCAGAGGTGTGACCACTGCATGACATTCTGCAATTAATTGTTCAGCGTGCTCACCTGTTAATGCGCCTGGAGCATCAATAATCAGATAATCAAGATTTTTCGGTGCATCACCAATCGATTTTTCATGGCGCCAGTCTAAACTTTGAATGTGTGTTGCTGATTCTGGGCGCTGCTTTAACCATTGCAATGCAGATTTTTGATTGTCCGCATCCGCCAATGCAACTTTATAACCTTTCTGTGCGAGTGCTGTCGCAAGCGTAATCGCAGAAATTGTTTTTCCACAGCCACCTTTTTGGTTGGCAATCAGTATCGTTTTCATGAGTTTAAAATTATACATGCTTCAAATAAGGTCTAATCTTAGCTTAGCATTAAAATCAGCCAAAACGCGCATACATGACAAAAGTTTAGTTCTTGTTTAAATTGTCCGCATAACAAGTCATAGAGAACGTCAATGTCCATTTGGATGGCAATGTTAATAGGCGCCGCTATTGGCGTGGTAATCACCACAATGATGTTGAGCTCAACCCGCAATGGCCGTATTAAAGCAGAATATGAACAATATATTGCAGAGCTTGAACTTGAGCATCAACACGCATTAGCTGCTGCTCAAAAACGCAGTGTAAATACCAGTCGTGCGGTACTGAAAGGTAAAATGGCTGAACAATTAGCACCGATTATGCCAGAATTTCAATATTTACCCAGTGATGCTAAATTCTTAGGTGATCCTGTCGACTATGTGGTATTTGATGGATATTCAGATTTTCGTGATGGTGATGGCGCGGCAGAAGATATTGAAGTTGTATTGATTGACATTAAAAGTGGTGGAGCACGGCTCACCAAAGGTCAGATGGCAATTGCGAATGCAATTGCCGAAGGGCGTGTGCGTTTTGAGACGATCCGTATCGACTTTCAAGACTAGCTTGGATCAATAATCCACTACTTAGAAGTGATCAGTTGGTTTTAGTCGCGCGAGCAAGCATCATGCGACGACCTACTTTGGGCACTTCTTCTGCTTCGAAATAATCGAGTTCAGAAATTTCAAAGCCAGCATCAAGCAGTGCTTGCTCGATATTTCTGTTCAAATGACAACCATCAGCAATCACTTTCTGTACTGGCGTTAAAAGATCTTGAAGACGCTTTAAACTCTTTTGCTGTTGTGCATCGTAAGCAACATGTTCAACCAAATGCAAAGTGCCGCCGATGCGTAATACACGTTTAATTTCATGTAGAACTTGTTGAACATGACTCACACTACACAATGTCCATGTACTGACGACATGTTGAATAGATTGATCTTCAAATGGTAAATTTTCCGCTTTAGCATGAACATGTTCCACATGGAACGGTGCATCTTGAATACGTTGTTCAGCTAATTTGTATACATCTAGGCTCGGTTCAAGCGCATAGAGACTGTCCACAGCTTGATAAAATGGCAGGTTAATTCCTGTACCAAAACCAATTTCTAATACCTCACCTTGAATCGGAAGCAGTAGACGGCGTCTGCTATCCATCATACTTGGTAACTGCATGACTTGATTCAGAATATGAGGGAATACTCGTTGCTGATAAAATTTATAAATCATTTTTGTTCTTAACATCTTCCATTATTCGATTATTTTACACGTTGAATACACTTTTAACAGTAGACAAAATTGTGACTAAATCACGATAGATTGTTACTGTTCATCAATTTCCTTTTCAGAATGAAGTTCTAAGATAGATCATATAGATTTAGGTTAAATACAATTCAGTCGGATGTTGTCCATAGTAGATGTATGTGCTGCTGTTGAGTTGTTTTTGACACTTAGAAAGAAGGATGGATGTCTGTTGAAAAAGTTAGTTCTCGCATTATGTATCGCCCTTGGTGGTGTTTCGGCTTATAGCTCTGCCAGTGTGAAGTCGAGCGACTTTAATATTGCCAATGGTTTGCCGCCAGCTTCGGCAGATCAAAAAATTTCGGTATTGGAACCTTTTGAAGGGGAATTTCGTATTCTTGGTTCGAAAGAATATACCGATGATCCGCAAGCCCAATTTTCACCCATCGACTATGCAGTGACCCGCGGTATTTTCACAGAACCTGGAATTGCACGACAAATTTCGATTAATCAGTATGACCGCTATTTAAATTGGAAAATGGCAAAACCACCGATTCACCCACGCTTAGCAACACAGTTGGTGAGTAACATGCACATTATCCCGGCTAATCCACAAATTGCGAAAGAAATTAAGAAAGTTCAACGTGGTGATCTGGTGCGCTTAGAAGGGGAATTGGTTCAAATCAATGCCAAAGATTTGGTGTGGAAGTCAGCTTTGGATTGGAATGGTATCGGCGATGGTGCATGCAAATTAATTCGTGTCGAATCGATTGAATGGTTAGAAAAGCGAAATATTTAAACAGGATTTGAGATTGATGAGTTTGAAATGATTTTCAGCTCAAAGTTTTGATCATTAGATAAATGAGAGTGTGGGATCATGAGCGTTGGCAAGACATCCTTATGGATGAGTTTATGTATTGGCGTACTCGGGAGTAGTCTTGCCGCATGTCAAAATCCAGTCTCTGAAGTGCAAGCGGAGTCCCATCACTATACTGATCAGCAAAATTGTCCTGCACTATTGGTGATGAAAGTGGGTGAAACCTTAGAATTTAATGCAGCAGAAAATCCAAGTACGGGTTATCAATGGCAAATTATGCAACCGCTTCATCTCTTTAAAGTTGAAGAACAATATTTGGCGACTGAAAAATCAAAAGCGATGGTAGGCGTTGGAGGTGAAAAGACAGTGAAGCTGACTGCGCTAAAGCCTGGTCAGGAACTCATTGAATTGGCGTATGTGCGACCTTGGGAAGTTGCTCAAGACCGTACTCAAACAGATGCCCCAACATCGTGGCAATGTCGAGTACGTATTTCTTAAGCAGGCAGAAGACTGTTTCTAAAATTGTGCTGTACTTTTACTATGTACGCTATTGTTCTTTCGTGACACTAGTATTTTGACTCCAATGTTGGAGTTGGGCTTTCGCAGTATAATAATCACTCATATTTCGAATTGCATCTTTAGGATTTCGAAGCTCATCTTCGGGAGACTGTTCGAGCTCTTGATAGACCTTAATCTGATTTTCCCAGTATTGATAAAATAAGCCTTGAATATATCTACCTTGTTCCGTCTTAAGATCTAAGTCTTTCAACATATTGAGGGAAGACTGAATGAGATCTCGTTTACGTTGGAACTCCATATCCGCATTTAAATTGCCATCTGCTTTTAATTGCTGAAGTTCTGCGTCTAGCTCATCACTTAATTGCTCAAAACTTTGATCATATTGATTCAGCAAAGCAACGTCATGTGCGTCATTTGGAGTAGATTCAAACGATTTGATCGGCTGAGCTTCGATCTGTGTTTTCAATTCAACGGATGGATCAACGGATTCTTTTTGTTCGGTCTGAGGGTTTTGTTCTGTTTTTTGGCATCCAATGAGCATGAAAGGTATATTCAGGCAGAGTGCAAATATCGAAAGTCGAATAGGGTGAAGATTTGCCGTCATGAGAGTCAATCCTCTGTTGGTTTTTTTAATGAATGATCGAGATTAAGTTTAGTTTATCGCGCACGATAGTGATAGGCATAAGTGATATAAGGAAAGGAAACCTCATCATGGGGCATGAGTCCCGTATGTTCAAATACGATCGATTCAAATACTGTTTTCATTTTTGCTTGGTCTGCTGCTGACATTGCCGCAATAAAACTGGTAGATAACAGTCGTTTGCTGACGACCTGTTCAACACTGCCGACTTGATGCTGAGTGAAGGTGCTTAAACTTTGGAATTCAAATAATTCTTGCTGCTGAAATACATTTTGCCATTGGTTGCTATGAAAGCGTGGCGTATCGGACTCAAAAGGTGCGATGTAATCCGCCAATGCTTTGACCCAATCCACTGAGATATCTCGTTGGTTCCAGACTAGACCTAAATGCCCTTGGGGTTTAAGAAGGCGATGCATTTCTTGCAATGTTTGTCGTTCAGCAAACCAATGAAATGACTGTGCGCATAAAATAGCATCAACACTATGCGTTGATTGCGCAATTTGATGGCTTGATGCTTGTAGTGTCTGCACCTCAGGATGTACTATTTTCAATTGTTCGAGCATTGCTGGAATCGGTTCAACGGCGATTATGTTCGAGGTGACTTGTTTTAGATAGTGCAGGAATTTTCCTGTCCCTGAACCTAAGTCAATCGCAACTGCATCAGGATGAATATTCAACTCATCTTTCAACCACGTGACGATAGCCTGTGGATAATTTGGTCGGACTTGTTGATAAAGTTCAGCCGCAGAACTAAACCCATTTTCAGCAGCAGGATGAAGTGAATGTGTCATATTTTGCGCTTTTTAATCTGAACAGTATCTATAAAATATGACACCGACAATGTGATGTAAGCAAGTGAACGATTGATTCATTTTGCAAACCAGATGATGAGAACCCTTTTTTGGAATTGCAATGGATAAGCAAATAGTATTTGAAGACGAACACATCAGAGCAATTTATTTAAAAGGAACAACAGAAACATTGGTTCTCTCTTTTGGTGACTTGATCAGTCGTGCCAAAGGCAATGCCATTAATGCTGAAAAATCCTTAGCCAAATATGACTACAATGTCATAGGTATCATGCCAAAACAAAAGTCATGGTTCCCATCACAGAGCATGCACGCTTTAATCGAGCAAATATCGCCTTTGTTGAATCAATTTCAGCGTGTCGTGGCTTATGGTGGTTCTATGGGCGGCTACGCAGCGATTAAGTACAGTAAGTTATTGGGCGCAGCACGTGTGGTTTCAATGGTGCCGCAATATTCAATTAATCCTGCTGAAATTGAAGACCGCCGTTATACTGATTTTTACGATCCTAAGGTCAATGCTGACATGCAAATTGCCGCTACAGATATTGCGTGCGATGCAGAATATATCGTGGTTTATGATCCTTACTTTGATCTGGATCGCGAGCACTATGAAAAGATTAAGCCACTTATTCCTCAACTCAATACACTTCATTTACCTTATACGGGTCATGATGCGGTTGCTGTATTAGCAAATTCTGCGTTATTGCATGATTTTATTGAACATGAATTTGATGCAACTTACTTTTATCGCCAGATTCGAGCAGTTAAAAAGAACAGTAAATTTTACTATCGAAGCGTGATCGCACATCTGCTTGGCACCCACAATGAAGCATTAGGTAATATTTTAAAAACCATCGATCTACAACTAGACAGTAGCTTTTTTGATGCCAGTCTTAAACAGACGATTACACGTATCTTACTGACCAATAAAAGAGTTGATGAACAAGATTTACAAAAGCTTGGTATTTCGATTCATTTGCCATTTGAAAATAAAACACAACTTCATGACAGCTTTGGCAAAGTGTTGGTCTTTAACGTGATCACCCAAAAACTAGAAAGCTATGAACAACATGTGATTGATATTAATGGTAAGTATATTATTCCATTACATGTGGAAAGTACTGGATTGGCCCAGATTGAAATTAAAAAACAGCATTATCTCATTTGTATGAATGATCGCCGTGTCACCAAATTGATCAAAATGGATGATGCGCTCAGTGCGGATATGAGCCCTTTGATTGTGAAAAAGGGCGAAGGTTTCTTTAGCATCAGTTATAAGCATCTCTATATGCACTGCGATGAGTTAGGAAACTGTATTTTTGAATCAGATACTGTTGGTGAGGCAGAAAAATTTTCAGTGGAGTAAGGCTGAATTTTTCATAGTTATTGATCAAAGCGCTTCGGCGCTTTTTTTATCTTTAAGTAAAAAAAAGATAGAGTGTGTGATAGGTCTCAATCTGTCATAAAAAGTGATATTGTTTAAAATTTACCCGTGTTTATTTTGTAACGAAAGCGACGGAATGACTCTGTTTCGTTGCTAAGATCAGGCAATATATAACGAATTTGAATGATTCAAATGATGATGTATTTATGAATATCGGAATATTCATGCATCTTTCACGTGTCTACTTGAGCACAAAAAAACCCATATAAATGGAATTTAGGTGGGACAAATGAATAAAAAGAAAATTGCAAAAACTGAAACAGGAATGAATCCTCCAAAACAATCGCGTACACATCGTCGTGTTATGCAGGTGATTCAAACTGCTGAAAAACTTTTAGTTAAAATGGGCTTAGAGTCAATTTCAATTCCCGAAATTGCCAATGCTTCAAAAATTCCAAGAGCCAGTATTTATCAGTTCTTTCCGACAAAATATGATCTGTTGCATCATATGGCACAGTTGCATTTGCAGAAACTGGTAAGCTTGCTTAAGGAAGCTGGTTTAAACGTCATACGAGAACATCCGCACGAAAGTATGTCGGCTTATGGTCGAATGGTGGCTGCAGCTGTGATTGAGACCACTGCAAAGTTTTATAATGAATCTGCTGTGGCCCGATTATTGATTTTATCAGGACCACTGAACCGACAAGTATATTTACGTCATCAAATGGAACTCAAACAGTTCAGTCAAGATTTAAGAGATGCACTTAAAGCAATTCGGGTAGATGATTATTTACCGCAACAACCTGACAGTATGTTGATCATTATTGAAATGATCTTTACTTGTATGAAGCATGGTTATTACACAGAAGATCGGATTTCTGAACGTATTTGTGAAGAGGCGTATCGTTTGGCGACTGCATATTTAAATGCACTAAAAGAAGATCAATTTTCCCTAAAAGCACAGCGTGCAGCAACGATGCAATCTGAGACAAAAAACCAGTCAAATCAACTATTGTTGACCTACAATTAAGCTTACAATCAGTTGAATTATCATGAAAATCTTGCAGTCGAAATGCAGATCAATATAGCTGAGGTTCAACGTGAAAGCTGTTTTTTTGGATCAATTCTCTCTCGATCAGGATGATTTAGATTTTTCGGGGTGGTATCAAGTCTTTGATGAGGTAACATTCTTTGAGCGCACTGATCCAGATCAAGTGCTTGAACGCATCGCTGATGTAGATGTGGTGGTGACCAATAAAGTGGTGATTACGACAGACATGATGCAACGACGACCGCAGCTTAAATTAATTTTAATTTCAGCCACAGGCACCAATAATGTCGATTTAATCCAAGCAAAAGCACAAAACATTGTGGTTTGTAACTGTCAGGCATATGGTACTGCCGCTGTAGCTCAACATACCATGATGTTGATGCTCAACTTGGCGACATCATTTATTCAATACGATCGTGCAGTTCGTGCGGGTGAATGGAATAAAGCATCACAATTTTGTTTATTAGATTTCCCCATTGCTGAATTGAATGGTAAGACCTTAGGGATTTTGGGCTATGGTGAACTTGGTCAAGCCGTAGCGAAATTGGCTGAAGCCTTTGGTATGAAGGTGATTGTGGCTCATTTACCAGGACGACCTGCAGCCGCTGATCGTGTCAGTTTAGAAAGCTTGCTGCGTCAATCAGACTTTATTAGCTTACATTGTCCATTAACTGAAACAACACGCGACTTAATTGATGCAGAAGCATTCAGTCTAATGAAAGAAAGTGCATATTTAATTAATTGTGCCCGTGGTGGTATTGTGAATGAACAAGCATTGGCGGAAGCACTAATAAATCGGAGAATCGCAGGGGCAGCGACTGATGTATTGAGTATAGAACCGCCTCAGCAAGGCAATGTGTTATTGAATTCGGATATCCCTAATCTCATTATTACACCACACAGTGCATGGGGAAGCGTTGAAGCACGTCAACGCATTGTGCAACAAGTACAGGAAAACGCAGCTGCATTTAAAGTGGGTCAACCGATCCGTCAAGTCAACTGAAGTTAAGCAATAAAAAAAGGTGCTGTGAGAAGCACCTTTTTTCTTGAAGAGATATAAATAAACTCAACCTAATAAATAAACTCCACTTAGGTTTGAATAAAACGACATGGGTTAACGTGGGACACCTGCATCACTGTCATCTACAGCTGGACTAGAGGTGGTAGCTCCACTATTAAGTAAAGCAACACTTTGACGCTGAATGGTCGGTTCTGCTTCAGGTGCTTGATTTTGACTTGCTAGCGTGGTGTTGGCTGATTGCGCAGTTTCAAGGTTGACTGAATTTTCTTGAACGGGTAAAGCGACCGATGCAGTGGTTTGAGCAGGTGAGGCTATGGCAGCAGGTGCTGTCGTTGGGTTAGGTTGACTCAAACTGCCTCTTTCGATGGGAACACCACCTGCTCCGACGAGGTTCTGTTTAACATGCTGCACAGATTTAACAGTTGTATCTACGCCTTGACGAGCACCGTCACGTAATGCAACCGCTTTTTCATTGGTGAATTCTTTGGTGTTTTGCCAAGCTGAATCGACGGATGGTTTGATTTTAGCAATACCACGCTTGGTCGCATCATCAACGGTGTTGGCTGTATTTTGCAAAGTCTCTTGTGCTTTGACTGCAAGTACTTTGGCTAAATTTGGATTGTCACCGTAAGCAGGATTGTTGCCTGTTAAAGTAGAGTCTTGAGCAAATGTAGTTGCTGAGCTTAGCGTAATACAACTTACCAGCATCGTTTTCATTATGTTCATGAAGGATCCTCTTCTCGGTTCTGTATAGGTGGCGCTGTGACTCAATCGCCTCATCTGTACAAAACTTTTGAATTTTTTATCAGTTTCCAAGCAAACTACATGAGCGATGGGGCTGTTTCAATGTTGAAATGTATCCGTAACGTTGTGCTTCGGCAGTTTTAATGACTAAAGCTACAATTTTTATTCATCTTGTATCGCTTAAAGGCTCTTAGGATACAACGCTACATCGTGTGAATTGGATCGTGGACAACAAAATTAAAAGTAAAGTTTATCCTCCGATTCTAAGACAGGTGTTGATCAAACCAATATATTCAACATAAAAAAAGTCTGAGCATGGATTCATGCTCAGACGCTGTTTATAAGAAATCTAAAAATTAATGCTTCAGATATTGAGTCGGGACTTTTGGTAAAACCACGCTTGATGGGTATTGTGAATTCGAATAGATCGAAATCGATCCCAAAAGCGATGAAGTTAAACTTGGTAATGGGGCAACGCCTTTCCATACATCACTGGAAACCACCGAAATTTGAATACGATGTCCTTTAGGAATAAGCGCAGCAGTTGCTGGAATCTCAACATTGACCAAGACTGGCTTGTTTTTTTCTAAAGGCTGAATATCCGATGCTTTAAATGTATGCCAAGGTTGAATCATTTGTCCTTTGATATAACGAGAACGTGATTCGTCAACTTTACGCATGGACGCTGTGATAATACCCGTGCTTAATGTTTTAGCATTGCCCGTTCTTGGGTCCACATCGGATACACGTACGACTAAACCACTGTCTTTAGAGCTGGATGAAATCCACAAGTCAGCTTGTATCGGTCCATTTAAATAATAGTCTTCAGTTAAAGGTACTGAGTTAAAGACTGAAGCAGGAATATTCGCCAAGTTGCTATTTTCCAGACATGGGAACGGTAGGATAGACGTTGCACCAATGAGAACTTGTTCAACAGTACTTGAGCATAAACCGAAAGTTGGCGCTTGTAATAAGTAGTTTTCACCAGAGCTTGACGTTGGTCGATCTTTTGCAAGATTTCCCCGTGTATTTAAGAATAAACGATCAGGTTCTAATGCTACATGCGGCCAATCCGTACTGACGACATAATCTTCATAACCGTGCACCCATTGTGTGACATTAGGTAGAGTTTCAGCGCCAGTGTTGATGCCTTTTAAATATTGATCAAACCATTGAAGTTGCATTTTGTCTAAACGCGGTACATTACCTTTAGGCAAACTTGGGAAAAGTTGTGCGGCTTGAATGTGTGCCCAAGGTCCAATAAAGGTTTTTACTGTGGTATGACCTTTTAATGCTTCATGCCAAAGCGGTTCACTGCGTTGGAACAAATCACGTGTTCCCCCGACAATAAAAGTCGGAACTTTAATATTATTGGCTTGTTCTAACAGCGATCTTTCTTGCCAAAAGTCATTATCAAATGCATCAGCTTTGCCTTTTAGAGCATTGGCAAAAAGCGGTATTTGGAACTCTGTACTGTTAATAATTTTATCGAGTGCGGTAAGTTTTCCAGTAATCGGGTCTTGAACCAAGGTATCAATCGGTAAAGTACCCAACAGTGTAATCAAACTCATCCAAAGTGGAATGAAGTTAGTATTTAGCTGTCCACCATTGAAAAGAATATCACGGTACGCATCACCCATAGGTACGATTGGGAACGCTGCCTTGATTGCTGGATGTTGTGTCGCTGTACCCAGCATCGCCGTGATTCCTAAATAAGAAACGCCATATAAGCCGACATTTCCATCAGAGAAGCTTTGTTTACTTGACCAGTCAATAATTTCATAAGCATCTTGTTGTTCGACTTTGCCAAAAGCTTCCCACTTGCCTGTAGAGTTACCTGTTCCACGAACATCTGCAACGACTGTTGCGTAGCCACGTTTCACCATTTCAGGGTCTGCACCACCTGCTATTGCTGAAACCTTACCTGCAACCCCTGCGCTATAAGCCGTTTGAATAACAATCACAGGGAATTTTGCATTGATAGGACGACCTGACTCATCCGCAGGGAGTGTGACATAAGTGGCGATTCGCGTTCCATCACGCATGGTAATCCACTGTGCTGGCAAGGTCACCGACTTAGGATATTCAGCAGGTCGATCATACAATTGCCATTGAGCATTGGCATTGGAAAGTAATGGGACTTGAGGTTGACTCGGAGATTGTCTAGTTCCGAGTCGGGTGTTTTTTAATGCAACGGGAGTACCTGGGAGTGTGACATCTGGGGAGGTCACCGGGTCGGGTTGAGGACTTAAATAGCTTAAGTCTGGTGTCACATTTGGAGTTGGATTAATTGTTTTATTCGCTATGCCAATGGTGGTCGCAAGTATCGTGACACCGATGCCAACAGCAGCATAGAAAGAATTTAGCAACTTCATTACATAATTCCTTTTTGTTTTTCATTTTTTTAGTCGTGCTTGAGTGAAGAATGAAATATGTATAAAGCAAAATCGTTCCATTCATTTTATTTTTATGTCTCCTAATCTGATCAAAAAAGATAATTCAGATTAGGCTT
The DNA here is from genome assembly GCF_056779765.1 of Acinetobacter sp. 24-47-62. Lineage (NCBI taxonomy): Bacteria > Pseudomonadati > Pseudomonadota > Gammaproteobacteria > Moraxellales > Moraxellaceae > Acinetobacter > Acinetobacter sp. 24-47-62. Next base: position 111,858 of record NZ_JBWYIN010000008.1, read on the forward strand.
TGATATTGTATCACTGTTTAGTTTAACTAACAAGTTGGGGTCTTGCTGTTTGTCGGATTGGCAATGATGTTTTGATTAAGTGTTTTATTTTTAATATAAAAAAAATTGATTGGGTCAGTTTAAAAAATACAACTGTATATAAATTAATCATAATTTAGAAGATATTTCTTCTATCTGATTTCTAAAGAAAATTATAAATTGTGAGCATTTATGCCAATTAGGTACTGTGATTAAGAAATCATGAAGTAGCTTCATTCCAATTAAAAAAGCACAATTGGTTTTAGCCAATTGTGCTTTTGTAGTTTACGAATGAACAGATGAATGGTGTTTTAGAGTCTTAGAAATGTTCACACTGTTGAAGATTTTGCGCGTTAAAGTGGTTTTTTAGCGCGTTGAAATTGGCTTGTTTCACCGAATCTTGAATATCAAACACGGTTTGTTTGTTTTCGACATCTGCATCTAAATTTGAATGGGCTGAAATCAGTTGCTTCCCTTGGAAGAACCAGTATTCAGTGGCTTTGCCTGTTGCAAAGTTGCCTGTGAATTCGATGAGGCAGTTGTCTTTTTGTTTAATGAGGCGAGCAATATTGTGTTGAGTTTCAGGTTCAACAGCGATGTTTTTGTGTTGTTCTAATACAATAGGGGCGTTTGGATTCGTTGGTGTAGTTGAACAGGCTGTAAGGGTTAAGCTACTTGATAATGCAATAACAAAATTTAGAAATTTCATTTTTTACTCTCAGATGTTAAAAATATGACCTTTTAAGACAATTTCAACAATATTTAAAAGATCGGCTAATGGTTCCGATAAATAGGTCTCAAAATAAGAGTCATAGTATGAGCTATCAGATAGGTGAGGGGCTTTTCCATGAACAATAGAGCCTCTAATATTTAGTAAATGACGGATTTGGTTGTTATCAAATTTATTTGAATATTGTAGACATAAATTTTTAAATTTTTGGGAACTCTTAGCACTAGTATCTTCAATTAAGGATTCAATACAAGTACAAAGAGTTCTATATTGTCCAGCTTCATCTTCAAACCAACTTTTATAAAAATTAGTTAAAGCTAAAATACTCCTTTCGCTTTCTTTACTCATAGAGCTCATAAAATTAGAGATATCTTTCAAATGAGTTGATAGATCATTTCCAATTTTTAATTTGAAATATAAGCTTGGTAGTAAATCTGCGGTCTCTTTATAAGTATATTGATAATCGTTTGGAAAATAAGCGCACCCAGAATCTTTGGGTTCGCCATTAAAGCAATATCTCTTTTTTAAGTCTTCAAATAAGGAAATTGCACCGAGAAGTGCATATAACATTCGCTGAGAAATTTTCTCTGTTGGAGCATGTATACCAATCCATGTCGATATTCTTTTTTGATTTATTTGATCATCAATAATGCTAGGATAATAATTAAAATTAAATTGCTTGAAGTCATCATTAGAAATATTTAGATCTTTAGAGCTTAGATTAGAGCTATTTACTATAAAAAAACTTTCTAGCCTTAAGTTATTTTCTGTGGAAATGGAATTAAATGGGTATAGAAAAATTATATGGGTTGTTTGAAAAAGCGGTGAGATCATTAATGCCCTAGCTAATTGCAATTTTGCATTAAAAGGGATTTGTAAGTTGTAGGATAAATTTGGATTAGGGGAAAATTCCCCGTATTTGATGTACCAGAAATTTTCTGTTAAAAATTGAGTTACTTGTCGTTTTAGTTCTGATATAGGAAGTTCTGATAGATATGGAACACCATTTTGTCTAATGTAAAAAATAGCTTTAGAGTACGTTTTTTCATTTCTCACATAGATTGAAGTACCAAGTGTGCTAGACCAAATAGGGCTATCTGGTTCACGAATCCCAAATTCAGATAGTAGTTGGTGTCTTTCACCTGTTGAATATATTGCATCTAATATCAAATCCACTGCTTTGATACATGTGTCTAACATTCTGGATTTCCTATTTTAAGATGTCTCACAATAGTCAAATATGATAAGAGGAACTTACTTTTTTATGGGATGATTAAAAATAGGAATAATTTACTCAAAATTTTTAATAAAAAACCCCGCTATTTCTAGCAGGGTTTTAAGCTTATTTCAAATTCAACTTAGTGCTGTAACACCGAAATATCAGCCACTTTCGTAAACAAGTCACGAAGCTGTGCAAGCATACGTAAACGGTTTGCTTTTAATTCAGCATCATCTGCCATCACCATTACACCGTCAAAGAATGCATCGACTGGCGCACGAAGTGCAGCAAGTGCAGACAACGCAGCAGTGTAGTCTTTCGCAGCAAATAACGGCTCAACCACAGGCGTGATTTTTGCAAGTTCAGCGAACAATGCTTTTTCAGCATCTTCAACCAAGTTCGCTTCAATCACTTGACCTTCAGGTGCAGCTTCTTTTGCAAGAATGTTGGCAACACGCTTATTAGCAGCAGCAAGCGCAGCCGCTTCAGGTAATGCACGGAAATGATTTACCGCATTTACACGTTTGTCAAAATCAAGTGGTGATTTTGGAGACAACGCTTGAACCGCTTGAATCACATCTACAGCAACGCCTTGGTCTTCGTATTTCGCACGGTAACGACCTTCAAGGAATGCAACTGCATCTGCCAAAGTCTTATCGTGGTCTTTCAATACATCGCCATAAGCAGCGAGTGCTAGTTTGATCAGGTCTTCAATAGACACATCAAGCTCGTTTTCAGTCACTAGACGTAAGATACCAATCGCAGAACGACGTAGTGCAAACGGGTCTTTAGAACCTGTCGGCGCTTGACCAATACCGAAAATACCTGTGAGTGTATCTAAACGGTCAGCAAGGGCAATCGTTGTACCTGTTTTGGTTTTCGGTAAAACGTCACCTGCAAATTTAGGTAAATACTGCTCACCCAAAGACTCAGCAACTTCGTCATTTTCGCCTTCAAGACGTGCGTAGTAAGTGCCTGCAATTCCTTGAAGTTCAGGGAATTCACCCACTAATTCAGACGTTAAGTCACACTTTGCAAGAAGCGCAGCTTTTTCAGCGTCTTGAGGGTTTGCACCTGTAATTGGCGCTAAAGCAACAGCGAGTTTTGCAATACGTGTCGATTTGTCCCAAAGCGTACCCAATTCTGCTTGGAAGACCATATTTGCTAATTTCTCTTTACGAGAAGCAAGCGGTTGTTTTTGGTCTTGTAAGAAGAAGAATTCAGCATCAGACAAACGTGGACGAACAACCTTCTCGTTACCTTCAATAATTTGTGTCGGGTCTTTCGACTCAATATTTGAGACAGTAATGAAGTATGGTTGAAGTTTATTGTCGCTGTTTACTAAGCAGAAGTACTTTTGGTTGTCCTGCATTGTTGTGATGAGTGCTTCTTGAGGAACAGCAAGGAAGCGTTCTTCGAAGCTTGCACGAAGCGCAACAGGCCATTCAACCAGTGCAGTCACTTCGTCACGTAAGTCGCTAGGTACAATCGCAATCGCATTTACTTCATCAGCTAAAGCTTTGACTTGACCGTCAATGATTGCTTGACGCTCTTCAAAGTTTGCCACAACGTAAGCCGCTTTTAACTTCGCTAAGTATTCATCAGCATGCGTTAAAGTAATTGCTTCAGGTGCATGGAAACGATGACCGAAAGTTACGTTACCTGCTTTGTGATCTTGAATTGTTGCATCAACAACGTCGTTGTCTTTAAGCAATACCACCCATTTTACTGGACGTACAAATTCGGTACGGCTTGCCGCTGAACGCATACGTTTCGCAATTGGAAGATTGTCCAATGCATTTTGTAAAATTTGTGGAAGTAAAGCATCAAGGCTTTGACCTTTGACATCTTTTAAGTAGCAAACTTTTTCGACTTTACCCGCTTGAAAAGTCGAGATTTGATCAACCGTGATGCCTTGACCACGCATAAAGCCTTCAAGCGCTTTAGTTGGGTTACCTTCAGCATCAAATGCAGCTTGTTTCGCAGGGCCATCAAAACGTTTTTGCGTATCTGCTTGTGCGCCATCAACGTTTACGATTTTAAGGGAAAGACGACGTGGTGCAGCATATGCTTCGATAGAATCAAAAGCCAAGCCTGCATCTTTTAAGCCTTTAACGGTTTCTGCTTGTAGTGCATCACGCAATTTTTTAAGGCTTTTTGGTGGAAGTTCTTCACAGCCAAGTTCAAATAAAACTGTATGTTTAGACATTATTTGTTCTCCGCTGATTTTTCTGCTTGAGCCGCTTCTGCTTCTACTTGAGCTTTAAGCTGGGCCAGGACTTCGTCACGTAGGTGAGGTTCTGCCATTGGGAAACCAAGTTTCGCACGTGCAGCCACATAGCTGGTCGCAATTGAACGTGCCAAAGTACGAACACGCAGGATATAACGCTGACGTTCAGTCACAGAGATCGCGCCACGCGCATCCAGCAGGTTAAAGCTGTGTGATGCCTTAATCACTTGCTCATAAGCAGGTAGTGGCAGTTCAGCTTCAATTAAACGGGTCGCTTCAGCTTCGTAGAAATCGAACAGTTCGAACATTTTTTCTACTGGTGCATATTCGAAGTTATAAGTCGATTGTTCTACTTCATTTTGATGGAACACATTGCCATAAGTCACTGTACCGAACTGACCTTTAGTCCAAACCAGATCGTAAACCGAGTCTACACCTTGCAGGTACATTGCCAGACGTTCCAGACCATAAGTGATTTCACCGGTTACTGGGTAGCATTCAACACCACCGACTTGCTGGAAGTAAGTGAACTGGGTCACTTCCATGCCGTTCAGCCAAACTTCCCAGCCTAGACCCCAAGCACCCAGTGTTGGAGATTCCCAGTTATCTTCCACGAAACGGATGTCGTGCACTAAAGGATCAATACCGATCGCTTTCAAAGAATCTAGGTAAAGCTGCTGGATATTATCCGGGTTTGGCTTAAGCACAACCTGGAACTGATAGTAGTGTTGCAGGCGGTTCGGGTTCTCACCATAACGGCCATCTTTAGGACGGCGTGATGGCTGAACATAAGCAGCGTTCCAGGTTTCAGGACCTAGCGCACGAAGGAAAGTTGCAGTGTGGAATGTCCCTGCACCCATTTCCATGTCGTAAGGCTGTAACACGACGCAGCCTTGCTCCGCCCAGTAGTTTTGTAAGGCAAGAATTAAGCCTTGGAAGGTATCAATATGCGATATGGCGCGACTCATGGTCATCCACTTAAAATTAGAGAAAAATTGTGCTTGATTATAAGGATTTTACAGGGGAGTGGCAAAGGGTTAATACGCTGAAAATATTTTGGAAAAAATTAAAATGGTCTTGATTCATGCCAGATTTTGCGCGGCTTTGCTGCAATTTTATGCTAGATCAGCAATGGGGGTGAGATCTAAAAATCAGGAATAAATCAGATGTATAGCATCCTGTTCACTGAAGCGCGATAAAGTTAAACTGATCTCATACGATTGCGGTCTTAGAATTAGTTTAATCTTCACACAATATAATAATGCCTAATAATAAGGAACTTCATGACCACTTACCAAATTCAGTGTCATTTGAAATACAAGATTGTGCAACCTACCGAATTTATTTTTATGGTTCAGGTCGCCCATCATCCCGATCAGAATATTCTCGAAGAACAGCTCACCATGAATATGCCGGTCAAATGGCATGAATTTCGGGATGCTCAGCATCAAAACCGTCATATCCGGTTGCAACTCGAGCCTTGTGAGGCATTTGAACTGAATTATAGCGCGACAGTTACCCGTCAGCCGTGCATTCCTGTTGATCTGAGACAAAACCTGAATGAAGTCAAAATTCCAGACCTGCCGGATGAAGTACTACCTTATTTGCTGGCCAGCCGCTATTGCAATTCAGATTTATTACTAGAAATGGCGAAACGCTCATTTGGCTGGATGACACCCGGCTATACGCGTGTAAAAGCCATCGAACAGTGGATTTATAACAATATTTTTTATGTCTCTGGCTGCTCTGACCAGTTTACGACTGCGACGGATGTACTGATCCACCGGGCGGGGGTATGCCATGACTTTGCCCATTTAGGCATTGCGCTGTGCCGTGCTTTAGGAATTCCGGCACGCATGGTAGTCGGTTATGTGGAAATTGAAAAGTTTTTACCTGATTTTCATGCCATTTTTGAAGCCTATCTGGAAGGAGGATGGGTGCAGTTTGATCCGACCCGTTTAGCTCCAGTCGACGAGCTGATTCGCATTGGCACCGGGGTAGATGCCGGAGATGTGGCATTCTCAACCTATTATGGTCAGGTCGAGCTGCTTAAAATCGAGCCTCTGATTAAACCTGAATGCGATAGCGGCGCTGAGGCTAAAATTACCTGACATGAATGATCTTATTGAAAATCCTATGAGGAGTTGAACCGTAAAAGAGAACTAGATGGATGACTGTTGCCTGGAGAGAGACTTGGCTTTTTAAACAGCATCCATTTAAGTGTAATTAAAAGATATAAAATGAATACATCTTTAAAGCGACTAGTTTTATAATGCGCAAAATCTGTAAACATTAAAATCAGGCGCGCCGTGTTCCATTCCAATCTTGACTGGCTCAATACCTTAAAACCGAATTTTAAAGTTCTTCCACTCAAAGACCGTTTACTTTGCGGTATTGGGGCACTACTGGGTCTCACGGTATCGTCATTACTGAGTTTATGGATTCTGGGTGATTTTGAAGCCTGGTATATTGCGCCGATGGGGGCCTCATCTGTGCTGCTGTTTGCAGTTCCGGCCAGTCCCTTGGCACAGCCCTGGAATATTCTGGTAGGTAATACTATTGCTGCGGTGGTGGGTGTGACCTGTGCCTTGTTTATTGCCAGTCCGACTGAAGCTTTTAGTCTGGCGGTGGCCTTGGCCATTATCCTGATGATGACCACAGATTCCCTACATCCACCCAGTGGTGCTGTCGCCATTACGGCGGTACTCGGCGGCAATGCGGTCCATGAACTCGGCTATGCTTTCGTTTTCTATCCGGTGCTGCTGAATTCGATCTTATTGATGGTAATTGCGATCGTCTTTAATCGAATGATTGGCAAGCGTTATCCGCAGCAGGCGCAATTGAATACCCGTTCCAAAGATCCGACCCCGACCCAGAAAGTCACTATTCAGCCGCAAGATATTCAGGAAGTACTAGATCAGCAAACCGAGCTGCTGGACATTAGTGAATATGACCTGCAAAAGATTATTCTGGAAGCGCAGGACCGAGCCAATGCCCGTGCGGTCAACCAGTTTACTTGTCAGGACATTATGACCAAAGACGTGGTGACCTTGCATGCCAATGATGATATTCAGCATGCACTGGACAAGTTTAAGCAGATGAACCTGATGAGCCTGCCAGTGGTTAATGCGGAAGGCAAGCTGGTGGGAACGCTGGCCATGTATCAGGTGGTAGAATGGTTTAAACGTGCTGCAGATGTGCGCAGCAGCTGGGAACATCAGGTCAAACATATTATGACCCGCAAGGTAGTCACAGTGCAGCCATTGCAGCCGATTCAGGATCTGGTGCCCTATTTTGTGGAACGTTCTTTTAACTATATCCCGGTAGTGAGCGAGCAGCGTCTGGTCGGAATTATTAGCCGTGCAGATATTATCGCTGCCCTGAATCAGGAACTAAACCATTTTAAAATGAGAGCTTAAAACTGTTTTAGATTGTCCTAAAAAAGCACCCAAGGGTGCTTTTTATTTGGAATCTGGATTTATTTAAACTTAGATAAAGAACCAGTAAATAAACAGGGAAACCAAGAAAATACACATGATATTCAGGACAAAGCCGACTTTCATCATTTCACTTTGTTGAATATGGCCAGTACCAAACACAATCGCATTCGGTGGTGTCGCAACAGGAAGCATAAATGCACAAGAAGCACCAATGCCGATCACAATAACTAAAATTTCCTTAGGCATGCCCATTTGATCGGCAATCGCTGCAAAGACTGGTACTAACAGTGCAGCAGATGCAGTGTTACTGGTGAATTCAGTCAAGAAGATAATGAACGTAGCGACGACGAAAATAATGAGGAGTGGGGAGGCATCACCAAAGGCATTGGCAAGCGTTTGACCAAGCACCAATGAACTGCCTGAATCTTTTAAAATTGCACTGAGGGTTAAACCACCGCCAAATAAAAATAAAACGCCCCAATCTGTATTTTCAGCAACTTGTTTCCATGTTGCAGTGCCGATAATCACGACCAAGCATGCTGCCAGAACAGCAATCCAAGTATCAGGTTGTGAAATACCAAAGTTCTCGGTCAGCTTTTTGCTGAAGATCCAAGCAATAGCCGTACAGACAAACAATACCATTGTTGCAATTCGAGTACCTGTCCAAGGGATATCCTCAGTCACAAATTGCACTTTATGATTGAGCTTAGGTCTAAGTACCAGATAAAGACTCAAGAGCATGGCAGGTAAAATAAGAAGCATCATCGGTAAACCGATTTTCATCCAATCTGCAAAATCATAGTCTAAAGCTTTTGCTGCAATTGCATTTGGTGGAGAGCCAACCATGGTCCCTAAGCCACCAATACTTGCAGAATAGGCAATACCTAACAGGATAAAAACAAATGTTTTTCGATCTCGACTGACATCTAAATGTGAAAGTAAACCAAGGGCAAGTGGAAGCATCATTGCTGCAGTCGCCGTATTTGAAATCCACATAGATAAAAGTGCTGTTACAGCAAAAATCGCTATTACAGAGATGCCGAGATGACCACCAGACATAGAGATGATCCACATCGCAATTTTTTTATCGAGCTTTTGAATATGCAGCGCGGTCGCTAATGCGAATCCACCAAAAAATAAAAAAATCACAGGATCTGCAAATGTAGCTAATGCCGCTTGTGTTGTGATTGGTATAAGCTCATCGCCTTTAGCCATAGGCATCGCGAGAAGAACTGCGAGTACGGGTACCAATAGGGCGGTAATCGTGATGTGGATGGCCTCAGTCAGCCATAAAATGCCGATAAAGCAGAGTAATGCCAAACCTTTATTGGCATTTTCATCATAGGGTAAGACTTGATAGAGTCCATAAGAAATAAAAGCGGCGATCAATATCAACACCCAACCTTTGATGAGCCCTTTAGGCATCATGTTGGTTGGGGTCGCGAGTTGTTCCGTCATATTCGCTCCTTTTGAATGTCGCTATAGGTTTTATAGTTGCATGTATTAAACTTCTTAATTCTGAAGAATGAATATCCTTATCACTTTTCAAAATATACTATTTAAACAATGAAATCGATTGTTCTAATAAATTATAGCTTTGCCACAGGGCTTGAATACCGAGCAAAAGTAATAGGATCAATACTGTATTTTTAAAAAACTGTTGAGAGATGTGTTGCCTGATCAGTCCGCCGATCCATACCCCAAATATTGCAAAAACACAGATCAACATGACTAAAAGTTGTTGATGCTCATCAATATTGACCAAAATTGGGTAAAGTAGAAGGAGTTGTATCAATTTGCTGGCGATAAAGCTTAAATTACTCACGATCACAATATCGGTTTTACTCAGCTGACAGCTGAGTAAATACATCATTAGAAATGGTGCCATTGCATTGGTAGCACCACCGATAATGCCTGCTAACAGACCGAATATCAGCATATTGAGCACTGACGGGCTGACGGTGAATGAATGTTGTCGTAATTGATCAATCACATACAGCACCATCACCATGCCAAGTAAAAGCTTTAAATAACCTTCATTGAGCCACAATAAAAGTTTTACCCCAAGCAGACTGCCAACTAAGCTACTTAGAATAAGGGGGGAAAATCTTATGCTGTAGTGTTGAATGCTCTGCCATATTGAATACTGAGGGTGAGCAGTTAGCAGAATTAAATTTAAAATGAGGCAGGGAAGAATGACCAAAGTGACAGCGAGGCTGAGCGGGAGTTGAGTAGAGAGTACGGCGGTACTCATCATGGGAAAGCCGAAACCGCTCAGGCCATGTAATAATGCGGCCAGTGCGCATAGCCACAATACCATCCATTCCGACTGTGCCATTGATTGTCCATATTTGTTGTTTTGTTCAAGTTAGCGCTATTTTGAGAAAGATGCAAAATGAGAATAAAAAAAACACGATAATTGGGGGAAATTATCGTGTTGAAAAACTCACCCGAGGTTGTGTGGGTGATTGAGGGTAAACTCAAGTTAAAGCGGTGATCTGTCCTGATGTACAGTGCGCATTGGACGATCATAAGTATTTGAATGTTCGTGCTGAACTTTATTTTTTGGCATCACTAACCAAAGCACTAAGTACACTAAAATTCCTGGAAATGCAGCGCTCATCACTGACACTAGAACAAAAATAATTCGTAATAAATTCGCATTCCAACCAAAACGTTCAGCAATACCGCCCATCACACCAGCAATCATGTTAGAGCGGTTTGAGCGATATAAACCAACATTGGTCATTGAGTTCTCCTTTAGAACCTAAAATAGTCATGAAATAGACTTCGCAATTTCTCTTTAACGTTTGTCTATACATTTTATATGGAGAATAATTTTTAGTTTTAAAGGAGATTATTCAAAAAATATCGTAATTTTATGTAATGAAAAAGATAAAACCTTGATGTGGTATAGGTTCTGCATAAATAGTCAGATCAGTCTAATACTTGTATATCCCTATTTTATAAGGATAATATTTTTATACATCGCAATTTATGAAATGGCTCAAGATATAAAATGATGAATTTAAATTTTAAAGTTCATTCAATCTCAATGTTCAGCATTATCGCCATCATGAATATTGCACTTGCGGCATGTAGCCAGAATGAATCGCCACATATTGAACACATCAACCAAATTCAGGAGTCGCATACGCCTGAGTCTTCTAACTCATTAACGAATGTCGCAGGTAAGGCACGGCCTCCAGTTCAAGAGAATGCGGATACAACACCGCAGTCTGTTGCTAAAGAATGGCAGAAATTTGTAGGTCGTTACCAAACCACCATGCAATGTGATGATGGCTTTGCTCGTTGTGATAAGGGTGAAGCTGAGTTTATTATCAATTTATTGGCTGATGGCACAGCTCATCGTATTTTTATGCATCGTGGTAAGGTTGAATTTACAACGCAACGTCAATATCGCCAAGATCGTTGGTTGTATGATCCGCATCACCATCAAATCATTATTTTGAGAGAGAGTGGGGTTCAATTTTTTTACGATTTGGATGAGCAGGGTAATATGGTCATGGATCTTGATAAAATTGCCAATGCAACGCAAGTGAACCAAACTTTCTTTAAAGACAATCCGCTTCCGTCACGTGCATATACTTTGCAACGTCAAAAGCTTTGAAGATATAAGAGTTGATCCTCTATGATAGAAGCTTGCATTATATTTCAGGCAATAAAAAAGCCTTTCAAGATGAAAGGCTTTTTTAAGAATCTGGTGGGTCGTCCGCGACTCGAACGCGGGACCAACGGATTAAAAGTCCGCTGCTCTACCAACTGAGCTAACGACCCATAGGAGTTTCAAAATAAGTGGTGGGTCGTCCGCGACTCGAACGCGGGACCAACGGATTAAAAGTCCGCTGCTCTACCAACTGAGCTAACGACCCATCTCGTTTTGATGTTGCGTATTTTAGCAAGTTATTTGAGTAGCGCAAGTAAAAAATATAAAACTTTGTTACGTTTGGCTAGAAATGACACAATTTCGTGTTTTCTAGCCAAAAAACAATCGATTTTAGCTTAAAAACGATATTTATACTGTTCAATATTTTTCAAAATCTCTTCATTTAAATCGCAATATGCATCTTCATTTGGTAATAAAACCAAAATACGATCTGAAGTTTTGTCTGGAAAATAAGCTTCTTCCTTCAACTTACTCTTTTGATATTTAAATGTTCCTGTGGTTTCGAGTGTTTTCTGTACACGTAAGAACACTGGAACTGCATAGCTTGGCAAAGATTTCTTAAAGAACTGAGCCATATTGGATAAATCTTGCTCATTCAGTTCAGCACCTTCTGCTAAAGTGATGGCTGCCATACCTGCACGACCGTTAGTATTTGGAATTTCAACGCCGTATACCACTGCTTCTGTGATCTTTTCATAATCACTACAAATGTTTTCAACCTCAGTTGTAGAGACATTCTCACCTTTCCAGCGGAAGGTATCACCGAGACGGTCAACAAATTGAGCATGGCGGCACCCGATATCTCGCACAAGGTCACCTGTGATGAAATAAGAATCTCCTTTGGTAAAAACATCATGCATGATCGAGGATTTATTCTTTTCTGGATCGGTATAACCATCAAATGGCGAGCGATTGGTAATTTTACCAATCAATAAACCTGTTTCACCTTTTTTGACTTTAATACAATGACCTTTTGCATCACGAATAGGAGCTTCTTTTTCCTTGTCATATTGGATGATGGCATAAGGAATAGGCGAGAAACCTACGGTATTGTCGAAGTTTAAAATATTGGAAAAGCCGACATTACCTTCACTTGAAGCATAAAGTTCAAGCACTTCTTCAATGCCAAAGCGATTTTTAAATTTATCCCAAATATTTGGACGCATGCCGTTACCAATCATCTTGGTGACGCGATGATTGCGATCTTGGTGTGATTCAGGTGCATCTAGAAGATAGCGACATAGCTCACCAACATAGCCAATTGCTGAAGCATTAAATTTTTGAACATCTTTCCAAAAAGAAGAGGTTGAGAACTTACGACGAATCGCTAGCGTCGAACTACCAGCAATTACACCACACCAGCAAACCACCATGCCTGTGGCATGATAAAGCGGTAAAGTGACATACATAACGTCATCTTTATTTAGATTGAGGACATGACCATATGTGCCATACGCTAACATCCAACGACTATTGGTAAAGACTACGGCTTTTGGTAAACCTGTTGTACCAGACGTATAAATATAGAATAAGCCGTCAGTGCCAGTCACCTTATGTGTTTCAGCTAGATTATCTTTAGATTCAGATAAAATTTCTTGTGCAAGATTATGATAGCCATCAGGTGCTTGACCAGCATTTTGACGTGTATTTTGATCAGCCAGCCAATAGAGCTTATCTTTTGCGACAGTCAGTTGTTCGCGTACTCCATCTACAGCTTCACGGCATTCTTCACCGACAATTACACCGATTGGTTTAACCAAATTAATACTATGGGTAAGTACCTTACCTGTTTGAGACGTATTGACGAGCGCTGAAACAACCCCAATTTTTGCAAGACCAATGACGGTGGCAATAAGTTCACTGCGGTTTTCAACAATGACCGCAATCACATCACCTTTTTTTGCACCCTTAGCGATGTAGTAGTGTGCAATTTGGTTTGCCCAATCATTTAGTTGTTGGTAGGTATATTTCTGATCTTCACATAACAGCGCAATACCTTGAGGATTTTTTTGCGCTGCACGCTCAAAAGCGAGGGCAAGACCTGCTGGCGTTTTAGGAGTACGTAAATAAGCCTGTTTGAGCCCGACAAGAATATTTGGCAACTTCGTGACCAAATGTGGGAGTCGTGCTGCTACGTCTTTGATTCCAATGAGATCGTTTTGATAAGTCTGGCTCATACTGGTCCTATTTTTTGTGATATTCCGTTTAGTCTTTAATTTTTCGCAAGTTTTTTACTTGGTTTTGTCACTGAATATCTTATCCATTTTGAAAAATTGATCAATTCTGAACAGGATTTTTCAGTCAAAACTTTAAAGACCATAACAAAAAAACCTAGCCACCGTAATGACTAGGTTTGTCAAAAGCTAATGTAGTTTAAGCAAATTACTCAGCTGATGGTGTTGCTTTTTTTGGTGGGCGACCACGAGGGCGACGCGGACGAACAGGTTTATCTTCCTCCTGCTGTTCTGCATCATCCTTATCTGCTTCAGCTTGTGCAGATTTATCTTCAGCACTTACGGCAACTTCTGCCACTTCAACTTTCGCAGTTTCTGCTTCTGTAGACGCAACTTCAGTTGATTCTGAAGATTTTTCTTCAGGTTGCTGTTCTGAAGAAGTTTGAACTTTTTCTTCAGTCTTCACTTCAGATTGAGTCACTTCAGCTGATGGTGTTGCTGTTTCTTGATGTGCAACTTCAGATGTTGCATCAGCTGCTTGTGGAGCATCCGTAACAGGTGCTTCAACTTTCACGGCTTCTTGTGCTGCAACTTCTTCAAGGCGCGCTTGTTTTGCTTGCTCTGCTGCAAGTTTTGCAAGACGACGACGCTCACGTGGATCGTTTGCAACACGCTTATCAGACACTGGTTTTGGAGGTGTTAAGTCCAACACAGGTGCAGGCTCTTTTTCAGCTGGAGCTTGTTGAACAGCGACATCACGTGTTACTGGTTTTTTCTCAGTAGCAGGTTCAGCAGATTGAGTATTTAAACTCGCTGCATACTGTTCAGTGAACTTTTGCAATGCGCGATTGAAGGTTGGAATTAATCCAAACTGTTCAATCAATACAGAGCAATCCGCACCATAAACATGTTGAATTAAACTTAAAACCGTATGTTGTGCTAAAGCTGGCACTTGTGAAGGGCGAAGCTTCGGCGCATCTGATTTTGCTTTCTGGTCATGTTGATGCTTGTTACGACGACGTTGACGTGGGTCGTTACTTGCACGTTGTGGTGCTTGTTGAGGTTTAACCTCAGCTTCAATGACAGGTTCATCAACCGTAATTTCCACTTGAGGTGCTGACACTTCAGCGTCTGTCACAACAGGTGCTGGAGCAGTTGCTACAGGTGCTGCTACTTCAGGCGTTAATGCAACAATCTCACTTTGTGCTTGACCAACATTAACCACTAACGCTGTTTTAAGCTCATCATTACGAGGTACATCAATTAAATCAACTTTAACTTGAGCTTCTGGAGCAACAGGTGCTGAAGATTGCTCTTGATTTAATACACTTTGATCGCGGTGACGATTTGGACGATTTGGACGTTGTGCATTACGGTCACGACGTGGCACAGCTTGTTCAGTTTGTGCTTCGAAAGCTGTCTCGTTTTGTTGAGGGCGCTTTTGATGACGTTTCTGATCACGCTGTTCTTGGCGTTGCTCATGACGGTTTTCATTGCGTGACTCATGACGATTGTCTTGACGTTGTTCATGGCGAGGTGCCTGTACAACTTCTTCAATCACATGTTGATCTGCATTAACTTCGCGTGTGTCACGTTGCTTATTGCGATTTTTCTTGTTATGACGTTGTGGACGCTCGTCTTTTTCAGCTTGACGTTCTTGGTCGCGTGTATCATTTTTCGCAACAGGCGTATGTGAAATATACGCATTTGTTTCAACTGGTGCAGATGCTTCAATTGCCACAGGTGTCACAGGTGCAATTTGACCGAATTGACCACGACTTACGGCACCACCGTTCACCATTTGTTCAATTGCAGCCGCTGCAGAATTGGCTGTACGAGATTGATCAATCGTACTCGCTTGTTTTTGAACAAACAGATTTTCTAACCATGCGCATGGGCTAGTTGCTGGAGCAGCTGCTGGCGCAGTTTTTTGTGCTACCGCAGGTTGTGTAGCATTTTGATTGTTTTTATGACGCTTATTGCCTTTTTCCTGCGTTACAGGGGCATGCGTAGGTGGAGCTGTATGCTCTTCTTCTAAGTGCCATTCTGAAGACTCATAACCCAACTCTTTTTCACTAGAACGAGTCGCTTCAGTACGTTCATAGCTGGTTGGTGCAAAGCCTTCAGGATTATACGAGATTTCGTAATGTGGCGTTTCTAAATGCGGGTGAGGGAGTACAGTCACACGTACATTTGAAGTTTGCTCCAAATATACGAGGCTATGACGTTTTTCATTGAGAAGGAATGCTGCAATTTCAACAGGAACTTCTACTTGAACTTCACCTTGACGCTCACGAAGTGCAATTTCTTCAACTTTACGCATGATCGAAAGTGAAAGAGAACGCAAGTCACGAACCATACCTGTGCCATGACAACGTGGACATACATAGCCAGTCGCTTCTTCTAAAGAAGGGCGTAAACGTTGGCGACTCATTTCCATTAAGCCGAAACGAGACAATTGACCGAACTGGATACGTGCACGATCACTTTGAGTTGATTCACGCAGTTTCGCTTCAACCATACGTTGATTGCGTTCTTTGGTCATATCAATGAAGTCAATCACGACCAGACCACCGATATCACGTAAGCGAAGTTGGCGAGCGATCTCTTCTGCTGCTTCTAAGTTAGTACTAAGCGCAGTTTCCTCTACATCGTGACCACGAGTAGATTTTGCAGAGTTAATATCGATCGAAACCAATGCTTCTGTTTGGTCAATGACAATTGAACCACCAGAAGGAAGTTTCACTTCACGCTCGTAAGCTGTTTGAATTTGACTTTCGATACCAAAATGAGCAAATAAAGGCTCATTCAAAGTATATGTTTTTAACTTGTCTAATTGGTTCGGCATCACGGCTTTAACAAAGTTATAGGCTTCGTTATAAGCTTGTTCAGAATCAATTAAAATTTCTGCAACATCATCACGTAAATAGTCGCGAATTGCACGAGTAACTACACCAGCTTCCTGATGAACCAACATTGGAGAAGGGCCAGAATTTGCTGTACTTTGGATGCGTGCCCAAAGATCGAGAAGGTGCTGAAGATCAAGTTGAAGCTCTTCTTGTGAGCGACCAATCCCTGCAGTACGTACAATCACGCTCATACCACGAGGTACATTTAAAGACGCCAACATTTCTTTCAATTCTTCACGAACTGAACCAGAAATTTGACGACTAATACCACCACCTTTCGGGTTGTTTGGCATTAAGACCAAGTAACGACCCGCAAGGGAAATAAAAGTTGAGAGAGCAGCGCCTTTGTTGCCACGTTCCTCTTTTTCAACTTGAACTAAAAGCTCAGTACCTTCAGTGATTAACTCACGAATGTTTGAAGTTTGACGAGGGTCAGCTTTGTAATATGAGTTTGCGATTTCACGCATTGAAAGAAAGCCTTGACGGCCTGCACCATATTCTACAAACACAGCTTCAAGAGATGGCTCAACGCGAGTCACATGACCTTTGTAGATATTGGCTTTCTTTTGTTCACGAGTACGATTTTCTAAATCGAAATCGTAAAGACGGTGACCAGTGATGAGTGCAACGCGAACTTCTTCGGCATGTGTTGCATTGATCAACATACGTTTCATGGGTGTAACACCTAATAGTGATACACAAGCAAAACATCGCGATTTACGTAGCGAACATCAACCCGCATGGATCAATTCCTAGATCACCATAATCAGTTTGATCTAAGTGTATTACCGGCCTTTATTGATGGGCTTCGGTATTTTGATTCACGTATTGATGATGGCAATACGGCTTTAATCCTGTCACTGATTAAAGAAGCCTGAACATTCACTGGCGGACTAACGGTGCATTGGATGTTCATTACTTTCACTGTCACATTGCTCGAAGATCATCTCTTCAATTTTTTGATAGAGTGTCTTGATACGGAATTATCGTCGTATCTTTACAAATTGTGCAGATCCAATGCATCTAACGTTATAGCCTGAATGAGAAATCAGGTTGCGACCATTCTGATGTGTATCAGTTAACGTTTAAAAACCAACATAATTGTTGGCGACATATTTTTTTAAACAAACTGATTTATGTGCAAAAGCACAATTAAACGCAACAGTTTGTCTTTTTGCCGATATAATAAGCCTTCGGCGTTGGCATATTCTTTTGGGACCATTCCGAGTTTATGCTAAACAAAAATTTAGTTTGAATTTCAAAATTTTGAAATCTCTAAACAAATGTTCACTTACGGCGGTATCCGTGCGCTGACTATAGCAAACCTTAGATCATCTGCCTATGGGCTACACAGACATTTCTAGTCAATTGGGTAGTCTAAATGATCAGTTTTTAATCGAATTTAGTATTTTTTTAGGTCAACGTAACTGTATGAATTCTACGCAAGAATGGCAAAGCGTCACTTGGTTTGAAGTGGATGAGCACCAATTGGGGCAACGCATCGACAATTTTCTATTCGCTCGTCTTAAAGGAGTACCGAAAAGTCGAATCTATCGTTTAATTCGTGAAGGTCAGGTGCGGGTCAACAAAAAGCGTGTGAAAGCGGAAACCAAATTAAATATTGGTGATCAAATCCGTGTTGCACCGATTCGTTATGAACAAAAAGATGAATCTCAAGTTCCAGTATCAGACAAAGTCGCGCAGGGCTTGTTAAGCCGTGTGATTTATGAAGATGAAGGTCTTTTAGTGGTGAACAAACCTTCTGGGATTGCAGTGCACGGTGGAAGTGGTGTGGCGTATGGTTTAATTGAAGGCTTACGCGCAGCGACAGGGAAAAAATATTTAGAACTGATCCACCGTATTGACCGAGATACTTCAGGCTTGGTGATGATTTCTAAAAAGCGTAGCGTGTTAAAAACACTTCAAGATATGCTTCGTGAACACAAGATTCAAAAAACTTATGCTGCTGTGGTGAAAGGCCAAGTCACATTAGACTCACAATTAATCGATGCACCATTACATCGCTATGAGTTAGCCAATGGTGAACGTCGAGTACGTGTATCTAAAGAAGGAAAACCTTCAAAAACCCAATGGAAGGTAGCGGAACGCTTTATGCATGCATCACTCGTGTATGCGTCACCGCTTTCTGGTCGTACACATCAAATTCGTGTACATGGACTCAGTATCGGTCATCCCTTGGTGGGTGATGAAAAGTACGGGCATGAGACGGAATATCGTGGACCTAAACCACGTCGTTTATGTTTACACGCAATGCGCTTAGAGATTCCAGGATATCCAGTAATTGAAGCACCCTTGCCTGAGGATATGCAAAGCCTGGTTGCACAACTTCGCGCACAAAAAGCGGATAAACCTGCAGTGCAGTCTCAACAAGACTGAGTGCGTCTCAGTGGTTGTGTAAAGATCGAATCATTGTGTCATGACGAGGTCATGCAACGATGAGATCTTAATATGTCAATATGATATTTAAATGGCATCTGCCCGATCAAAATTAGGATACAAAATATGACATCAGCGGTAAAACTCATTATTTTTGATTGGGATGGCACCTTATTTGATTCAGTGGGTCAAATTGTTGAAAGTTTAAAATTTGCCGCCAAACAATTTAATCAACCTTTGACTGATGAGGATGCTAAAAGCATTATTGGCTTAGGATTACCTGAAGTTGCGCAAGTTTTATTTCCTCAGGTTCCTGATTTACACGAGGCAATTTTACAATCTTATTCAGCGCATTATGTTGAGCACTCGAAACATGATCGTTGGTTTGATGGTGTTGCTGAAATGTTGCATGATCTCAAAGAGTCAGGTATTCATTTGGCTGTTGCGACAGGAAAAAGTCGTAAGGGGCTAGATCGAGTACTGGGGCAAACTCAGAGTGTGAGTTTGTTTTCAGCGACACGTGCAGCCAGTGAAACAAAATCAAAACCAGATCCGTTGATGTTGGCTGAAATTTTAGCCGAAACTGGTTTTAATGCAGATCAAGCGATAATGGTAGGAGATACTTCATACGATCTTGAAATGGCATTGAATATTCGTATGCCAAGTGTAGGGGTGACGTATGGCGTTCATTTACCTGAGGTATTACAGCAATATCATCCCCTTGCGGTTGTTGATTCCATTGATGAGTTACATCAATTTTTAAAACATGTGATCAAACAGTCTGTTGCGTGTTAAAGCACAGTGAATAAAAAACCTGCTTGATTCAGCGGGTTTTTTATTCACGATGAACTTTGATTAAAGTCTAAATAAAAGACTTTTGAGAGTAACTCCATAAATTTTTGCACAGCAATACCAGTGGCATTTTTGCGATAACTTACAAAGAGATCGAGCGAAGGTAGCTCTACATCGAGTGGTCGAGTCACACTATTTTCCAAGAGAAGTGGCACAATATAGCCAGGAAGAATCGTACACCCTAAGCCAATACCAATAGAGTTAATGTTAAACAAGATATTGTCAGCTTTTTGAACAATTTTAAAAGAAACGCCATTTTGTTCAGCAAAGCCTAGAATGGTGTCATGTAAGGTTTTAGATTGCTCATCTGAAGGGATCACAAAATCAATGCCATCAAGCGCTTTTACAGGAATACGCTCGTACTTTGCCAAAGGGTGATCTTTAGGCAGAATAAAAACTAAAGGCTCACGGAGTACAAAGCGACTCTCGATCTCTTCAGAATCTAAACGTTGACGAGTAAAAGTAATGTCCAATTCACCTTTCTTTATGCCTTTGAATTGCTCAATATTATTTAAGCTTTGTAATTCAATTTTTAATTCGGGATTTTGAACACGTAAGTTAGGTAATACATAAGGAAAGATTTTCATTTCTGCAACTGGCACAAAACCAATGCGTAGCATTTTTTGTTTTGCTTTAGACACTTGGCGCGCCATATTAATTGCTTTTTCTGCTTGAGCAATAGTGAGTCTCGCCTGTTCCAGAAAAACAGCGCCTTCTTCGGTCAATTCAACTTTTCGTTTGGTACGATTTAGTAAACGCACACCAACATCTTCTTCTAAATCTTTGATTTGTTGGCTGAGTGAAGGCTGTGCTGTGTAGAGCTTAAGTGCAGCTTTGCTAAAATTAAGCTCTTCTGCAACTGTAATAAAATAGCGCAAATGCCGTAATTCCATATAGCCTTCCAGAGAATAATCTAAAAAATGTCTTAATGTTGCTAAAGATGAGTATAAGTGAAATTGATCAATAAGTAGATGTATTTTGGTATTTAGTTAGTGAATGAAGCATTTTTTTGTATTTTAAAATTCACATGCATTTAATTTCTTACTTAGATAGAAATTCTACATTTCAAGATCGAACTCTCATCGCGAATGAGTGACTGATTTGTATAGGTTTAGAAAAGATTGTATCTATTAAAGTTGAAACCAATTGTTTCGGCTTTAAGTCTATGAAAAATAATAATGTAGAGAAAAGTACGTTGAAGCTTTGGGAGATCAGTTGTTCAGCGTTAAGTCACATCCTAAACAAAATTTAACTTCCTCTATTTAAGATTTCTGTGGGTGATTAAAAAAACATCAAAAATCAGAAAAAAACAACAAAATCATAAACAAAAAGAAAGTCTGAGTTGTATATGATGAATAATATAGGGATGATTGGTGGTCTATTTCACAATTTATTGATGAAATTATAACCACTTCATGGGAATTGAGATTGATGTTGTCTTAAATGAAACACGAACAGTGTATCTTTTAAAAACATAATTTAAAAATGCGAATAGATGATGAACATAATCTATTTATATAACTGAATAATCAACTATTTCAAAATCGCTTCGGTTTAAGGTGCTTACATTTATTATGTCTAATTTGACTGATATTCCAACGACGACTTCGAGTAATCCAGAGTCTACACTTGTTGTTGGACGGAAGCCGCAGGATTCTAATCTGCACTATCAACTAAAGACTGAAGATTGTATTCGGCATGTGTGGTTTAAACCAAAACTTAAATTGGTTTCACTGGATCACCATAATGGGCAAAGATTCGTTAATCAGGAACCACGTCCTGCACAGCTCAACCAATGGAATTTATATAAATGGTTGATGGCTCGTAAAAGCTTTACCTGGCAAGGTGATTTCGCGAAAGAGCAACAGGATTTTATTCAAACCAAACGTGCTAAGCCTGAGTCTCGTCCGCATGTAGATTTAGAAGATTGGCAAGTATGGTTTGTTGGTCATGCTACGGTTTTAATTCAAATTGGTCCATATAACTTCTTAACCGACCCTGTATGGGCAGATTATGTAAGCCCAAAGCATGGGAGTGGACCGAAACGTGTTATCCCTGCAGGGATTGCACTTGAAGATTTACCACAGATTCACGCAGTATTACTCAGTCATAATCACTATGATCATATGGATTTAGCGAGTTTGAATTGGCTACATCAAAAATTTGCTATGCCGATCTATACAGGTCTAGGAAATGCAGCCTATTTGCCGAAAGCATTTCATGTGATTGAGATGGATTGGTGGCAGTCTGCCTTATTCAAAGATTTTAAAATTGTCTACACGCCTGCCCAACATGGTTCTGGTCGAGGGCTTCGTGATCAAAACCTTGCATTATGGGGTGGTTTTTCAATTTTATCTGAGCATGGTCATTGTTACTTTGCTGGTGATACAGGCTATGCACAACATTTTAAAGAGATTCACCAGCGCTTAGGTGCACCAAGGATTGCTTTACTGCCAATCGGTGCATATGAACCAAGAGTATTGATGCAATATCTACATATGAATCCTGCTGATGCATTCCAAGCACATATAGATTTACACGCAAAACGTTCATTAGCGATTCACTATCGTACTTTTCAGTTAACAGATGAAGATCGGAATCAACCTGAGTTGGATCTGCACCAAGCGATGAAAAATGCATCTAAATTTATCAGTCCATTTTATTGTATTCGGGAAGGTAAAAAACTAATTGTTTGAATAAAAAAACCGCTGATAACAGCGGTTTTTTTATGGAGATATTAATTAAAGTAGGCCAGGATTTCCTTGTGCTGGGTCAGTTGCACGTGCAGCCTGTGCATCAGCTACGGTCATGCCTAATGCTTTTGCAACACCCTCGCCATATGCTGGGTCACAAGCATAGCAGTTACGAATATGACGATACTTAATGAAATCTAATGCATCGCCCATTGCTGCGGCTGTATTGTCAAATAAAGCCTGTTTTTGCTGATCATTCATGAGATTGAATAATGCGCGTGGTTGACTGAAATAGTCATTGTCATCTTCGCGGTAATCCCAGAAATCTGCCGCACCAGAAATTTTTAATGGTGGCTCTTTATATTGTGGCTGTTCCTGCCATTGGCTGAAACTATTTGGTTCATAGTGTGGTAAAGCACCGTAGTTACCATCAGTACGACCTTGACCATCGCGACGGTTTGAGTGAACAGGGCAACGGGGTGCATTCACTGGAATTTGATAATGGTTAACACCAACACGGTAGCGTGCAGCATCTGCATAGTTGAACAGACGTGCTTGAAGCATACGGTCAGGTGAGAAGCTGATGCCTGGCACTAAGTTACTTGGAGCAAAGGCAGCTTGTTCTACGTCTTGGAAGTAGTTTTCAGGGTTACGATTAAGTTCGAATTCACCGACTTCGATCAAAGGATAGTCACCTTTAGGCCATACTTTGGTTAAGTCAAATGGGTGATATGGAACTTTCTCTGCATCTAGCTCAGGCATGATTTGGACGTACATTTTCCATTTCGGGAAATCACCACGTTCAATCGCATCAAATAAGTCAGTTTGAGAGCTTTCGCGATCTTTCGCAATAATCGCTTCAGCTTCTGCATCAGTTAAATTCTTAATGCCTTGTTGCGTGCGCATATGGAATTTAACCCAGAAGCGTTCGTTGTTGGCATTAATGAAACTGAAGGTATGGCTACCAAAACCATGCATGTGACGGTAACCATCTGGGATACCTCGGTCTGACATGACAATCGTCACTTGATGTAATGCTTCTGGAAGTAAAGTCCAGAAATCCCAGTTGTTGGTTGCACTACGTTTGTTGGTTTTAGGATCGCGTTTTACTGCTTTGTTTAAGTCAGGGAACTTACGCGCATCACGTAAGAAGAAAACTGGAGTGTTATTACCTACTAAATCCCAGTTACCTTCTTCAGTGTAGAATTTCATTGCGAAACCGCGGATATCACGTTCAGCATCTGCTGCACCACGTTCGCCAGCAACTGTAGAGAAGCGCACAAAAATATCGGTTTTTTTACCGATTTCAGAGAATAATTTAGCGCGAGTATATTGCGTAATATCATGGGTAACAGTGAAGGTACCAAATGCCCCAGAACCTTTCGCGTGCATACGACGCTCAGGAATCACTTCACGAACGAAGTTACCTAGTTTTTCATTCAGCCATAAATCTTGTGCAAGTAAAGGACCACGTGCACCTGCTGTCATACTGTTTTGGTTGTCTACTACAGGAGCACCAGCATCAGTTGTTAAGTGGGTGACAGGACATTTTTTTGAGTCATCGCTCATATTCATTCTCCATTTATAATATATGTCTTTCTTGATGGTTGGCTGAGCATTCACTTTTATAAGATCTAGCGCTTCCAATACCAGAGACATGAACCGTTTTGTTCGATCATTCTAAAGCAACATTGTGACAAGAATGTGTGTTTTATTGAGTTTACAAATTCATCATAAATCATGATGCGTTCAATTGGAGAGTTTAATTTGTAAATAAAATTCCAATTACCCTCATATAAATTAAGGGTTTATTTGAATATTCACCAATAGAATATTTGGTTCAGGTTAAAAGGATTTAACGATGATTTACAGTAAGGTTTTGGTTGTGCAATTCTTGGATATGAATCATAAGTTTGGTTGTTTAAGTGTTTGAATCGTGCTGTCATGAAGCATTGCATGATTACTTCATGACGGCGATTAACTTAATAATCTTTGTTAAACATCAAGCACAATGATTGGTGAGCGAGCCACAGTGTTGCATAGCGTAATGCGATGTTGAATAGTGGATGAATCAACTTCTAACTGAGTTTGACCTTCCAATTTAGTGCATACACAGGCTTTGCATAAACCTTGTTGACAACCGCTTGGCAGTTTTAAACCAGCTTGACGCGCGGCTTCAAGTAAAGTGACATTGCCTTGAATGTCGATACTTGTATTACTTTTTTTGAAAATTACTCGACGTGTAACACCATCAGACTCAAAACTGAGAGGAGCAGGTTTAAAATTTTCTGTGTGAAATGCTGCTGCTTTAACGCCTGCTTGAATAAGTTGTTGGCGAGCAGAATCGATTAATGCTTGAGGGGCGCAGGCATATACGTGTTGGCATTTAAAATCTCGAATATAAGGTTGGAAAATTTCAAGACTAAAACGTCCTTGTCGTAAATCAGATGCCGACTCGTTCTGAACTTTGGAGCAGATAAAGTGAACATTCAAATTCGAATGCCCCGAGATTTGACGAATCTCATTTTCAAACAAAATAGAATTTTCATCGTGGTTAAAGTAAAACAAATGAGCTTCAGCTTTACTTTCGATACGCTGATATTTTCTTAACATACTTAAAATTGGTGTAATACCGACTCCTGCTGCGATAAAGATTAACTTCGGCGGAAGGGTGTCTAAAACAAAATCAGGTGTAGATTGTGGTGGACTTACAATCGTCACCTCTGTATTTACAGGAACATGATCATGAATATAGTGAGAAACAATGCCAGCAGGTGTACGTTTCACTGCAATTTCAAAATAGCCATCTGCGGTTTGGCTTTCATGCAATAAGCTGTATTGACGAATATAAGTTTGCCCATTTATTTCAAAGCTTAATGAAATAAATGCACCTGCCTGCCATTTTAAATGTTCCCAGCCTTGAGGCTTGCTCATTTTAAGTGTTTTGACTTGACCATTAAGCTGTATTTCGACTTGTACAACTTTTGCCGACGCATTATAGAACTGTGGCTTGTGTAAATATGTCATGGTTGAGGGTGGCTGATATTGAATTCCTCGTTTGATACGTTTTAATAATTCTTTTGGTCGAATGAGTAATTTGAAAGGGTTATTTTTTTCTTGATTACCAAAAGGTAGAGTTCTTTTAATGAGGCTGAGCGGTATCGCTGGAATCAGCTTTTCCATGGGTGAATTGTGATAAGGCAAATGATATTTTTCACAAATACTACGTACTACAGCTTTGATTTGTCTTTGACGATTACATGCTAAATCTGGAAATAAATGATGTTCAAGATGTGTATCTAATCCGCCATAAAAGATTTCAAATGGAGGTGGATTTGGATACGGGACCTCTTCATCAAGGATTTTTTTGAGAAACTGATCCAGCGGTGCATATGGGATAAAATTGGTGGTACTTTTAATCTGTCGTATGAAATATTCTTCTTGCGTCTCATCAGGTCCAGGATCTGAATAAAGCTCCAAATTTTCAGCGTGATGTTCTAAGAAGAGGATATGAAGTAAAAAACCATAGCCTATCGTTGTTGTAAGATAATTTCCGATAAAAACAGGTAATTTTTTTGACCATTTTGCAGCGACAGGTGCTTCAATAAACTGTTTTTGAGCATGAGCTTTTATGAGACGAAGTGATTGAGTAAAGGTTTCTTTGGAAAGGATCTTTCGACCTTCTGTACGTGCTGCTGATGTGGCTGTATAGAGTGTGAAATAGTAGGATGGAGTGATCATCAGCGCACTGTAAATCAGCAATTGAACACTGTGATGCCCGTACCAGCTTTGACCTGCCAAGCTTCTTAAAAAGGAATACCCTAAATCATGATCTTTGCCAACGATGTTGGTAAATGGATGATGATTTTGATGATGCATGACGCGCCATTCACGAGGATCAGTCACAAAGTCCCATACCCAGCGTTCTGAATGAAACTCGGTTGCTTGGGGGAGGTGATCATAACTTCCGTGCATGATGTTATGACCGAGCTCTGAAAATTCGAGTAGGGTGTGTAAACAACCCAGAATAATGCCCCGTCCCCAAGATTCTAAACTTATACATTCACGAATAAGTTGCTCACTGCGTAATTTTATAGCCTTTGAATATGCAGCAACATTTCGAATATGATCAATATCTTGGTCGTTCATCTCGGCTTTGGTTTTTTGATATAACGCCGTGAGTTCATTGACCAGGCTTTGCTGTTCCTCAACAAGATTGGCATACATGTTCATAAAAAATTCCATTTTCTTTTATTTATGAATATAAGAGATTGAATTCACTTGTAGAATGATAATTAAACAGTTAAATTTGACATTAGATGACAAATAAAAACGCGAATAATGATGCTTAATTCATGGAAGTTTTTAAGGGAAGCGAATACAGCTCGGGTACTATGTCATGTTGCAGAAAGCTACGGTATTACTTTTGAGCAATGCCTAGAAAATACACAACTGACGAAACAAGATCTTTATCAAGAAAATTTTGAAATCCAAGAGCGAAATGAATTACAGATCATCAGAAATATTCTGAATCTAATCTCTGATGAACATCCCATTGCGCTCGAAGCTGGGCTTCGACATCACACCACCACATTAGGGGCTTGGGGATTTGCAATTTTAAGTAGTGCCAATGTCAGAGAAGCGTTGCTGATCGCGATACGGTATCTAAAATTAGGCGCAATTTTTTCTGATGTGGCCTTGCAAGAAGATGGTGAATTTACACATTTAAATTTATTCCATCATGATCTAAGTGCTGATATGCAATTATTTATTTTAGAAAGAGATATTGCCACGATCATCACACTTCAAAATGATATTCTTGGTGCTCAATTACCCTTTCAGATAGATTTAGCGATGACCAAGCCTTGCTATGCAAACCAGATAGAAGGCTTAACAGGCTATCCTATTTTTTATGATAAACCACAAAGTCGAATCACGATTCAATCTGAATTGTTGCTTACCCCATTGCGTCAAGCTGATGACTTCACTTTTATGCGTTATCAAAAAGAGTGTGAGCATGTATTTCGACGCCGAAAAAGCTTAGGGGACTATAGTAAAAAAATACGTGAGTTTTTATTAAAAAATGCATCCCAAATGCCGACGATTGAAGATATATCCAAAGCTTTAGCTGTCAATGTTCGTACCATTCAGCGCAATTTAGCCAATGAAGGGATTACGTTTCACCAATTGGTTAAAAATTTACGTGAGGATTTGGCAGATGATTTGTTGCTGGGTACTGATCTTACAATAGATCAAATTTCTGAACGGTTGGGTTATGCTGAAGTATCTGTATTTTCTAGAGCATTCAAGCGCTGTAAGGGTATGCCACCAGCAAAATATCGAAAGATGATGCAACAATAGTAAGACATAATACTGAGATCATATTAAGACGTTGATAAAAATTTAATGATAATTCAAGTCATCATTTGCACTAGATAATCTACTTTCAAAAGCTATACTCGATAATATAAATAATCAAGTTATAGATAAAAATTCCAAAGAGGGTTCGTTTATGTCGGCATGGATGACACATCAAATACATAATCAATTTGATGAGCTTCAAGATTACAATCTATATATAACAGATCCAATCTTACAAGAAATCTTACAGCGTTATGGCAGTAGAAACTCAGTCCATTTAAGTGAGTTTGGTGCAGTCGTAGGTTGTGAAAGCTTTTATCACCATGCTGATCTTGCCAATAAACATCCTCCTATTTTACATAGTTTTGATGCTCGAGGTAGGCGGGCAGATTTTGTTGAATTTCATCCTTCATGGCACAAATGGATGGCGTTAAATCGTAAATATGCGGTTCATGCACATCCTTTTCTAAATTTCACTCAAGAATCTGGTTGGGTGGATTGGGCAGCAAAATTCTTCCTCAGTGGTCAAGTGGAGTGTGGAAACTTATGTCCAAACTCAATGACCTTGGGCAGCATTCCATTGATTCAAAAAGAACCTGAGCTGTGGAAAAAGCTAGGAGATAAACTTTTATCCACTGAATATGATGAACGTGATTTACCAATTGCTCAGAAAAAATCGATTTGGATTGGAATGGGCATGACTGAAAAGCAGGGTGGTTCTGATGTGCGTGCTAATGAAACGACAGCTGTTCCAGTTGGGCAGTCTGGAAGAGGACAAGCTTATTTACTAACTGGGCATAAATGGTTTTTTTCAGCACCTATGTGCGATGCACATTTGGTTGTTGCTAAAACTGAGCATGATGGATTGGCGTGTTTCTTTGTTCCGCGATGGTTGGAAGATGGCACAAAAAATGCGATTCATATTCAACGACTCAAAGAGAAGGTTGGAAATCGCAGCAACTCCAGCTCTGAGGTCGAATTTAAAGAAGCTTGGGGCATTATGATGGGGGAGGCTGGACGCGGCATTCCAACGATTATTGAAATGGCGAATTATACCCGATTAACGTGTGCGGTAGGTT
Organism: Acinetobacter sp. 24-47-62; assembly: GCF_056779765.1. Taxonomy (NCBI): domain Bacteria; kingdom Pseudomonadati; phylum Pseudomonadota; class Gammaproteobacteria; order Moraxellales; family Moraxellaceae; genus Acinetobacter; species Acinetobacter sp. 24-47-62. The sequence continues at coordinate 140,648 of NZ_JBWYIN010000008.1, forward strand.
CAAGTGGCATTATGCGTCAGGCCCTAGTACAAAGCATTGCCTATACTCGTCAACGTCAAGCATTTGGTAAGAGACTCATTGAGCAGCCATTAATGCGGTCTGTGCTCACAGATCTTGCTTTAGAAACTGAAGCGGCAGTGCAGTTGAGTTTCCATTTGGCTCATTGTTATGAACATGACAGCGAACTTTGTTTGGCATGGAAACGTATCATGACACCAGCAGCAAAATTTTGGATCTGTAAAAGAGCAGTAGAGATGACTGGTGAAATGATGGAAGTTTTCGGTGGCAATGGCTACGTTGAACATGGCATCATGGCTCGTCTCTTTAAAGAAGCACCTGTGAACACTATTTGGGAAGGGTCAGGTAATGTCATGTGTCTCGATGTGCTTCGTGCTATTTCACGTGATCCTGAATCAATCGAGCATTTATTTAAAGATTTAGCATCTACTGCAAGTCAAGACAAAATACTTAATGAAGAGTTGCAGGGACTGTTTAGATTATTTCATCAGGAACCTGATGATTTACAATTTATGGGGAGAAGCTTAGTCAGTCGTTTGGTTGTGCTCTCTCAAGCAGTATTGCTGAAACGTTATGCGCCAGATTTTATTACCAATGCTTTTATTGCGACGCGGTATCAAAAATTTCATGGTCAGGTGGTGGGGATGCTTGATCCTAAACAAGTAGATGTGACCTCAATTTTAAATCGAGCATTTGCCGCTTAATTATTTTCCAAAACCCTTTTCTGATAGACAGCCAACACATAGATGCGGTTGGCTGTTATCGATACATAAAAATAAATAAGTACAACAGTGTGAAAAAATAGAATTCACTAGAATCGTGTCATTAAAAATTTTTAAATTTTGATCATATTAAAGTGAATAAAACATGTTGATCAAAAGTTATCTCCTCAATAAAGATTATTCGTCATTATGCACATGCAAAAAAAATCAAAAAAATTAAAGTATTTTTTGGTCTTAGTGGTATTGGTTGCTTTAGCGCTTTCTGTTTATTTCTATATTCAGTCACAAAAAAAGCAGCCAGAACCGCAGACCGTTGAAGTCACTCAAGGTGATCTAACGCAGATTGTTAAAGCCACAGGTGAAATTTATGCATCTGATATTGTCTCCGTGGGTGCACAAGTCTCAGGTCAAATTCAAAAGCTGTATATCAAGTTAGGACAGGATGTAAAAAAAGGCGAATTAATCGCTGAAATTGACTCGACAACACAGTTGGACAAGCTCAATACCAGTAAAGCCGAACTTGAAGCTGCGAAGGCAGACTTGGCAGCGAAACGTGTCGCTTTACAAACTTTAAAACAAAACTATCAGCGTAAATTAACCTTATACAAAGCTGAAGCAGGCTCTCGTGAAGAGCTTGAACAGGCGAATAATCAGCTTAAACAAGCGATTGCAGATGTTGAGTCAAATGAATATCGGCTGAAACAATTACAGATTAATGTGAATACAGCACAAACTGAATTGGGCTACACACAGATTCGCTCTCCATTGACGGGTACCGTGGTTTCCATGCCTGTTGAAGCTGGTCAAACCATTAACTTTGCACAAACGACACCTTTGATCGCGACGATTGCCAACTTGAATAAGATGGAAATTCGAATGCAGGTCGCAGAAGGTGACTACACTAAATTAAAAGAAAACATGCCAGTTAAATTTAGCACTTTGGCAGACCCCAATATGAAATTAGATGGTGTGATTCAAAGTATTGATCCTGCTTTAACGACCCTGACCAAAGGAACTTACGACGACAAAAATGAAAATGCGAATGCAGCAGTGTTCTACTATGCAAGAATGTTGGTGGACAACCCTGAGCGTAAACTCAGTATCGGTATGACAACCCAAAATGACATTATCGTAAATCAAAAAAAGAATGTACTGAAAATTCCGAAAACAACGGTGATTGGATATGGATCAGATGCCATGGTTTACCTCTATCAACCTGATGCAAAACCTCAACCAAGAAAAGTTGTGACTGGAATTTCTGACTCAAATGATATTGAAATCAAGTCTGGTTTAAAGTTGGGTGAAAAAATTTTGGCAGAGGCACCTGACGATAGTGCGAATACATCAGGCGATACTCAATGAGTTTGATTGAATTAAAAAAAATAAATAAATTTGTAGGTCCAGAAAATAATCAGCAGCACATCCTAAAAGATGTCAGTCTCAGTATTGAGCAGGGTGAGTTTATTTCGATTATTGGGCAATCAGGTTCAGGTAAGTCTACTTTAATGAATTTACTTGGATGTTTGGATCAAGCCTCTTCAGGACAGTTTCTGTTTCGTGGACAAGATATTTCCTTATTGAGTAATGATGAGCTTTCATCGTTACGTTTAAAAAGTTTTGGATTTGTGTTCCAACGCTATAATTTATTGAATGCTTTATCTGCGTTAGAGAATGTCGCCTTGCCCGCGATTTATTCAAATTTGAATGCAGAAAACCGTGCAGATCGAGCACTGCAACTTTTAGCTCAGCTCGGTTTAGCTGATAAGAGTGATAATAAACCCAATGAAATGTCGGGTGGACAGCAGCAACGAGTCAGTATTGCCCGCGCGCTTATGAATGGTGGTGAGGTTATTTTAGCCGATGAACCCACAGGCGCTTTGGATTCTGAAAGTGGTGAAATGGTCTTGCAAATTTTGGAAGATCTACACCGTCAAGGGCATACGATTATTTTAGTCACTCATGATAAAAGTATTGCAGAACGTGCAGATCGTGTCATTGAAATTAAAGATGGACGCATTCTTTCGGATACGCAGCGTCAATCTTTAGGGCAAGTTTCTCCATCAAAAGTTTTTCATGCGGACATGAAATTCAGCTTTGTTTCCCAAGTGTATGAAGCGATGAAAATGTCTTTGCACTCAATTTTCGCCAATCGTTTAAGGTCATTTTTGACCATGCTAGGGATTATTATTGGCATTTGCTCAGTCACCATTGTCATTGCCATTGGTAATGGTGCAAAAGAAAAGTTTTTGAATGATTGGGGAGGACTGAAAACAGCAACACTTGAGATTTATCCTGGTGGAACAGCTTTAGCTGCATCTGCCAGCCGTTTAAATATGGATGATTTAAATGCTCTCAATGAGATGAAAGAAATTATCCATGTTTCTCCACATGTCAGTTTAAGTGGGAACATGATTTATCAAAATCGTAATATTGATGTGAGTGCAACAGGTGCAGATGGTTTTTATTTAAAAATTAGAAACATGAAAGTTCAACATGGTCGCTTTTTTACACAGAGCGATGTTGAACAGCGTTCCCAAATTGTAGTGATTGATAAGCAAGCTGCTGAAAAGTTATTTGGACAGCAAAAATTAGCTTTAGGTAAAACAGTCTTATTTAATAAGCGTTCTTATGAAGTTGTTGGAATCGCTGAACCTCAATATAGCTCAGGTTCTTCACAAATTTGGATGCCTTATAATGTATTGATGTCACAAATTTCAAGTAGTGATCATGTCAATCTGCTGACTGCGGTACTACATCAAAATACTGACTCAGTAAAAGCCGAAAAGAAAGTGAGGCAACTATTGATTGCTCGTCATGGTGTGGAGGATTTTGATATATATAACAGCGATGAGTCTATGAAGTCCTTTGAAAAATATTTAGGAACGATGACTTTCTTTATTTCTGCAGTAGCCTTCATTTCATTGGTCGTAGGTGGCGTTGGTGTGATGAATATCATGCTCGTTTCTGTGACCGAGCGAATTAAGGAAATTGGCTTACGAATAGCAGTTGGTGCGCGCCAAAGTGATGTGCAGGCTCAGTTTTTGATTGAATCTGCAGTTTTATGTTTATTTGGTGGCGTAATTGGTGTTGCGATCGCCTTGATCGCCAGTTTTATTTTTAATGCGATTAGCTCAGATTATAAGATGGTATTTTCATGGTCAGTTGCTATTATCGCACTGCTATTTTCAACGTTGGTTGGTTTGATCTTTGGTTATATGCCCGCTAAACGTGCTGCAAACTTAAAACCAATTGAAGCCTTAGCCCATGAATAAGAAAAAATTAGAGATGGCTGTTCAGAGAGTATTGTCTGTATTAACAGGAATTCCAAGTTAGAGATACTAAAGTTAACATTTTTTATCGTGGAATTTATTGTTGCAAATCAGTCTAATATTTTAACTGAAAATTCGATTTTTTTACTTACTAAACCGTAAGTACTTCTCATCCTTCTTCTGCCTCAATAAGCTGTTAATTCGCCTTGTTACACTGCCACATCCGCAGTATGACGAGGGGAAATATGGCACTTTTGCTTTAAAGCTTATTTAAAAAATAAAGATCAATAAGAACCATAGATAAATTTATCTCATGAGGCTGATATGACAAAACTCCTAACCACTAGTTTATTTGTGACCACCATTGCTTTAAGTGGCTGTAATGATTCTGATGATAAAAGTCCAAAAGATTCATCAAATCCATCTCCACTCACTTTGCAGACTTATACTCCTGGAGTGGATGCTGTTTTTGCCGTTGCATCAACTTTAATTTCAGGAAAAAAAGATGCTATTTTGGTCGATGCTCAATTTCAGAATCAATACGCTAAAGACGTAGTCAATCTGATTAAGAAATCAGGTAAAAATTTAAAATATATTTATATTTCCCATAGTGATCCTGACTATTATTTTGGAACCAATGAAATTTTAAAAGCATTTCCAAATGCTAAGGTTGTTTCAACCGCGCAGACAGCTTATTTGATACAAGCCTCTAAAGAAGATAAGTTATCAGTTTGGCAGCCACAATTAGCAAAAGGCGATGCTCCTGAAAAGATTATTATTCCTGAAGCCTTAAATTCAGGATATATGGAATTAGATGGGCAAAAGATTCAAGTCCAACTTGATCCAGAAGATTCCGCACATAGTTTCCTATGGATTCCAAGTTTAAAAACGGCATTGGGTGGTATTTCGGTCGCTTATGGTGAGCATTTGTGGATGACCGATACCAGTGGTGTGCAAGGGATCGATCTTTGGAAGAAGCAAATTGATAAAATACTGAGTTTAAATCCTGAAAAAGTGATCCCAGGTCATTATGTAAAAAGTGACTTTTCACCTAAGCCATTGGATTGGATTAAAGGGTATTTAACGAACTTTAAAACAGCAGTTACTGAAAATCAAAGCTCGGAGGGGATTTTTGGATATATGAAAGCAAAGTATCCAGATCTTGAGTCGAGTGAAGAAGTGCTAAAAATGTCTGCACAAGTATTTGCCAAAGAAACCGATTGGAAAGTTGCATCTCCTTATCCGCCAATAGGACAAAAAATTCAAGTCGATTTTACGAGTTTGAAATTTGATCTTGATGTCAAAGACCATAAAAACCTAACTTTTACAGGTGCCGCAGATCTTTCTGAAGCGGTAAAATACACACCTGTTGAGATTGCTAAAAATATTTTTATGGTTTATTGGCATGAGGATAAATCAGGAGATAATGTCGTTCATATTCAAGATTATAATCGAAATATCGTTTACACCAACATTGCTGGGAATGATGGAACAATTCATCTTAAAGGCAAAATACAGGGTGTCAAAGGTGTAATCAAGGACATCGGTTTACAACAAGCCTTGAACAAACCATTCTTCGCTATTGGACAGACTTTGGTGTTAAACATCAATGGTCAAACGCAGCATCTTGAATTCAAAGACCAAGGTCTTTTAAATATCACATCAGGACAAAATACATCTGCCAATATTAAATATTTAGCCACACAGGTTGGACCTGAGCAGTTTATGGTGTATTGGGCAGATGATGCGACTAAAGAAAATGTTGTATTAGTCATCGATCAAAAGCAAAAGATCGTTTACCAAAATATCGCAATGCCAGATGGAAAATTTAATCATCATCGAGGTACATTTAGTCTTCTACCGAAATAATGATGATTTAGTCCTTTCTATGCTGTGTAAGAGCATCTTCGGGTGCTCGAGTTATTGATCAATTTAACATAGAAAAATGGCAGAGCTAATCTTAAACATTGTATGCATACGATGAATGTCATTGAAAAAACCATTATGAATTTGCTTGTATAATGTACAAAAAAGCGTAATATCGCTTTCCCATCATCTAGGGTGGTTAAACTGAAGGTAATATAAAATGGCAAAGAAAAAAGCGTTGCCAGAAGTTGTGATTCACAACTTTGTGGCAAAACATATGCATGAAGTCAACAAAAGCCAAGTTTTTGTAGATCGTAAGAAAAATGCAAAACGTGGCTATAGCAAGCACAAAAAAGGGAGATATTCGAATGATTATCTCCCTTTTTTATATGCCTAAACACGTGAAGGTTAGTCTGCTCCACCACTACTTCCACCATAATCTATATCTACATATGATGATTCGCTCATTTGGTGTTCAGAATTCATCGTTAAACCATGATCTAGCGTATAATTTGAAATAGGTTTATTGGGTCTTGAACTACTTTTTGATTTACTAACATATAAATGAAATAGAATTACCGAGATCGCTACGATCGACATGAAGATAAAAAAAGCCAATTGATTATGTTGTTACTCAGCTCTTTCTCTGCTTAAACCGAGATTCATATTAGGCATTTACAATACGATTCGATTTCACCATATCCGCTAAACCATGGTGACGGAAATAATATTCCATCCAACTTTTCACAATGAGTGGATTACTCATTTTCACCACTTCATCTAAAAGCGTTTGCGCATCTACCATTGGAACATGACAAATTGCTTTACGGACTCTGAGAATATTGCTCGAACTCATTGAAAGCGTATTAAAGCCCATTGCCATCAGTAAAATTGCTGAGAGTGGATCGCCAGCCATTTCACCACAAATACTGACAGGTTTGTCATATTTATGACACTCTTGAACTAAGCGTTGCAATGCTCGAAGCACTGAGGGATGGAAGTGAGAATAAACACTCGATACACGTGGGTTATTACGGTCGACTGCCAACAAATATTGGATTAAATCATTCGAACCCACTGAGAAGAAATCAACTAATTCTGCAAACTCACCAATTTGAAGCAAAACACTAGGTACTTCAACCATGATGCCAATTTTAGGACGATTAATTTTAACTTGTTCTTCTTCCTGAACCGCAGCTAAGTCACGTTCAATAATATAAAGCGCTTCTTCTACTTCACTGACGCTGGTGATCATTGGCAGCAAAATATGCAAATTATTCAAGCCGACACTGGCTTTTAACATCGCACGAATTTGTGAAGAGAAAATCTCAGGATGATCCAAGGTAAAACGAATCCCTCTCCATCCTAATGCTGAGTTTTCTTCTTCTATTTCGAAATAAGGTAAATCTTTATCTGCACCAATATCCAAAGTACGCATCACGACTGGTTTATTGGCAAAGTGACTAAGTTGTTGACGGTAAATCGCCCGTTGCTCTTCTTCACCCGGGAAACGATCACGCAACATAAATGGAATTTCTGAACGATAGAGTCCGACACCTTTGGCACCGCGTTGTACACCACGCACGACATCAATCATTAAACCTGTATTCACAAATAAGCGTACTGCAACACCATCAGGAGTGATGGCATCTTTGGTTTCATACTGTTTAAGATCTTTGGCGATTTGTTCTTCTTCTTTTTGGATGTCACGATAACGTTGACGTAAACGGCGTGGTGGATTGATAAATACACGTCCTTGATAGGCATCAACAATCATTTCCACATCATCAAGGGTAGTCACCGGAAGTTCGGTGACACCAACAACTGTGGGGATACCCAAAGCACGTGCTACAATCACCATATGTGAATTGGCAGCCCCTTCAGACGTCACAATCGCTGCAATCTTATCGACAGGTAGTTCAACCAGTGCTGCCGTACTGATTTCTTCACCCACGATGATACTGTCATTACTCAGTTCTCGGTGACTTAAATCATCTTCTTGAAGCGCTGCTAAAATACGACGCCCAAGGTCTTTTAGATCTGCAACACGTTCTCGTAAATAATCGTCTTCCATTTGTGCAAAGATTGCCACATGACGATCAATAACGTGTTTAACTGCACCTTGAGCCCAGTGACCATCACGGATTAACTCTTTGATTTCAGCAGGCAGGGCATTCTCATCCAACATTCTCAAGAATACGCTAAATAATGCACGTTCCTCAGACATCAAAGAATCTTGCATTTTATCATCAAGTGATTGAATTTCTTGGCGAACTGAATCAACCGCATGATCGAGTAATTCAAGCTCTTCACTGATATCTTCAGCTTCGCGGTCAGGTACTGAACCTAAATCTGCGGGTGGATAAAGAATAAGTGCACGACCTAATGCAATACCACCTGCACCTGATGATCCTTGAAATGTTTTATAGGTTGGAGAATTATTTGGCTTACGGAAAACATCAATATTTCCAACTGCATGCGCATGGGCGATAACGCCAGAAAGTTGCGCACAAAGTGTGACTAAAAACGATTCAGCAGCTTCGCTAAAGTCTTGTGGTTCAGTATTTTGAACCACGAGAACACCCATGACTTTTCGACGATACATGACAGGAACGCCAAGGAAAGAGTTATAAATCTCTTCACCCGTTTCTGGGAAATACGCGAAACGCTCATGCTTAAACGCATTCTCGATATTGACGATTTCCTCGCGTTGCCCAACGAGTCCGACCAAACCCTCACCCAACTGCAATGATACATTGCCAATGGATTCAGCGTTTAAGCCTTTGGAAGCCATCAGAACGTAACGTTGGTTACGTTCATCAAGTAAATAAATAGAGCACACATCTACATGCATTGCTTCAGAAATTTGGTTGACCATAATTTCTAACGAATCATGCAAACTGACAGACGCATTGATTTCTTGGACAATGCGCCGTAAAGAGTCTAATTGCATGTTCGACATGTAGCGGTGCTCCTCTTAAAGGGATGTAATTATGGTGATTATTCAAATAGTCGAAATAAAAATCAAACATTTAAATTCAATGTTTAATATAAATCATGCTATGGCAGATGCATACACAATTCCAACATGGCACGACGGTAAACATCTTTTTTGAAGTTCACCACTTGGCCTAGTGGATACCAATAGCTGACCCATTGCCATTGATCAAACTCTGGCGGATCATTTAAGTTCAACTGAATATGATTCGTTGACGCGACTAATTTCAATAAAAACCATTTTTGCTTTTGTCCGATACACACAGGATCAGAATCTGATCTGATGTAGCGAAGTGGCAAACGATAATGTAACCAACCTTCGGTCTGAGCAATTATTTGGACGTGCTCCGGCAATAACCCGACTTCTTCACGGAGTTCCCTGAAAAGTGCCTGTTCTGGAGTTTCACCAAATTGGATGCCTCCTTGAGGAAATTGCCAAGCATTGTGACCAATGCGTTTTGCCCATAAAACTTGTCCAATATCATTTGCCAAAATGATCCCGACATTCGGTCGGAAACCTTCTGAGTCGATCATTTGGCACCTAAAATTTATTAAATTCGTTGACTTTGGGTTCGGGGGCATCCACTCTCTATGCCCAACTCGAAAAGTTCAAAGTAATAATGTTTTAAAATTGCTATGATCTTAACGAATTTCTATCGACTAGCGGAGATAGATTTACATTTTTTTTCTTAAATTTCAGTTTGAACGAGTAATTTCATGAAATTGGCGTTGTTTGATTTAGATCACACCTTGTTAAATACCGACTCTGACCATTCTTGGGGCGAGTTTTTAGTCAATGAAGGCTTGGTTGATCCAGTTCGACATCGCGCCATGAATGACAAATTTTATGAAGACTACAAAGCAGGACAACTTGATCCAATTGCCTACAACGAATTTGTATTTGAATTTTTAACGCAACATGACAATGAGTATTTGACCGACTTACATCAGCTTTTTATGCAAAAAGTGATTCGACCTCAAATGCGTCCTGAAGGTTATAAAGCGATTCAACGTCATCAAGATGCTGGGCATCAATTAGTAGGGATTACAGCAACATCAGATTTTATTACTGCACCTATTTTTCGTGAATTTGGTATTACAGAAATTATTGCAACCAATGCAGAAGTGGTTGATGGTAAATATACGGGTAAAGTCATTAATATTCCGTGTTATCAAAAAGGTAAATTGGCACGATTAGATCAATGGCTCCAGGGACGAGAAGTTACTGAATCATGGGCATATTCAGACTCCATTAATGATCGATTCTTATTGGAATATGCGGATCATGCGATTGCAGTCAATCCAGATGAGCGTCTTGAAGTATTGGCTAAAGAGCAGGGTTGGGATATCCAAGACTGGTCCATTTAAGACAATTTTATTCTCAAAATTAAAAATTGCTAAAGCCATTGTATCAATGGCTTTTTTTCATTGATCAGCATTGAAATAACTTGAGATGAAATTCAGCATAAATTTACAGACGCTTTCATCCCTTAGTGATACCTTATGCGCAAACAACTAACTTAAAATTAATCAAAATCATAAGGAATACACGATGCTAAATGCAGAGCCAAGAATGACCAACTTATTTGAGCAATTAGGATTAGATTCTAGCGAGCAAGCTATTGCAGAATTTATTGAAACACATCAGTTAGAAGCTGAAACCTTTTTGACTGAAGCAAGTTTTTGGTCTGAAGGTCAACGTCAATTTTTGAAAGAAAAATTATGTTCAGATGGTTCATGGGCATTAATTATCGATCAGCTCAATGAGTCTTTACATGAAGATTCATTGAAGAAAAAAGCTTAAGTAGCTCACTTGTCTTAAAAAGTAAAAAGTCATCTTATTTAGATGACTTTTTAAAGAACGAATGCTGAAATTATTTCATTAAATCAACCAGGGCCTTGGCTGCCTTAGATTGGGTGCGTCCCGGATGCCAAACCATACCCAATTGACGCTGCATTTCTAAATTAATGTCCAGCCTGACTAAGTCTTGATTCACTAAAGTACTTGGTAGGACAGACCAGCCTAACCCAATAGAAGCCAACATGCGAATGGATTCAAGCGGGTTATTACTCATAGACACTTTAGGTTTTAATCCATTTTTTTCAAATTCTGCAAGGGTGATCTGCGCTGTATATGTTTGAGCTGCAGGTAATAAACTTGGGTACTGCATGAGATCTTCAAGGCTTAAATTTTTCATATTTGCCAATGGATGAAAAACTGCAGCAACGAAGACCAATGGATCACTCCATAAAGGAACATATTTTAAACGTTCATCTAGGACTGGGGGTAAGGTTAAGAATGCCAGTTCAAGATCACCCGCTAACACTTTTTCATGAGCTTGTTCTGAATCTACAAAATGCACATCTAATGTCACATCAGGATATTGCTGAACATAGCTTTTTAAATGTTGCGGTAAATGATGTAATCCAATGTGATGGCTGGTACCAACTTTAAGCTTTCCTTTAATCTGATTTTGGTCGTGGCTTAAGGTGTGATGAATATCACCTAGTTCATTTAACCAATTTTTAACTTTAGGAAGCAGGGAATGAGCCGCATGGGTGGCTTGTACACCTCGGCCAGCAGATTCAAATAATTTGACACCAAAATAATCTTCTAAACTATGAATACGTTTGGTGACAGCGGGCTGAGTGATAAATAGTTGATCAGCTGCCATAGAAATCGAACCCGTTTCCATGACTTTTATAAAAGCTTCAAAGGCAGCAAGATTCATAATTTAAACTCGGTTATGAAAATATTATTTAATTATAAAATAAATTTATATCTATTGCGAAGTAATTCTTCATAAACTGTTGCAAAAAAGCCGCATAGTGCGGCTTAGATGAGGAGGATCACAGGTGAAACTATGCGACGATATTTTCTTCCTGTTGTATCGTTTTTTTCTCCCACACGCGTTCGTGAATGAAATAAGCCACGGCTTGTACAGTAGGCTCAAGTAAACTCAAAGTAATTGCCATCCAAATGCTGCCTGTGACAAGGTAGCCTACAATCATGGCTACTGTAATGTGCATAATGTAGTAGCTTAGTGTTTTTTTGAACATGCGTTGATTATCTTCAACAAATTTTTGAATATGTGCCATGTGAACATCCTCAGGTGGTGGTGATCTTGGAGATGGTTAAATGATAAGCATTCTTATTTAATCTGTAAAAGCGAATATTATTTTTAAATTAATCGTTTTTATAGATGGTTTTTGTGTTTACATTGATTCTAAAAAGTTTTTAAACTAATAAAAATGATAAATTAGATTTATGTGAATAGGCCGTTATAATCGTAATTAATGACAGAATTACCCAGTCCAGTGGAGCAAATCGACATGGCAGGCGAAACCCAAAAAGCAGAAACTCAAACAAAAAAAACGTTGTACGATAAATTGTGGGACGATCATTTAGTTAAACAACGCGATGATGGCTCTTCTTTACTTTATATCGATCGTCACTTGTTGCATGAAGTGACTTCTCCACAAGCTTTTGAAGGCTTACAACTTGCAGGGCGTAAACCTTGGCGTTTAAGTGCAAACGTGGCAACGCCTGACCATAACGTACCAACGTCTACGAAAGAGCGTTCTGAAGGGATTGCGGGGATCGAAGATGATACTTCACGTATCCAAGTGCAAACTTTAGATGATAACTGTAAAACATTTAATGTTGCACAGTTTGATATCAACGATGTCCGTCAAGGGATCGCACACGTTGTTGGACCTGAGCAAGGTTTAACTTTACCGGGTATGACGGTTGTTTGTGGTGACTCTCATACAGCGACGCATGGTGCGTTTGGTTGCTTGGCACACGGTATTGGGACATCTGAAGTTGAACATGTATTGGCAACGCAATGCTTAGTTCAAAAGAAAATGAAAAACATGTTGGTACGTGTTGACGGTAAATTAGGTCAAGGCGTAACACCAAAAGATGTGGTTTTAGCGATTATTGGTAAAATCGGTACAGCTGGTGGTACAGGCCATGCCATCGAATTTGGTGGTCAAGTGTTCCGTGATATGTCGATTGAAGGTCGTATGACGGTATGTAACATGGCGATTGAAGGCGGTGCCCGTGTAGGTATGGTTGCTGTAGATGAGAAAACCATTGAATATGTGAAAAACCGTCCTTATGCACCGAAAGGTGAGCAGTGGGATCAAGCTGTAGCTTATTGGAATACTTTACATTCTGATGAGGGTGCACACTTTGATACAGTCGTTGTATTACAAGGTGAAGAGATTGAGCCACAAGTGTCTTGGGGTACATCTCCTGAGATGGTGATTCCTGTTTCTCAAGCAGTACCGACATTAGAACAAGCAAAAGATGATGTACAACGTAACGATTGGACACGTGCTTATCAATATATGGGCTTAACCGCGGGTCAAGCATTGTCTGATATTAAATTGGATCGCGTATTTATCGGTTCTTGCACCAACTCTCGTATTGAAGATATCCGTGCGGCAGCTGAAGTTGCAAAAGGCAAAAAAGTTGCAAGCACGATTAAGCAAGCGATGGTTGTTCCGGGTTCTGGCTTAGTCAAAGCACAAGCAGAAGCTGAAGGTTTGGATAAAATCTTAATTGAAGCTGGTTTTGAATGGCGTGAGCCGGGTTGCTCAATGTGTTTAGCAATGAACGCAGACAAATTACAACCGGGTGAGCACTGTGCATCAACATCAAACCGTAACTTCGAAGGTCGTCAAGGTAATGGTGGTCGTACGCATTTAGTGAGCCCAGCGATGGCAGCAGCAGCGGCAATTGCAGGTCACTTTGTTGATGTACGTTCATTCTAAGAGGAGCAAACAACATGAAAAAATATACCGTTGAACAAGGTATCGTTGCACCTTTAGACCGTGCCAATGTCGATACAGATTTAATTATTCCAAAACAGTTCTTGAAATCAATTAAGCGTACAGGTTTCGGCGCGAATTTGTTTGATGAGTTACGTTATTTAGATGAAGGCTATTTGGGGCAAGACAACTCAAAACGCCCTTTGAATCCAGACTTTGAGTTGAATAAACCACGTTATCAAGGTGCTTCAATCTTGATTTCACGTGCCAACTTTGGTTGTGGCTCAAGCCGAGAACACGCGCCATGGGCTTTAGAAGAATATGGTTTCCGTACCGTAATCGCACCAAGCTATGCAGACATTTTCTACAACAACAGCTTTAAAAATGGCATGTTACCAGTGATCTTGTCTGAAGAGATTGTTGATCAATTATTTAAAGAGTGTGCAGCACAAGAAGGTTATCAGTTAACGATTGATCTTGAAGCACAAGAAGTGCGTACGCCTACAGGCGAAGCATTTAAATTTGAAGTTGATCCATTCAGAAAGCACTGTTTGTTGAATGGTTTAGATGATATTGGTTTAACGTTACAAGCGGCAGAAGACATTCGTGCTTATGAGGAAAGAACTAAAGCTGTTCGCCCATGGGTATTCCAAGAAATCAAAGCGTAACTGATACTTAAAGCTATAGTGCTCTGATTCAAGTCTTGCTAATATCGGTGCAAAATTATTCTTTTAGTTTTGCGCCGTTTGGTGAGGTTGGGCACAAATGAAGGCAAAAGTTTTATTACGCTACGCGTTTTTCGGATTGTCTGTCGCCGTTTTATCCGCTTGTCAGACCGTAGACCGATTACAACTGAAAAAGATTAAAGAAACGCCTGAAACCAGAAATCATGCTTTGATTTATTGCTCAGGAACGCTGAATTGTGAGTTTGAAAGATTCGATGAGCATCCCATTGTTGATGCTCAATCTCGAAGATTAGATCAGCGTGCGATCAAGCAAGGTATCGTGCGATTAAATGCTGGCTCTTTGAAAGATCCGCAAGCCTTATATCTTTCAGTTCCTGCTGGACTGCATGAAGTGGTGGTTCGCTTTTATCCGATTTCAGAGGAAAAAGCAGAAACTATTAATGTTATCCATCGCTTCGAAGCAAAAAAAGATTACCGATTTGTAATGTTTAGAGATCGAAGCAGTGGGAAAAAAAGTTTACTTGATGCTTCTGCACCAGAGCCATTATGTGTTGACTTGTTGCAAGAGCAACAAACCATTCGCCGTTTCTGCAAACCCTATAATGTTCTCAATGGACTAGGTGAGTTTGTGGAACAAAAAAATTTAAAAACACGTTAGTTCATACTAACTTTACAAATGGAAAATCTCATGTCTAAACAAATCTTGATTTTAGCTGGTGACGGCATTGGTCCTGAAATTGTAAAAGCAGCTGAACAGGTCCTCACCCGTGTCAATGAAAAATTCAATCTAGATTTAACATGGGAACAAGGTTTATTGGGTGGCGCTGCAATTGATGCGCATGGTTCACCTTATCCAGAAGTTACCTCTGAACAAGCAAAAAAAGCAGATGCGATTTTGTTAGGTGCTGTGGGTGGTCCGAAGTGGGATACAATTGAGCGCTCAATTCGTCCTGAGCGTGGTTTATTAAAATTACGTAGTGAACTTAACCTTTTCGCTAACTTGCGTCCAGCGATCTTGTATCCTCAATTGGCAGATGCTTCAAGTTTGAAACCTGAAATTGTTTCAGG
The DNA here is from genome assembly GCF_056779765.1 of Acinetobacter sp. 24-47-62. Taxonomy (NCBI): domain Bacteria; kingdom Pseudomonadati; phylum Pseudomonadota; class Gammaproteobacteria; order Moraxellales; family Moraxellaceae; genus Acinetobacter; species Acinetobacter sp. 24-47-62. Next base: position 156,053 of record NZ_JBWYIN010000008.1, read on the forward strand.
CTTAGATATTTTAATTGTCCGTGAATTAACTGGTGGTATTTACTTTGGTCAACCACGCGGTATTCGTGAATTAGAGAATGGTGAGAAGCAAGGCTTTAATACCGACGTATATGCAGAGTCAGAAATCAAACGTATTGCTAAAGTGGCGTTTGAAATGGCGAAACTACGCGGTGGTAAAGTGTGTTCAGTTGATAAGGCGAATGTTCTTGAAGTTACTGAGCTTTGGAAACAAACAGTAACTCAGTTACATGCTGAACAGTATGCTGACATTAACTTGTCACATATGTATGTCGATAATGCAGCAATGCAATTGGTTCGTGCACCTAAACAATTTGATGTGATCGTAACAGGTAACTTGTTCGGTGATATCTTGTCTGATGAGGCTGCGATGTTGACTGGTTCAATCGGTATGTTGCCATCAGCTTCTTTAGATGAAAATGGTAAAGGGATGTATGAGCCTTGTCATGGTTCAGCACCAGATATCGCAGGTCAAAATATCGCAAACCCATTGGCAACAATTTTATCTGTTGCAATGATGCTTCGATATACGTTCCGTCAAGAAGCTGCAGCAAAAGCGATTGAAGATGCAGTTGGGAATGTTTTAGACCAAGGTTTACGTACAGCTGACATTATGTCTGAAGGCATGAAGAAGGTTGGGACAATTGAAATGGGTGAAGCAGTTGTTGCAGCGCTTAACTAATTTCAGTTGATTCATTCAAAACGCAGCCTATGAGCTGCGTTTTTTTATTGCCGAGCTTTTGAAAGCGATATTGTTTTTTTAAGCTAAAAACACTTGAGCAAGTCATTACGTTACCGAATGACTGACTTGCTGAAGCTGTCCATACAGGAATCATAAAACTATTTTCATCTCTCATCGAATTTCCCATTGGAATCGAGGTGTTGACTATACGTTCAAAGGTGAAAATGGATCGATCATCTCGAATCTCAAGATTGGGCTTCAGCTTAATGTTAAAAGAATTCAACTCGGTAGTTTCTCGGATATGTTGGATATCTTGTCCTAAAAATTGTGAAACATAAGTATTCATATTTTTTTTGTTCTGAAAATTTGCTGTTTGGCATGCCGTAAACAGGAAAAGTGTAAATATGCAGATGGGCAAAAAACACAATTTATTTAGTGCACGAAATAGTGGGGCAGTACGACGATTTTTTTGTGGTTGAGTGTGTATATGAGCATTGTTTTTATATTTGATTGAACATTAAAAATAAATAGTGAGTTTAATATTCTATAACATCTGAGTATTGATCTTCTCACAAAGACAGACGATTGCTTTAGTAGAATGGATCTCCTGTAGTTCATAAAATAAAAGTACAAAAACAAAAAAAGCCACTCAATGTGGCTTTTCGCTTACTAACACTTAGCGTGCACGGTAAGTAATACGACCCTTAGATAAGTCATAAGGTGTCATTTCAACTTTAACACTGTCGCCAGTCAAAATACGAATATAGTGTTTACGCATTTTACCAGAAATGTGTGCAATTACTTCGTGACCGTTTTCTAAACGTACACGGAACATAGTATTAGGAAGCGTTTCGGTGACAACGCCTTCGAACTCGATAAGTTCCTCTTTATTGGCCATAGCCTACCTGATGATCAAATTGGAAAGGCGCAAATTATAGGCAAAATTTTAGAAAAAAACAAGGTTAAACCAAGTTCAGTCGGCGTTTCTATGGTCAAACTTGTCGAACAAACAAATAAAATTTTTAAACAAAAAAATGCTTAACTATGTTGTCAGTTTGGTCAATCGACTGTAATCTAATTCATAAGTTTTAAGTAAATATTAATAACATACAAGGAAGGGCACTGCGTGAGTCAGCTAACTGATGCTTCGGTTGTTCTACGATTAGGTTATCAAGCAATTCGTCGTGCTGGATTGCCCACAGAAGAAATTTTAACAAAAGCGGGTGTGGCCTTAAATCAAGTAGATCAAAATGCGCGTACGCCTTTAAGCGCGCAGTACGCTTTCTGGGTTGCTGCCGAAGAAGTCAGTAAAGATCCAGACATTGGTCTACATTTAGGTGAGCATTTACCACTTTATCGTGGTCAAGTGATTGAACATCTTTTTATTTCATCTGAAAATTTTGGCGAAGGCCTGAAAAGGGCTTTAGCGTATCAACGTCTAATCAGTGATGCATTTCATGCTAAATTGGTTATTGAAGATGATCGTTGCTACCTAACCAATGGTGAACAACCTTTCTCTGAAAACCTAGTCAATCGTCATTTTTCTGAGTGCGCGATTTCAGGCATTTTAAGATTCTTCAAATTTATTACTGAAGGTCGATTTCAACCTATATATATCGATTTTAACTTTAGCGAGGGTGCTTCAGACGATGAGTATTTCCGTGTATATGAGTGCCCGGTAAGTTTAGGCCAAAAAGAAACGCGACTTTATTTTGATCCTGCAATTTTAGATTATGTACTTTGGCAAGCCGAGCCAGAATTACTTCAACTGCATGAGCAGTTGGCGATTGAAAAATTACAGGAGTTGGCTCGATACGATTTAGTGGGTGAGGTGCGCCGTGCCATTGGTTCTACACTTGAGAGTGGAGAAACAACGCTAGAAACTGTGGCAGCTCAGTTGAATATCACCCCACGTCGTTTGAGAACACAGCTCAGTGAAGCCAATACAAGCTTCCAGCAAATTTTATCTGACTATCGTTGTCGTTTAGCTAAAAAACTTTTGGCAAACACCAATGAAAGCGTAGAGAGAATTGTCTATCTGACGGGTTTCTCAGAACCAAGTACGTTCTATCGTGCCTTTAAACGATGGACCAATGAGACACCTGTTGAATATCGTAAGCGTAAACAGCGCTAAAAAAGTCCCTTCTTATGAAGGGATTTTTTTCAATTCAAAATAAAAAATCTATTCAGGCATGTTTAACCAATGAGGGCCTAGCGGAACTTTAGGCAAGTTAAACTCTTCAGGATAGTGTGCTTGGATAAAGTAAAGGCCGTCAGGTGGTGCTGTGATCCCTGCTGCTTTACGGTCTTCTGCTGCGAATATTTCATCAATATGGTCAATGTCGTACATCCCCTGACCAATTTCCAGTAAACAGCCCATAATATTGCGAACCATGTGATGTAAAAAACCATCTGCTTGGATGTCAAGAACAAGGTAAGCACCGTGTTTGATGAGTTTGCAATGGCTCACATGGCGTACAGGTTGGTTGGATTGACACGCAGCAGCTCGAAAACTTTCAAAGTTATGAGTACCCTCAAATTTTGAGGCTGCAGCAATCATTTTATCTACATCAAGTGGGTAATAAGCATGCGTTACTTGTTTGTGGAGTAAGGCAGGGCGCATGGGGCTGTTATAAACGACATAACGATAACGGCGAGCTTGCGCTTTAAAGCGTGCATGAAAATCACTATCCATTTCTTGAATCCATTGGATGGCAATATCTTTAGGGAGTGTACTGTTAGCCCCCATAAGCCAGCCACGAATTGGACGTATTGCATTTGTGTCAAAGTGAGCCACCATATTTGTGGCATGAACACCTGCATCTGTTCGACCCGCACCATGCAAAATGATGGGTTCATCAGCAATTTTGCTCAACACTTTTTCCATGGTTTCTTGTACGCTCGGCACACCAGGTTGCTGTGTTTGCCAACCTCGATACCGAACGCCACTAAACTCAATTCCGATTGCAAAACGCGGCATTTGAACCTCTAATTTGATGAATCATACCAATGTTGTAACCATTGATCTGTGGAAGGGTATTGTAAATACATTTTTAGAATTTTGGCATAAAGATCGGCATCACTGAGTGTATCGTCTATTAAAATATCAGATGCTTTAATCCAGCTGCTAATAGCATAGCGTTGATCTAATTCTCCAAACATGACCTGACTACTTAATACAATATGGCAGCCTGAGGCGCGAAGCTGCTTCAAAATATCTGTGGTATCCGCATTAATTGCTAAATTGCCAGTTCCATATGCTTGAAGTATGAGTACATGAGGCGGGATGTCGATAAAACGCGTTAAATGCTGATTGAATAATTTGATTTCAATGGGGCGAAGATTCAGATTCGCAATATTGAGTTGTGTCGAGCGTTCAATATGTTGCTCAGTAATGTCGACAAAAGAACTTGATATGGGCTTCATGACATTTGTAAATGCTTCACCACAAAATGCATTTAGTGCCGTGCGATGAGTCTTAACTGCAGTTCTGGCATGAAAAATTTGATGGTTAAAGCATAAGTAAACACCATCAGACACATTTTCCATATATTGGATGGCATGATTCAGATTATCTAAAGCATCGCTCGATGGATGCAAAGATGTCGCTGCATGATTGAGCAGAGGAAATTGGCTACCTGTGATAATGACTCGACACGTATCATGGAGAAATCGAGAAAGAATAGCCGCAGCATAACTCATGGTATCGGTACCATGAATGACAATAAAATTTTGAAATTGTTTAGCTTGTAATTGTTGAATTTGTTGGATTAACAGCAACCAATCACGCGCCGTACATGCACTACTGTCTTTAATCTCATGAGCCTGGACAAACTCGATTTGATTTTGAACGGGCAAAATTTCTTTTAATTGCGGAAAAAAATCGGCAGCAGGCATAGGCGCTAAAGGTTCACCAACGCAACCAAATGTACCACCCATATAGATTAAAGCTATTTTTGAACTCATAAAAAAAGCAGCCTGATTAGACTGCTTCATATTAAGATTAATTGGAATCAGATTCCATGCTCTCTCGGAGTTTTGCTGCACGCATTTTTTGTTCGTCATTGTAATGCGATTCATATTCCGTAATTAATTTTTCTGCTTCATCAAACGCGCCAAATTTAATGTATTGATCCGCTAAATCTAAGTTAAGTTGAATTTCATCAACGTTGAGTAATTCAGGAAAACGTTGTACAAGAGGATCATCAGGACGATTCGGATTCATTTTTATCGCAGATGTTTCATGCGAATGACTCTGTTGCACATCCACGTTTTCATCTGATGAATTGAGGTCAAAATTAAACTCGTTTGTCGGTTCAATTGAGCTTTCTATTGTAGATTTTGAATCAAGATTTTCCTCAAAGTCGAAAGTTACAAAATCTAAATTTTGATCATTCACGCTTTGTTCTGGAACTTTTGCTGAGCTAGATATTTCAGCATCAAAGTTAAAATCATCTGAAAGATCAAAAGTGAGTTCATCCTTAGATGTTGTTTGAGAATGAGGCTGTTCCGACTGATCTGAAAAGCTAAATTCCAATGGATCTATTTCAATATTCAGTTCTTGTGGATTTTTTTCTAATGGAGAAGAGCTCAGTGCTGAATGAGAGAGATCTGTTTTTTCAACCCATTCTTGACTTAAATCAAGTGTGAAGTCGAGATTTTGGATGGACTCATTTTCTGAAGCAAGGTTCTCAGCATCAGTTGAGTGCACTGATGCTGTTTGTGATTTATTTTCAGACTGAAAACTGGAGAAATCTAAATCAAACTCTAAGGGTGCGCGATCTTCAGTCGATTGATTGGTTGTTTCAGATTCAGTCTGTGTTTGAGCATTTGGCTCGAAAGTTAAATCTGTCGTTATAAATTCTAAAGGTGTTTGCTCTTTTGATGCAGGAGTCTTCTCATCATCTTGCTCGAATGGGTGTTGTGAGGTTGGTTGCGGTGTATCTTCCATAAAAAAATCGAGTTCAAAATGCTCGTTTTGCGATGGAGTCTGTTGTTCAGTTGCCTGCTGATTTTCAGCCTGATCAGAAGGGAGCTGGTCAATGATTTCTTCATTGGTTTTATTGAGCGTAAACTCTTCTGCTAAATCCAGCTGTTCTGAGCTAAATACAAAATGAGCAGTAGGTTCAGCAGAGACATGCTCAGTTTCTTCCTCAGGAGTGCTTTTCTTCTCTTTGGCTTGTAAGGGATGTGGGTATTGTTCTGTTTCAAACACAAAGGTTGAGCTTTGAGAAGGAAGAGAAGATTGCTCTGTGGTCTCATTTGTTTCAGTGGGTGTGCTTTCCTGAGTGCTATGTTGTTCATCCTGTGATTTGATGAGATGATCAAAGGCTTGTTCTGATTGAACTGCAGGAATTTCAGTTATAAAACTGGTGCTATGAAACTGTGCAGCATGACGAGGCTGATTCTCGGTGTTCGATATATCCCGTGATTCTTTCGCAATTTCTTTATTCTGTTCCGCTTCTTTTGCAGCTTTAAGTTTGTCTTCAGCTTCATCCGCAATGTAATGTAATCCAGTGGAGCGTAAATAATTACTTAATTGTTTTAAAGCAAATTCATCATTCTGTAGGATGTGAATATCAATCAAATACGAGTAAAGCTCATGTTGTCTAGGATCACGATTCAATGCTTGATTGATTTTTGCTTCGGCTGACATATAGCTTTCTGATTGAATTAAGTATTCAATGCTGGCTTTAAGTTCATCAGCCACTGGTTCGGCACTTAAGTCTTGTGGTGCGCCATGACCGTGCTGTGAATAGGCTTGTTGTGGGGTGGAGCGAGTTTTAGGGCTTTTCTTAGCGCGTTTTACACTCACATTTTTTTTAGATTTTGTTGATCCTGTGTCACCATTTTTTTGTTTATCCTCACGTTTTTTGAGCACCAGTGCGATTAACAGCAAGACGACAAATGGAATGACATACAACATAATTTTTCCCCTTCATTGAATTCAATGAATTTATTGCAAATCTAATACCTGAGTGCTCGAAATATTGGACTGTTTTTAATCTCGATTTTTTATATTCTCAGTTCATCATTATGCATCGATCAAGATGTTCGAAATAAGAAGTGATGAGATTGTAATTTAACTGTTTTTTGTATAGATGTCATAATATTTCCTTTCAAATAGCACTCCAAGTTCTCATCAATTCAAATTGCATAAAAAAAGCCGATCTAATCAGACCGGCTTTTTATTGAAGTAACTATTAAAAATTAAGCATTTTTATAGTCAATCAAGATGCGTAGCATACGGCGTAAAGGTTCAGCAGCACCCCAAAGTAATTGGTCACCAACAGTGAACGCGCCTAAATACTCTTTACCCATATTAAGTTTACGTAAACGACCTACTGGAACAGTAAGCGTGCCTGTTACTGCAACAGGTGTAAGATCAGTCATTGATGCTTCACGTGTGTTCGGCACAACTTTAGACCAGTCATTTGCACTTGCAATGATGTCTTCAATTTCATTTAAAGGAACATCTTTACGAAGTTTTAAAGTCAATGCTTGTGAGTGACAGCGCATTGCACCAATACGTACACAGTGACCATCAATAGGTACAATTTGTGAATTACCAAGAATCTTATTGGTTTCAACTTGACCTTTCCATTCCTCTTTCGATTGACCGCTTTCAAGCTGTTTGTCGATATAAGGAATTAAAGAACCTGCTAAAGGTACACCGAAGTTTGCTGAAGGGAATCCTTCACCACGTTGTAATTCAGCAATTTTAGAGTCGATATCTAAAATTGGAGAACGTGGATCGTCTAATAGATCTTTTGTATTGTTATACAAATAGCCCATACCTGTGATGAGTTCACGCATGTTTTGCGCACCCGCACCAGAAGCAGCTTGGTAAGTCATTGAAGTCGCCCATTCAACAAGATTGTTTTGGAACAGACCACCAAGACCCATTAACATCAATGAAACAGTACAGTTACCGCCTACAAATGTTTTCGTACCTTTTACCAAACCGTCTTTGATCACATTCATGTTGACTGGATCTAATACGATGATTGCTTCATCGTCCATACGCAATGTAGATGCAGCGTCAATCCAGTAACCATTCCAACCATCAGCTTTCAACTTAGGGAAAACTTCAGTGGTATAATCACCACCTTGGCAGGTAATAATGACATCCATTTGCTTCAGACTATTAATGTCTGTCGCATCCATAAGTGCTGGGGCAGTTTTACCACCAAACGCAGGGGCTTCACCACCTGCATTACTGGTAGAGAAGTAGAATGGCTCAAAATGAGCGAAATCATTCTCTTCAACCATACGTTGCATAAGGACGGAACCAACCATCCCGCGCCAACCGACCAGACCTACTTTCATGTCACTTTGCCTCGGTGCGTTAAAATAAAAAAGGGGGTTCGAGTGTATCAAAAGAGTGTATAACTGCAAGTGGTACACAATCAAAACAGCAAATATATTGTGCAATATATCTTGTTTATGTTACATGCAAAACTAATATAAATTTATGAATCATCGAAAAATTAAGAATATATAAAGAGAAGCGCTATGCTATGGATTGAGATACTGGCTGTTGTTGTGATTTGGTTAAGTTTTTGGTCTTTGATTCCGCGTGATGAGTGGTGGTTTCGAGGTGCCGATTTTCCAAGACTACAAATTTTAGCCCTAGGCTTTATCGCATTTATCCTCCTGTTGATTTGGGATGGGGAATGGGATTTAAGACGCCAAGTCATATTTGTTGGATTAATTGCTGCATTAGCATATCAATTGAAGATGGTTTTGCCTTATACCTTAATTTGGAAAAAACAGGTGAAACAGGTCCAACCAAATCAACTTGATCCATCAAAGCAAATCTCTTTAATTGTGTCGAATGTTTTAACACCAAATACAGAATATCATCGTTTGATTGAACAGATTCATCAGCATCAACCCGATATCGTATTGACGCTTGAAACAGACCAAACCTGGCAGAATGAACTTTCAGTCATCGAAGCGGATTATCCTTATCGTGTTCCAGTACCTTTAGATAATCTCTATGGAATGCATCTCTACAGTAAGTTGGAATTGAGTGATACCGAAGTCAAATTCATACTGAGTAATGAGATTCCTTCTATTCATACCACAGTGAAATTACGTTCTGGACAGCCAGTTCAATTATATTGTTTACATCCCAAACCGCCGAGTCCAACTGAAGCCAAAGACTCTACATTACGTGATGCTGAATTGTTGATTGTGGGTGATCAAATTAAAGACTTGGATGAAAGTTGCATTGTCATGGGAGATCTAAACGATGTGGCATGGTCTCGTACCACACGACTATTTCAACGTATCAGTGGTTTATTAGATCCGCGTGTTGGACGTCATTATGTCAATACCTTCCATGCGGACTATCCGCTATTACGATGGTCACTCGATCATGTATTCCACAGCACTGATTTTGCTTTGGTAAAAATGGAGCGATTACCGCATATTGGTTCGGATCACTTTCCTGTGTACGTTGTTTTACAAACTGGACGACAATTTGAGCAAGTACAGCAAGAATTAGAACAGACGGATGCTGATGAGCAAGAGGCTCAGGAGGCGATTCAAGAAGGTATTGCGAAAGCTGAGAAAGAAGAGAAACAAGTGACAGATGAAATTGCGCAAGATTATAAAGATGGCAAACAAGTGTGAATGGATGCGTGTAAGAAATTGCTTACAATGAATGTGTCTGTTGACCCATAGTCACGAAGCGAGCTTAAGCGTAATCTAAGCTTATCGGCACAGGGAGTGGGAATGGAATGATCCCAATATGGAAGACGACGCCGACGGAAAATCATCATGGAGATGATGTAGGAAAGGAAAGCCAATAAAACAATAATATGATTTTTGAAAAGCACAACCTCATCGACCCGAGTTTTACAGGATGTAGAACTCGGGTTTAGTTTATGGTGGATTTAAACGTTTAAATGCATACAGGTCGAATGAATTAAATCTCGTTATTCAGCTCTAATCTTTTATTAATGCTATGATTTGCCAAAATGAAAATATTGAGCAGATGGGGTATGAGTTTGTTTCTTAAAAATATGAAAGACATAACTACAAGCAAATCCTTCGCTTCGATCGTTGTGTTAAATGTACTAATGAGTACCAATGTTTTTGCACAAGAAGCTGATGAAAAAATGATGGATGCGGTTCCATCTCAAGAACAGGTCGCGAACACTGAAGCTAAAGAAGCTAAAGAAGCTAAAGAAGCTAAAGAAGCTAAAGAAGCTAAAGAAGCTAAAGAAGCTAAAGAAGCTAAAGAAGCTAAAG
>NZ_JBWYIN010000009.1:0-161074 GCF_056779765.1 Acinetobacter sp. 24-47-62
GTTGGGGTTGAACCTCGCATTATGGGCTTTGGTCCTGCACCTGCGATTAAAAAACTGTTAGCACAAACCGGTTTAACACTAGAGCAAATGGATGTGATTGAGCTGAACGAAGCGTTTGCAGCACAAGCATTGGCGTGTACACGTGACCTAGGTTTAGCCGACGATGATGCACGTGTAAACCCAAATGGTGGTGCAATTGCACTAGGTCATCCATTGGGTGCATCAGGTGCGCGTTTGGTGACGACTGCACTGAATCAACTTGAAGCAACTGGTGGCAAATATGCATTGTGCTCTATGTGTATCGGTGTGGGTCAAGGCATCGCTTTAATTATCGAACGTGTTTAACTATTAAAAACCCCCTCCCTTTTCTCAAGGGAGGTCGGGAGGGATTCTATGCCTACTTTTTCTTCAAATGATGCGCAAATCAATTATCAAACTTTTGGTGATTCAAGCAAGCCTGCTCTTATTTTCTCTAACTCTTTAGGGACAAATTTCAGCATGTGGCAATCACAAATTGAGTTTTTTAAAAGCTCTCATTATGTGATTTGTTATGACACGCGTGGTCATGGTGCATCGGACGCGCCTCAAGGTCCATATAGCATTGATCAACTTGGTCAAGATGTGGTGAATTTACTCGACCATTTAAATGTTGAAAAAGCTGCATTCTGTGGTATTTCGATGGGTGGTTTGACAGGTCAATGGTTAGCGATCAATCATCCTCAACGCTTTAGTCATGTGATTGTGTGTAATACCGCCGCTAAAATTGGCAATGAAAATGCTTGGAATGATCGTGCCGTATTGGTTCGTGAACAAGGTTTAGCACCGATTGCATCAACGGCTGCAGGTCGTTGGTTTACAGATCCCTTTATCCAAAGCAACCCAGCAGTGATTGAAAAACTTTCAAACGACTTAGGAGCTGGCAGCCCTGAAGGTTATGCAAGCTGCTGTGAAGCTTTGGCTAAGGCGGATGTGCGTGAACAACTCAAACAGATTTCGATTCCTGTATTGATTATTGCAGGTCAAGAAGACCCTGTGACCACTGTGGCAGATGGTCAGTTTATGCAAGCAGCGATTGCGGGTAGTCAACTTGTTGAGATTAATGCTTCGCACATTTCGAATGTTGAACAACCACAGGCGTTTAACCGAGCTGTGGCTGAATTTATTCAGGCTTAAGTTCGGAACAACTCAAACCTGAACTCAGGAAACATCACTTTTCACGGGTGACTCATCTTGACGCTTTGCCAGATTGCTCCACCAGTCTGGCTTTTTTTTCACAGTAATTAGACCATGAACAACGACAATTAAATATCAGTCTCGTGATTCCTTAAAACGGCGATAGTTATGTCATCAGTGATTGAAACGATTTCACTCATCATTCTCAAAGATTCAGATGATTCTTCTAATTTTATCTTAAATCAATTGTTTAAGTAAATTTTTAAAGTGTTGTTTTAGAAGCTAAAATCCGCTTAATTGTGCCTATATCATAGTTTCTATTACCCAATTATGATCAACAACGATTAGTCGTTAGTATTTAAATTAAAAACCCATCACCTAGATGATGGGTTAATTGTTGATGTCTAAAGATTTAGATTAATACGCCCACTGGATGAGCAATCGAAATAGACCAGCAATCAATAATAGACTTAAAAAACCACCGAGCCATAAAACAATAAACCACCCTGCTTGATTCAGTTTCATTATCATTCCCCTCAGTGATAACCTTCGTCACCAACACGGACCTTGTCTCTAAATACCCAATAAGATAAAGCGGTATAAAACAATATAATTGGGATTAGAATGAGTGCACCAATGAGAGCAAATAATTGACTACTTTGAGGTGCAGCAGCTTGCCAAATCGTTACACTTGGCGGAATGATATTAGGCCATAAACTAATTAAGAAACCCGTATACGCAAGAAATACCAAAGCCAATGTATAGATGAAAGGCGCATACTCCTGACGACGTTTACAAGCTCTGAGCGCTAGGAAAGTGAAAATCAATACCAGTATTGGTACGGGACTGAAATACCACATTTGTGGCTGACTAAACCAACGCTGTGCAATATCGTCATGTACAAGGGGAGTATAAATACTGACAGCGCCAAATATTAGAAATAACGCGATCATAAGCTTAGGCATCAGACGGTACATATGATCTTGTACACGCTCATCCGTTTTAAAAATTAACCATCCGCAACCGAGTGTCGCGTATAAAACAACAACGCCTAAACCTGTAAAGAGTGAAAATGGAGTGAGCCAATCCAGACCACCACCCGTGAACACACCATTGGTGGTCTGTATTCCTTGAATATAAGCGCCTAAAATCACACCTTGTAAAAATGAAGCTAAAATTGAACCCCAAATAAATGCTTGGTCCCAAAGTGCTTTGGTCCGATTAGCCTTAAAACGAAACTCAAAAGCAACTCCACGAAATATAAGCGCGATCACCATTAAGGTGATGGGCATATATAATGCAGACAACACAGTCGAATAGACCAGTGGAAAAGCGGCAAATAAACCAGCTCCACCAAGTACCATCCAAGTCTCATTGCCATCCCATACGGGTGCTACAGTATTCATCATGACATCACGCTCTTGGCGATCTTTCACAAATGGAAATAAAATACCAATTCCCAAATCAAAACCATCAAGAACGACATAAATCAACACACCTAGTGCGATGATCACAATCCAAATCAATGATAAATCAATCATTTCAAATTCTCCTGATCATTCACCTTGTTTGATGCTTCAAGTTGTTGTTCATTATCAATGGTACTCATCGGGCGTTTAGACGCTCGGATCACTTCGCCATCTGAATGTGGTGTTGAATAAATAAATTCTGGTCCTTTCACCATCATTTTCAACATATAAAAGATACCGATACCAAATACGATGCAGTACACCACAACAAAAATAATCAGCGTCAGCCCAACCTGTTCCGCAGAGACAGGAGATAACGCATCTTTCGTACGCATTACGCCATAGATAATCCAAGGTTGACGTCCCACCTCAGTGGTAAACCAGCCTGCCAATAATGCAATAAAACCTGAAGGCCCCATCCACAAAGCAAACTTGTGCAACCATTTAGACTCATAGAATTTGCCTGTCTTACGTAGCCATAGACCAAATACAGCCAGTAAGATCATGAGCATGCCCATACCCACCATGATTCGGAAACTCCAAAAAACAATGGGTGAATTAGGTCGATCCTCAGGTGCGAATTCTTTTAAGCCTTTAACCTCACCATCAAGGGTATGTGTCATGATCAGGCTACCCAGATTTGGAATACCAATCGCATATTTAGTTTCTTCAGCTTCCATATCTGGAATACCAAATAGATACAACGGCATACCATGATCTTTATTGGTTTCCCAATGACCTTCGATTGCAGCTAATTTAGCAGGCTGATGTTCTAAGGTATTCAATCCATGTAAATCACCCACGAACATCTGTAGTGGAGCTAAAGCAAGGATCATCCACATTGCCATCGAGAATGACTTTTTCACCAACGCATCACGACGTCCTTTGAGTAGATGCCATGCAGCAGTTGCGGCAACCAATAAACCTGAAACCAAGAAAGCGGCCAGTGCCATATGCGCTAATCGATAAGGAAAGGATGGGTTAAAGACAATCGCGAACCAATCTTGAGGAACGATTATTCCATTTTCAAATGCAAAGCCTTGAGGTGTTTGCATCCAGCTATTAGATGACAGAATCCAAAACATGGATATACATGTTCCTATTGCCACCATTAAGGTTGCAAAAAAATGCGTCTTTGGTCCAACTCGCCCCCAGCCAAACAACATGATACCGAGGAAACCAGCTTCTAAGAAAAACGCACTGAGCACTTCATAAGTTAGCAATGGTCCAGTGACACTACCAGCTATACGTGAAAATTCACTCCAATTGGTTCCAAACTGATAGCTCATTACCACGCCTGAAACGACACCCATACCAAATGAAAGTGCGAATATTTTTATCCAAAATTTAAACAGATCTCGATAAACAGGATCATTCGTTTTAAGCCAACGCCATTCGAGCACAGCCAAAAAACTTGCCAATCCAATCGAAATTGCTGGAAAGATAATGTGAAATGAAACAGTGAATGCGAATTGAATACGCGCCAATTCGAGCGCTGTTAGTCCTAGATCCATGACGTCACCTTATCGTTGAGTTTTGTGGTGAATGTTGTTCTTCACTGAGTTTAAAACTACAGTTAGAGTTACATTGTAGATGTCATGTATCACTCCGATAACACGCGATTTTAAATTCACTTTTTTGAGGATGAGTGAATACCGTCTGTTGGCTACAGACTGTTTAAAGATTTTTTTCATAATATTGAACTCTACATAAATTGATTAAGATCAAAATGATCCAAGGTTTAAATCAATTAGAGTCCAAAAGGTGGCGCTCGGCCTTGAGGCAGAAGATAGAGCTTCTGTAGAGAAAAATAAACGTGCCAAAAAGAATTGCGGTAGAAACTCAGCTTAACTTGTAAGCGATCAAAAATTTCTTTTACACCAAAATCAAATGGTAAGACGAGGTCTCCATAAACAGTGCAATATTGGCATTGGTGAGTAATTTGATTATGGTCGTGATGATGTTCGTTTTCACTCAAATGGTGGACGAGATCGTGATAAGTCTCATGAACATGCTGATGGCGTTCTGGAGAAAGTAAATTATGCATAATAGACATGCATACCGGAGCGATATGAAATTTCTCCGGTAAGATCGGTTGTAAATAAACCGCTAGTTGTAATAACACCGTTGCAAATGCAATGATGAGTCCACTAGATCTTAGCAAAATTTCCTCTCAACTCTTATCGATAAAGAGTGTTTAGAAACATAGAAAAAAATCAAGTTAATAACCGACTAGGCTGATCAACTTTCATACTTAACTATACGCCTATTGAACTTGTTTTTAAAGCCTTTTTCAATTTTATACATAACATGTATTTATAATATTTATAAAAATAAAAGTAGCTAAACTTTAAGATTTAAAAAAAATTTAAAGGGATTTTCAAATAAGACACTCCATTGTGTTCAATGGGCGGAAATTTGCCACCATTTATATTAATTTGAATGGCTGGTAAAATGAGCTTTGGCATCCCCAATGTTGCGTCACGGCTATTGCGCATTTCCACAAAATCATTCTTTTTTGAATCAATTCGAATGTGTATATTCGATTCTTTTTGCGTTTTTATATCTGTTTGACACATATATTGATGTCGATTTTCTGGTAAATAATCGTGACATAGATATACACGCATATGATCAGGCAGTTGATAAAGCTTCTGAACTGAATCAAATAATTCTGCTGCACTGCCCCGTGGAAAATCACATCGTGCTGTACCATAGTCTGGCATAAATATAGTATCACCCACGAAAACTGCATCACCTATCACATAACTAAGACAAGCAGGTGTATGACCAGGCGTTGGAATGTTGTAGGCTTCAATTTCTCCAATTTTGAAACACTCATGATCTTTAAATAAATAATCGAATGGTTGCTGTGCGTTTATTGCTTTAATATCCAATTGATAAATCGAGCCAAATGTTTCTTGTACAATTCCGATATGATGACTCATGGCAATTTTGCCACCTAGCTTTGATTTTAAATATTGCGCAGCGGTCAAATGATCAGCATGCACATGTGTTTCTAAAATCCACTCAACCTTGTAATGCTGTTCATGTATGTATTGAATAATCTGGTCAGCATGTTCCGTCGTTGTTGTCGCAGAAGCAGCATCAAAATCTAAAACACTATCGATAATGGCACAACTTAATGTCACAGGATCAGCCACGACATAACTAAATGTATTGGTATTTTGATCAAAAAAATCTTTAATTAGCGGCTTGATTTGATCTTGAGTGGCGTCTTTCATCACTAGTTTCATAACTATGCCCCCATCCATTTACGGTGAATTAAAACTCCTATCAACATCGCAATCACAAAATAGAGTGATTGATAATGCCCTAAACCAATCAATGTTAATCCTGGTGCTGGACAGATGCCTGCAATGCCCCAGCCTATACCAAACAAGCTAGCACCTATAATGAGCTTGTTATCAAGCTGATTGCTCTTTGGTAGATCAATAGTCTCATTGAATAGAGTTAAAGGCTTTTCACTTCTGGTTACGATCTGAAAGGGTATGAATGCCACGACAATGGCACCCATCATGACAAATGCCAAACTTGCATCCCACTCGCCAAATAAATCAAGAAAATTAAGAACTTTTTCAGGGTTCGACATTCCAGATAACATGAGCCCCACGGAAAAAAGTGAGCCAAACAAAAAAGCAAAAAGGTTTTTCATTTAGAATGCTCCTGTGACATGCCGAATTATATAAACCGTTATAAAGCCTGTCAGCATAAAGCTCAGTGTTGCCACAATAGATCTTTTGGACAATCTACTTAAACCACAAATGCCATGCCCACTTGTACAGCCAGAACCTAAACGTGTTCCAAATCCAACTAAAATACCTGCCACGATCATCATGAATGGACTTGCTTCGAGTTCAATTTCAGGCTGAACCCAAATACCATAGATAAAGGGTGTGATGATGAGACCCAGTAAAAACCACAATGCTGGTGTTTTGAAAACTGTATGCGGATTTAGTACTTGACCGATTAAACCACTAATCCCTGCTATTCGACCATTCACACATAAGTATGCAATCACAGATAAACCGAGTAGTGCTCCACCTAAAAAAGCAATCACAAAATCATGCATAACAATTTACTTATTTACAATATATTTTTTTATATTATATAATTTTTAAAAATAATCAAGATGCTTTAACATACGCATCCTTCTGTTTCAAAGGAACATCCAATGCCGTCTGATGTTGAATTCAATCAAATGGATTTTTCACAAGTTGATCAAGTCAGCGATCGACTTAAAGTCCTGTCGAATCCTGATCGCTTAAAGATACTTTGTATTTTAGTAGATGGTGAATTGAACGTTCAGGAAATTGAGAATCGAACTCAAATTTTTCAACCCACGCTTTCACAACAGTTAACCGTATTACGTAAAGCTGAAATGGTGGTGACTCGTCGTGAAGGTAAACAAATTTTTTATCAAGTGAGTGATCCTAAAGTCCTCACCATTATGCAAACGCTTTATAGCTTATATTGCGATCCTACTTCATAATCTTGCAATTCTTTCAGTTGTGGATATGAGACTCAAATACGATCATATTCTCCATGCAAATGACCATGTATTAAATTTTAAAGTTTTGTATTCAAGAGTACTAAAGACCAAAAACTTCTTGCAAGTCTTTTGCCATTCCTTGCATAGACTTGAACTCTCCTTGTTGATTTTTCCATACCATAGCGGGCGTGGAAAAAAATCCATATTTATCCATGAGTGACTCGATATAGTCGATTTTTTCATGTAAAGATTTTGATATATTTTGCGTAACAACTAATCGCTCTTTATCTTTCTTTTTATTGTAGTCATTAAATACTTTAGCAGGATCACTTGAGTTAAGTATGGTGGCAATCTGCCCTCGACTTTCTTCTCGAATCACACCAACTTGTATATGTCGAAGTTGAACTTTTCCCGAGTTTACCCATGGTCGTGCAGCTTCCCAAAATTGATGGCAATATGGGCAGTTAGGATCTTAAAATACATAAACAACGCGTGCTGCTGTATTTTCACCATCTTGAATCCAAGTCGACTTTTCAATGCTCTTCCATACATCATCTAATACGGCAACTTTGACATGTGTATTTAATGCTTCAATAGAAATATTTTCACCTTCAACATTATATAAATCACCCATAATGTAATATTTCTGATCATTAGAAATAAAAACCGTGCCTGGATGTTGGTTCATATGCCCTGCCCATCCTGTCATACCTGCTGGTGCTGGAATTTCTTTTACAAACTCAAAGCCCTCTGCTGAAATCTGCTTTTTTAAATCCGCATAACTGACGCTACTTAGTAAAATACGCTAGACAACAATATTAATTTATATCTTTCATAACCTTTAGCTCTACTCAGCTGTCATTTTAATTAAATATTCTTGCAATTTTGCAGCGCTTAACTCACCCATATGTCTATCCACCAATTTACCTTTTTCATCGTAAAACAATGTAGTTGGCAAGCCAAAACTATTGCTCTGTTTGGGCATTTCCCCATTTACATCAAGTCTGACGTTTTTAAAGTTGAAGCTGTGTTTTTGTAAATAGTTTTGAACCGTTGTGATATCTTCACCTTGATTGAGCATCACAAAATGAATATTGGGATGAGCCTTTTGTGCTTGAAAAAGTATTGGCATCTCTCTATGACATGGCGGGCACCAACTCGCCCACAAATTAACGACTGTAGGCTGACCCAAAAAATCTGTGAAATACCCTTCATTCTTATTTTCACTATGATCAGTTGGGAGTATCTGAAAACTTAGGTCAGGATAATAACTTTCAACCTTGTATTGAGTTTTTATCATTACGCCAATCGCTACCCAAAATAAAAACACCCCAACTAAAATGATTTTAATTTTTGTTCGTAAGCTTCGATTGAGAATGATATAGCTTAGCCCACCGAAGAATAATCCACTCCATAAGCTAAATCCTTTATCTTGGATTTTGAGTATATCTAAAGGATTTTCAATATAAATCTCCCAATAGAACATAACAAAGATGACTCTAGCGGCAACTGCTCCAATAATGATGCTTGTCCACACTGAATCTTTACTGATTTTGACTTGGGTATCTGTCCATTTATAGTGATGACCTAAAACATTGATCAGGATAATGATGAACAGTATCCCACTGAATAGAATCAATAAAACCCATGGAAACATGAGTGATCCAAGTTGAATCCCATCAAATGAAATCATTACTGAACCATCCCGACAGATTGTTCCTGCAATCGATTTAATAACTGTGTTGCAGTAAAAGTGCCAGTCAAGCGCAGATCACGTATTTCATCATGTTGCGTATTTAAAAAAATAAATGTTGGCGGACCTAAAATTTGCCATTTTTTTAACAGTTCATCTTGGCTTGGTTCAAAATGAGTGAGATCTAATTTAATTAAAACCAACTCATTGAGTTGGGCTTGAACATCTTCACGCGGAAGTACCTCTTTTTCTATCGGTTGACATGCAACACACCAATCTGCGTAAACATCAATTACTACGGCTTTACCTTGATTTGCGTTCAAAACATTTGAAAGCTGCGCGGCAGAGTTGACTTTATGCCATGTATGTAATGTTTTGGCCTGCGTTACAAGTGAGTGCGTATACCCTTGCTGCACATAATTCATTCCTAAAAACATCATGCCAAGACTGAGTAATATGATGATGCTTTTAACCACTATTTTTTCGACATAAGGTCGCATTTTCCCGAGTAAATATACAGCAAATCCAAGAAGTAAAAGACCCATCAAAATTTGATAAATACTGGTTGGAATAAGTGGCCGTGCGAAATAAGTGGCCACAAGCAACATCACGAAACCAAAACAGACCTTGAGTCGATCCATCCATACCCCAGGTTTAGGTAAAAAATGCGTCCCGAAAACTGCCGCAATAAAAAGCGGCAAACCAATCCCAATGCCCAAAACAAAAAGATAAGTCGCCCCTAATAAAGGTTGGTTCATCTGTGAGACAAATATTAATGCTCCAGCCAACGGAGCACTCATGCAGGGTCCAACAATCAGTGCAGAAATCATCCCCATGAGTCCTGCACCGATCAATGTTCCACCTTTTTGTTTTTGTTGCCAAAGATCTAAGCGTTGTAACATTCCTTGAGGTAAAGAGATTTGAAATACACCAAAAAGATTAAGGGCAAAAATAATAAAAAGGAGACTAAAAATACTAATGAAGATCGGACTTTGAAACCAACGCTGAAAACTATAGCCCAGTTGAGAAACAACGAATCCCATTAACGCATAAACGATAGCCATCCCTGTGACAAAAATAAAAGCTATTACCGCGGCACGATAACCTCTGTGATTTTGCACAAGAATGCCTGATAAAATCGGAATTAAGGGCAATGAACAAGGCAAGAATGCCAACAATATTCCAAGTCCTAAAAACACCAATAAATTAAGCCATACACTTTGTTGAGAGAACAAATTTAAAAAAAATTGATCGTTGTTCCATACACCCGAAAAACTGGCTGGCCTATTCAGATTTTCTGTAGATAAATTTGCATCTAGCGTGGATTGATCCTCACTGATTAAATTATTTTCCCCAAATTCGATTTTATCTAGCTCAAGCGCAGTAGCGTTAAAATTTTTACGATCTGCGACTGTATTGTTATCCTTTGAAATGAGTTGTGTTTCTGTTTTTGGTGAAGCATTTTCTTGTGCATCTCGAGTATTTACAACTCCATTAGATGCCACTGAAATTTCTTTGAGATTTAAAACTTTCTTAGCTTGTGTAGTTTGCTGCGCTGGGAATAAACCTGTGCTGTCAGTTGTTATCGTTGTTCTTTGAATCGGATAACATAAACCACTTTCAGCACATCCTTGCCATTGAATCTTAAATTCTTGATTTGGTTTGACTGGAATATTGCTGATTACATCCTGATAATGTACTTGGGTCATACCAAAGTTTGGATCATCTTTCTCTTTTGGGCGTGGTAGAGATAACTTTACAGGACCTTGAATGTCTGAAACTTTGATTTGATCATGATAGAGATAGTAACCATCTGCGATCTTCCATTTTAGTTCAGCTTGATGATGACTGACTGATACTGCCTCAAATTGAAATGCTTGATCTGGTGGTAGAAAATCTGCAAATGCAAAATTACTCACCAAAGAACCAAGCATTAAACTACCCTTAAACCACTTGTTCATAATGACTGTTTCAGTTCCTGTCTAGTCTTTCAAAGTTCAACGAATGAATTAAGAAAGCGTGATAAAACAAATGCCGCTTCAACGCCAATCGTCACTCGAGATCACTCATACATTTGTACTCGCCCTAACATGAACTTTATATCGCAAAAAATCTCATTATTCCGTTGGAATTCTTTAAATATTTCTGTTGATCACCTTGGCACAGCGTTTGTGATTGAGACTTTACTCGAACCACCAAAGAAACCCTCATTTGATTCACCGAGTGCTCCACATCAAGATTAATCATTCTTTCAAAATACGATGCGATTGAATGACGAGTACTGAAAACTCAAGATCAGGCTAAACACCTTTGAAATTGAGCGAATTGATACAATCATATTGACTGAAGACAAAATAAGTTTAGATGAATTTATTTTAAAGTGTTCTGTTGCATCAATTGGCTAGGATAAGCAGCATGCGCATATTAATGATGCTCAGACCTTATCAAAAATCAAACAGGCCTTATAACACTGTGATCAAAAAAATTCGTGGTTTAAAAATCATATAATTAGCCCACCCAAATTTAATTAAAATACCCAACGATAATATGTGTGAATTAAATCACAAAATACACCAAATCAACATATAAGAAAAACTTCACAATATAAGAATTAATTTTTAATAACTTTGAATGAAATTCCAAAATATTTCGTTATGAGTTATTTATCAATATTCAACTAAAATAGTGAGAATTTATTCTCATATTAAATTAAATTCAAAAACAGAATCACACTTAAATATTTAAAGAAAACAATAATAAAACATAAAATACTGATTTATATATACTATTAATTTTAATAAATATTAATCCAATCACAAATAATATAAAAAAAAATATAATAAAATACAAAATATATATAAATAAAATAATTTATCTAAATAACAAAATAACAAATAAAAAAAATATTATTGTGACTCAAATCTCATTATAAACACCATGTTATTAATTCGTTCAAATTAATAATTAAAATAATGTTTGTTTAATTAATCTAAATATTGAACAATAATTGAACACAAAATCTAGCTATTAAAAATCAAGCTAGATCTCAAATAATATCCCATCATTAAGGTGTAATTATGAAATCCTTCGCGTTTGGTATTATAAGTTCAATTGCATTAATCTCGACTGGCTGTGTTTCAACCACATCATTAGGCACTGTAGCTTCCGAACGCAAACAACTCATGATTATTCCGGAATCAGCTTGGAATAAAATTTCAAACCGTAGCTATAATAAATTTGAAAAGAAAGCGAAAACTAAGTCTTTATATCTCGAAGATCCACGATTAAATCAAATTTTGGCACGTTTAATCCCACATGCTAATCAATATTTACGTGAAGGTCGTCAACCAATTCAATGGCGAATTAACGGTGTGCTCAGCAGCAAACCGAATGCCCAATCCTTTCAAAGTGGGCAAATTGTAGTTAATTCGGCTGTATATATGTTTGAAAACTTATCTGATGACGAGTTAGCCACCCTAATTGCGCATGAAATGGCACACATTATCCGTAATCATAGTCGTGAAAAGGCTTCTCGTTTCGCAGCAATGAATTTGGGTCTAATGGGTGCAACCATGGGAACTGGGGCTGCCATCGGGCTTGCAAGTGGTTTATCAGGCAATCAAACCAATATGTCTCATCGCCGTCATCTAGAAGAAGAAGCTGATTTGATTGGTTTAGATTTGATGGTGAGAGCGGGCTACAATCACAATGCAGCACTCTCATTTTGGGATAAATTCGAAGCAAATCTCAACAAACGTAAAATGAATAAAGATCAATCAACTTTGTTTGCAAGTCATCCGAGCAATGACCAACGTAAAGCATTCTTAACTGAACAAGTCATGCAGATCGAGATGTATCAAAAGGATGTCAACCTTACTGCATTACGATAATTTAGTATAAATAATAAAGCCCAACGCTATGTTGGGCTTTCTCATTTATGGATCAACAAATAAATCGACCATCAATTCCTCATCTGATGGCTCAACTCGATATTTTTCGAAATCAGTTTCACCTTTCTCTCTTAATATCTCTTCATCGATCATCATACGACCCGTGATCGAACGTTTCTCACTCGTCAAGATTGCATACGCTGCATCAGCCATGATTGCCGGTGTCCGAGCCTTGCTAAATAACTCACGTCCACCGAGAGAAAATTCTATCGCTGCAGTTGCAATAATGGTTCTAGGCCACAAGGCATTAACACTTATCCCATAACGTTCGAATTCTTGATTCATTCCCATGGTCAACATACTCATGCCATATTTACTGATGGTGTAAGGAGAATGAACCGCAAACCACGATTCTTTTAAATTTAAAGGTGGAGAGAGACTAAGAATATGTGGATTTTGACTTTGTTTTAAATAAGGCAAGGCAGCTTGACTACAGACCATAACGGCGCGAGTATTAACTTGATACATGAGATCAAAACGATTTGGATCAAGCGTTTCAACCCCACTCAAATTAATCGCACCAGCATTATTAATGAGGACATCTATCCCACCAAAATGTTCAGCAGCCTGTTTCATTGCGGCTGCGACAGCATCTTGATCTCGTACATCAAGTTGGATCGCTAATGCTCTCCCACCAGCTGCTTCTATTTCTTTTGCAACAGAATGAATCGTACCACTGAGTTTCGAATGTTCAGTGCTCGTTTTTGCAGCAACCACAATATTTGCACCATCTTTTGCAGCTTTAAGTGCAATCTCACGACCGATACCTCTGCTTGCACCTGTAATGAACAGTGTTTTTCCTTGTAGTGACATAATCCCTCTGTATTATTTTGTTTTTGAGTTTTCAATGTACAAAAAAAAACCACTTATGCAAAATTTCTTTATGAACCTCTAAGTCGTAGAAGCATACATTTTGCAATTACAAAATTAGAATTGTTTTGATAGCAGGCTAAAAAATTTAAATAACATTCTGTTTTTATTAATTTTTAAAAAACCAACTATAGTTGCATTTTGTGCCAAAAATTCACCTTTGATTTTCAAACTTAATTTGTGTGAAATTTAAAAAGTGAAAATCGCGCTCATACGACTATTATTATTCTGAGATAAAAAAAAGCCCAAGGAGGAGTACAATCTTTGGGCTTAGTAAACTGAATATTTACATTAAAATAATATACCTAATTGATATAAAATAGAAAGCACTAATTTATTTTTTTTATATTATTTTAAAAATATTTTTATAATCAACAATATAATTAGATTAACAAGTATAATTTTCTAGGATTTAATCTTGTCTATCTCGTATCAACTGCGTTGATGCAATATTTTCGTAAATCGTTTGCTGCAATTGATCTCTGAATTCAATCAAATCCTGTTCTGTTTTGATATTTGAGATTGATTGTCGTGGTAAAAATTTGAAATAGAATGGGACTCTTTTAGGAATAATATTTTTGGGTATTGAAGGCAAGACATCACCTTGACGGAGTAATTTTCCAATTTTAGGAACAGCTAAAAGCTTTTTAAACCACTTTTTTTCAAGCAAATAATTGGCATCAAGTGCCAAATCGAATACTTCATCACCACCTACAGCTACAAAAGGTGCAATGTCGTAGTCAAATTCTTGAGCTAACTTTAAGAATCCGTAGCGCTCTTTCCATATGAGTTGATATTCTTCCCCTTTGCGCTTTACTACCTCACGCCCACCACCTGGAAACACTAGGATAGAGTATCCTTGTTGCATTGCATCTCTGGCGTATTCTCTTAGACCCTCAATTGCACCCATTTTATGAACCATATCTTTCCAATACGGTATTTTGAAATGAATGTGATCACCTAAACTCACAATTTTAATTTTGTGCTCTGTATATAGATAATCAATCAAAATTGGCGTATCAAATACGCCATAAATTGTATGATTACCCACATACATGGCAGGTCGATCAGCATTGAGATGTTCAACACCAAGAAAGGTCGGTTTAAAATAAAAACGTTGCAACAAACTACCATATCGGATCATTTTAGAATGGTGTTGGATTTGCAACGCTTTATTTTCCATTGAACATCTCTTTATCTAATTAAGCTACTCGCTTCTGAACCAGTATCGAACCAACAGAATAACCCGCACCAAATGAACATAATACACCGTATTCACCATCATTCACTTGATCTGCAGTTCGGTGTAACGCAATGATGACCCCAGCTGAAGAAGTGTTTGCAAACTCGTCTAAAATGATTGGAACTAAGTCTGGATCTGCTTCAGCAACAGCTTTACCCACCACGAGCTTTAAGATTAACTCGTTCATGCTGGCATTGGCTTGATGTAACCAGAAACGTTTAACATTCGTCGGTTCGATTTGGTTTTTCTCAAGTTGCTTTGTAATCATTTTCGCAACCAATGGGCATACTTCTTTAAACACTTTACGACCATCTTGACGGAAGCGTTTATCATCCGCGTTGGTTGTTTCACTTGGATTCAAGAAGCCAAAATTATTACGAATGTTATTAGAGAATTGCGTAAACAATTGCGTATCTAAAATTTCGAATCCAGTTTTAGAATCTGTATCTTCGATAATTGAAGCTGTCGCCACATCACCAAAAATGAAATGACAATCACGTGAACGATAATCTGTATGACCTGATGTGATCTCCACATTGACCAAGAGCACACGACGAGCACCAGACTTAATCGCATCATAAGCTTGTTTTAAGCCAAATGTTGCAGCAGAACAAGCAACATTCATGTCATAAGCATAACCTTGAATGCCTAATGCAGTTTGAATTTCAATAGCAACCGCAGGATATGCACGTTGCATATTTGAACAAGCCAATATTACAACATCAATGTCTTCAGCAGTTACACCGGCATTTTCCATTGCTTGTTTTGAAGCGATCACACCCCACTCAGCTTGAAGTGAAATTTCATCATCTGATCGTTCTGCTAAGTTTGGACGTAAACGATTAGGATCTAATACGCCTTCCTTCTCTACAACATAGCGTGCTTTAACACCTGAAGCCTTCTCAATAAATTCTGCACTTGAACCACGGCGTGCTTCGATTTCACCCGCAGCAATTTTTTCAGCATTCTCTTGATTAAACTTTTCTACATAAGCATTTAAACTTTCAACCAATTCTTCATTGGTGATGACATGTTCAGGATGGAATAAGCCAGTGCCTGTAATACGAATGCCCATGCAAAACTCCTTTTTGAGTAACTCAATATTTCAAATTAAAGCTATATTAACTGATTCCGAGACGTTCCCATACTTTTTGAATACGGTTTGGCGAAATAGGCATCTTGGTTTTCATCGGTTGAGAGAATAATGAGATTCTCAGCTCTTCAACCATAAAATATAACTCTTTCAATTTTTGATCATTTTTATATTTAAATAATTTATCCATCCAAGGATCGACTTGAGCAATCGCATCATCATCTCGTTTTAAATTATGAGGCAAACGATCAATCCTGATCAACAAAGCTTTAAGATAGCGTGGAAATTCAATCCACACGTCTACAGATTTACTATAAGCAAAATCCGCTAAACTCATTAGATCAAGTTGATCTTCAATATCATCGATATTCTTACCAAATACATTGGCATCAATCATCATCAAATCGCGTCGAATTTGTTGCCATTGTACATAAATGTCATTAAAGGCAGCCAAGACCTTTTGACCATGCGTCAGGAAAGACTGCTTGACAGCCTGCAGAATTGTTTGGAAATCTTGCGCATCTACAGGCTCTTTCTCTAAAGCCATTTGCAATGTTGCGTAAACTAACATTTGTTCTAACTGAGCTTTATCACCCAAAGGGGAATAGGCTAATGCGAGTGGTTTAGAAATTTGTTTTTTAAGCTGTCGAATCAAATCACCTAGCTGCATATGAATCAGGCGAATAATACCAGCACGATGATGGCGTATTGCTTCGTGCTGATCATTAAACGTTTGAATGACAACACCTGACTCATCCTTTTGCTCAAGCTTAGAAAATTCCTTGCTTGGTACAAGTGCTTGATATTGTTTGACGACGACACCTGTGACTTTTTGCGATGCTTCAAACACAAAATGCTCAGGGAAAGTTTGATACTCACCTTTTAACTGCTTGACTGGACTATGCGTTTCAGTACGACAGCGTGCTTTTAATTCTGATAAATCGCGACCTTGCTCAATCACTCGCCCTTTTTCATCGATGACTTTTATGAGCGGTAAAAGATATTGTTCAATTCGATCTACATTAAAATCTTTTTCAGTGATCTGTTCGCCTCTCAATTGAAAAGCTAAAAAACTAAAAATATGCTTTTGTAAATCTTGCGCATCTATTTTGGACATCAGTTTACGCGCAGTATCTGGTATAGGTACCAAGCCACGACGCTTATCTTTTGGAAGAGCTTTTAATAGTGCTTCAATCAAATCAAGACGCCAACCTGGAATGCCCCATGACCATAAGTTTTCATCTACTTGTGGCAGGGCCTGTAGTGGAATCTTGACCGTCGCACCATCTTCATCATGACTTGGGTCAAATCGATAACTTGCCGCTAAACGAAGGTCCCCATTACGTAAGTAATCAGGAAACTGTTGGGTAGTTGGACGATCGTTAAGCCATAAAGCATCGTCATCGATGAACAAATAACGTGGATTTTGAGGCTCAACTGTTGCACGCCAATCTTCAAAACTACGCCGACTCGCTACATCTTCAGGCACTTTTGCAGCATAAAACTGATAAATCGTCTCTTCGTCTACCACCAAATCACGACGTCGCAATTTATCTTCTACTCGCTCAACCTCTTCTAGTTTAAGCAAGTTATGTTTTAAAAATGGTGGTGTAATCCCTAGATGACCCGTCGTTAAAGCATCGCGAAGGAAAATTTCATGCGCCGCAGTTTTATCGACCTTTTCATAATTGATTTGACGCTTAGGCTCAATAATCAAACCAAACAGTGAAATTTGATCATATGCGTTAACTACACCTGCTTTTTTCGACCAATGCGGTTCAAAGTAATGATGTTTCACTAAATCACGTGCAGCTAGCAAAATCCACTCAGGCTCAATTTTCGCCAGTGTTCGTAAATACACCTGAGAGGTTTCTACCATCTCAAATGCCATGACCCATGGTGTATTGGTTTTGTGTAAGGTCGATGCAGGAAATATACGTGCCTTTTGTTGACGCACTGCCATGAATACATTGCGTTCATCTGTTTTATTTGCAATGAATGACAATAGTCCCGTGAGTAAAGCTCTGTGAAGATTTTCGTAACTGGTTTTCTTTTCATTAAAAGAAAGCTTTAAGCCTTGAGCAAGATCAACCAGTTGCTCATGTGTTTTTTTCCATTCTCTCAAGCGTAACCAACTCAAGAAATGATTACGTGCAAATGTGCGACGCTTATTTTCACTCATCTCCCGCTTTGCAACCAACGCATCCCATAATTTGAGATAGAACAGAAAGTCAGAGTCGGCTTCACGAAATAAGGCGTGCTTCTGATCCGCTTGCATTTGTTTATCAGCAGGACGCTCTCTTGGATCCTGAACAGCTAACGCAGCCACGATAATCAATACTTCATTGAGTGCCCCAAAATGAGCACCCCCCAAAATCATACGTGCGAGTCTTGGATCAATTGGCATTTTTGCCATTTGTTGACCAATTTTGGTGAGAGAATCGCCTTTGCCTTGAAGTCCACCTTTATCTAAATATGAGGCTGTTTTAGCCGCAAGAGAAGGATTACTCTTTTCCGTCATCGCCCCGAGTTCAATCAGCAGTTTACGACCATCATTGACGAGACGATGATCAGGCGGTTCAATAAAGTCAAAATCTTCGAGTGTTCCAAGACCTAAACTCTGCATCTGCAAAATAACAGATGCCAAATTAGTACGTTTGATTTCAGGTTCAGTAAATTCGGGACGACTTAAAAAGTCTTCTTCTGAATACAGTCGAATACACACACCCGGTGCAATACGACCACAACGACCTTTACGCTGATTGGCTGCTGCTTGAGAAATCGCTTCAATCGGTAAACGCTGAACACGCGAACGGTAGTTATAACGAGAGATACGTGCAAAACCACTATCAATGACGTAACGTATGTTTGGAACGGTCAATGCAGTTTCCGCAACGTTGGTGGCAATAATGATACGCCGTCCACCACCAGCAGGATTAAAAATCTTTTGTTGTTCAGATAACGCTAGTCTCGCATACAAAGGTAGAACTTCTGTATGACGAGGTCCATGTTTGATTAAAGTTTCCTGCAGCTCACGAATCTCTTGTTCCGTACTGGCAAAAATCAAAATATCTGCGTGTTCAGGATGACCTTTTTCCTGTGCATCTTTGAAACATTCTTCAACAGCTGATACTACTGCGCGCGGTAGGTTTTCTTCAAAGTCATCAAACTCATCATCATCACTCCCTACAATACTCATTTCAGAGATCGGACGATAACGCACTTCTACAGGAAAACTACGACCTTCAACCTCAAAGATCGGTGCGTTATTGAAGTAACTTGAAAAACGATTAACGTCTAAAGTTGCAGATGTGATGATGACTTTAAGATCTTTACGACGTGGCAAGAGCTGTTTTAAATAGCCCATGATGAAGTCAATATTGAGCGAGCGCTCATGTGCTTCATCAATAATAATGGTGTCATATTTGGTTAAGAAACGATCATGAGCCAATTCAGCCAGCAAAATACCATCTGTCATTAAACGAACGATAGAGTCCTGTGAACCCTGTTCGTTAAACCTTACTTTAAATGAAATAGACTCACCGAGTTTTTCACCCAACTCTTCTGCAATACGTTGCGATACACTGCGCGCAGCTAATCGTCGTGGCTGGGTATGACCAATTAACCCTGTTAAACCACGCCCCGCAAGCATGGCTATCTGAGGAAGCTGAGTTGTTTTACCTGAACCTGTTTCACCCGCAACGATAATGACCTGATGTTTTTGAATGGCCTCAATCAATTTGTCTGCATATTGGGTAACAGGTAAATCTTGATTAAGTTTGATATTAGGGATGCGTTGAATACGCTGTTGTACTTTTAAATTTGATTTTTCAAAAAGTTCTTGATATTGCTTTTCATTGGCATCTTTTCCTTTGCGTAGTCGATTTAAACGATGAAGATCTCGTGCCATCACCATTTGTTCTACATTTAACCCTATCGTTGCCAAGTTTTAGCCCTATACCAATTACGAAACGCTTTATTCTACTCATTTTCAAAGATTATCCCAAATCTGAATCGGACTATTTTTTTAGATTAAATGAGAATATAAAGCTTAAAATGATCTTATGTTGAAATAGAAACAAGTCAGCCGCGTTATGTGACAATTCATACAATTTTTGAAATTTTCATGTAGCTTTTTATATTTTTGAAAAACTAAATCCAAAATAATGATGATTTTTTTAATATTTACCCTTGAATTTTCACTTCAGTGTCTTCATGTTGGTAGGCATGTGAAATTTTCTCATCCTGTCACGAATACATCATTTTGATGTGTTACAAGGAAGACAGATGACAAACTTAAATGGCAATCAATTTACATAATTCGGTTTTTCCGATTTTTGTAATGTAAAAATACCATTTCAGCACAGAACGAAAGTTCGATACTCTAATTGAAAATTAAAGACTAACCTCAATCATGGAGACAATGATGAGCTTAATTAATACTGAAGTTAAACCATTCGCAGCTACAGCTTACCACAACGGTCAATTTGTAGACGTGACTGAAGCTGATCTTAAAGGCAAATGGTCTGTAGTATTTTTCTACCCTGCTGACTTCACTTTCGTTTGCCCAACTGAACTTGGTGACCTTGCTGACAACTACGCTGAATTCCAAAAATTAGGCGTGGAAATCTACGGTGTTTCTACTGACACTCACTTCACTCACAAAGCTTGGCACGACACTTCTGACGTAATTGGTAAAATCCAATACCCATTAATCGGCGATCCAACTTGGACTCTTTCTAAAAACTTCGAAGTTCTAATCGAATCTGCTGGTCTTGCTGACCGCGGTACTTTCGTAATCGACCCAGAAGGTAAAATCCAAATCGTTGAAATCAACGCTGGCGGTATCGGTCGTGATGCTCAAGAACTTCTTCGTAAAGTTAAAGCAGCTCAATACGTTCACGCTCACCCAGGCGAAGTTTGCCCTGCTAAATGGAAAGAAGGCGATGCAACTCTTGCTCCTTCAATCGATCTAGTTGGTAAAATCTAATTTATTAGATAGCACTAAAAAAAACCACGCTTTGCGTGGTTTTTTTGTGTTCAATCCATCAAATTCTCAATCACCATCAATTCCGCGTAATCATCAATAATCCACACCCAATATTCAGCGTCATCGTGCAAAAATCTGGATCAGCTTTAACATCCTTTAAAAAACTTTGTATTTCAGCGGCGTGGGAAATCACTTTATCTACAAGTATTAGGCCATGTTCAGGATGTAGTACCTTTTTTAAATATTGCCAATAATCAGGATATGCATGTCGATTCGCATCTAAGATAATTAAGTCATACACATCGCCTTCATTAATTAATAAATCAATTGCATCACTGCTGATAAAATCAATAAGGTGATCTAAACTAAACTGTTTGGCGTACTGAGTCGCAAGTGCTGTTCTTTCTGAGTTTATATCAACCGTAGTCACTCGACCCTGATGCTCCGAAACCGCCTCCGCCATCCATAATGTTAAATATCCTGTCGAAGTTCCTATTTCAAGAATTCGTTTAGAGGTCTGGATCTTAATAAGCATCGAAATATAATGGGCAGATTCTGGTTTTATATTTCGATATCTCAGATCGCGATCAGTTTGATATGCATCATGTTGAATTAACTGCTGATATAAACTTTGCATTTGACTTAGAAATTCAGCATTCATGACATATTCTCATTGAATCGATTTCTATAAACTAATCAAAGATAAAGTCTTTACTATGACAATCATCATAATTTTTGAATCAATTTAAAACGTTCAATTTCACGATCATCATCCTCTAGATAAATGCTTTCTGTAAACATCGCTAATGGCCTTACCCATATTGAATAATCTCCATAAAGGCATTGATAGACCACAAGCTTTTCTTGAGTTTCACTATGCGTCGCTACATGAAGGACTTGATAAAGTTGTCCTTTATAGTGTTTATAAATGCCTCTCTCTAAGGTCATAATTGGTCCTCGCTCATATCTATTAAAATAATTTTAATGTAAATATCTGAATTCAAATTGCTTTTATACTTGAAAATTCAAGTTTTAACTCAATACTTTCATACATCTACACCAAAGACTTTGATTAAATTTATTTTTCCGATTGAATTTATAAAAACAAACTGTTTTATCTATTCAATCAATTGTCTTAGTATACCTGTATCGAATGAATTATTACTCCTTTGGAGACGTTAGCAATGTTAGATCAAAATACTTCAGCTCAATTAAAAACGCTTTTAGAACGCCTTGAGGGTCCAATCGAATTGGTTGCGACTTTAAATGATTCAGACAAATCTGCAAAAATCAAAGAACTTGTGGAAGAAGTGGCTGCACTTTCTCCATTCGTCACAGCTCGTTTTGATGGTCAAAATAAACGTGCGCCGAGCTTTGGTATTGCAAAAGCAGGTGAAGAACCGCGTGTCTTCTTCGCAGGTTTACCAATGGGTCATGAGTTCACTTCTTTGATTTTGGCATTGCTACAAACTTCTGGTTATGCACCAAAAGTATCTGATGAAGTATTGGCATCCATCAAAGCTTTAGAAATCAAATCTGACTTTGACGTATTCGTATCTTTAAGCTGTCATAACTGTCCAGATGTGGTTCAAGCACTTAACTTGATCGCAATCTACAACCCTGGCACAACAGCAACCATGATTGATGGTGCATTCTTCCAAGACGAAGTAGAAGAACGCAAAATCATGGCTGTACCAATGGTGTTCCAAGACAACGAACATATCGGTCAAGGTCGTATGACATTGGAAGAGATTGTTGCGAAGCTCGATACTAATTCTGCTGCGAAAGATGCTGAAAAGCTCAATGCCAAAGATGCATTTGACGTGCTTGTGATCGGTGGTGGTCCTGCAGGTAACACATCTGCAATCTATGCCGCTCGTAAAGGTATCCGTACCGGGATCGTTGCTGAGCGCATGGGTGGTCAGGTCATGGACACGATGGACATTGAAAACTTTACATCAGTGCAAAAGACGCAAGGTCCTAAGTTTGCAGCTGAAATGGAAGCACATGTTCGTGAATACGGTGTCGACATCATGAACTTACAACGTGTGTCTGACATCAAAGGTGCAGATGAAACTGCCAACGGTTTAGTTGAAGTGACTTTAGAGAATGGTGCAAAACTTGAATCGAAAACGGTCATCCTGTCTACAGGTGCACGTTGGAGAGAAATGAATGTACCAGGTGAGCAAGAATACAAAACCCGTGGTGTTGCGTACTGCCCACACTGTGATGGTCCATTGTTCAAAGGCAAACGTGTGGCTGTGATCGGTGGTGGTAACTCTGGTGTTGAAGCTGCGATTGACCTTGCAGGTATTGTTGAGCATGTCACTTTGGTTGAGTTCGATACTAAGCTACGTGCTGACCAAGTCCTTCAAGATAAATTGAACAGCTTACCTAACACGACTGTCATCAAAAATGCGTTGTCTACAGAAGTCGTTGGTGATGGCAAACAAGTCACTGCACTGAAATACAAAGACCGTGCGACGGATGAAGAACACACTGTCGAATTGGCGGGGATCTTCGTACAAATCGGTTTGTTACCCAACACGGATTTCTTAAAAGAAACTCAAGTTGAATTAACCAACCGTGGTGAGATTGTGATTAACGATCGCAACGAAACCAATGTAAAAGGTGTATTTGCTGCGGGTGACTGTACAACAGTACCTTATAAACAAATCATCATTGCCACTGGTGAAGGCGCGAAAGCATCACTGTCAGCGTTTGATTACATCATTCGTTCTGGACAGTAATTTAAGCCTTAACATACCACACTAAAGTGTAGCCCTGAGAAAACTCTTTCTCGGGGCTCTTTTATAAGCCAATATTATCTTTACAATTTTTGAATAAAACTTTATTTAAAATCTGCTTATATTGTTCTCATCCATGCTACTTGGATACTCATTGAATTAAAAAAGGAAGATAAAATGAATAAGATTCTTGTTGCTTTAGGTCTTGCTGCTACAGTTGCTTTGGTTGGGTGTAATAAGGATAAAGCTCCTGAAACTGGCGCGACAACTGGTGAACATTTAGAAAATGCTGCTGAACAAGCAGGTGCAGATATTCAAAATGCGACTGAAGATGCAGCTCAATCAACTGCAACTGCAGTCGACAATGCTGCTGATGCGACAGCACAAGCTGCAGATAATGCTGCTGCACATGCTGAAAACGCTGCGCACAACGCTTCAGAAGCGGCTAAAGAAGCAACTGCTAATGCTGCGGCAGCTGTAGAAGAAGGTGCAGCGAATGTAAAAGAAAAAGCTCAACAATAATTTGAGTTTTACCAATTAAAGCCTCTTTAGAGGCTTTAATTTTTTCTCAAATAGTTCAATTTTACAGCCCCAAGATACGAATCAAGCCTATACTGTATGAATAACAACTCATTTTTGAATAACATTTTCAGATAATAAGACAAAATCCTATGAGCTATTCGCACCATACAGAACCACATTATATACATCGCACAGGTTGGTTAAGAGCTGCTGTTCTTGGTGCCAACGACGGTATAATTTCAGTCACTAGTTTAATCATGGGGATGGCAGCAAGTGGCGCGAATCAACATACCCTTTTAATCACTTGTATTGCTGGTTTGATTGCAGGCGCAACGTCCATGGCAGCTGGTGAATATATTTCAGTAAAATCTCAGTCTGATATTGAAGAAGCTGATCTAAAGTTTGAAGCAAGTGAGTTAGCACGCAATCCACAAATAGAACTGAAAGAATTAACGCATATTTATATACAAAGAGGACTATCACCCGAACTTGCTCATCAAGTTGCTATACAACTGAGCGAGCATGATGCGTTAGCTGCACATGCACGTGATGAAATTGGTATCCATGAAAATACAACAGCTCAACCTTTTCAAGCCGCTTGGTCTTCTGCCACCGCCTTTTCAATAGGTGCAGCTTGCCCTATGATCGCTATACTGATCAGTCCTCCTGCATATTTAGAATACAGTGTTGCCTTTTTTTGCATTTTAGCGTTATTTATTCTAGGGGCTTTATCTGGATATTTTGCTGGAACGTCTAAAGTAAAATCTGCATTGCGAATTACGCTTTGGGGAATCGCAGCGATGGCATTTTCAAGTTGGATTGGCTCACTGTTTAATGTACATGTCGGCTAACATATAAGAATTACAAATATATAAAATCAATATTACTCAGCAGCATTTAATGCATAAATGCAGTGTAGGACTATCAACCCACAATCAATCAATTAAAATACTGATGTGTTTTATCAGCTTTTCTTATCTTCATGTCCATTATTGCAGCTCAATCTGACCGATCACAGTCATCGGTCTGGATCGCTATTGTTTTATTGATTGTAGGCACCTTTGGTGCTTATCAAATTGTGGGAATTAATCAAGCCCTGTTATTCCTTATTGGTGGTGCGCTTGGTATGACGCTCTACCATGCATCATTTGGTTTTACATCGAGCTGGCGCGTTTTTATTAAAGAACGCAAAGGTCGTGGTTTACGTGCACAAATGATTATGCTCGCACTGGCAGTACTGCTCTTCTTCCCAGCTTTAGGTGCAGGTGAGTTATTTGGTCAACCCGTTAAAGGCAACGTCAATCCCGTATCGATGTCCGTGATGATTGGTGCATTTATTTTCGGAATTGGCATGCAACTGGGTGGTGGTTGCGCATCTGGGACACTCTATACAGTCGGTGGTGGTAGCTCACGTATGCTGATCACTCTATTCTTTTTCTGTTTAGGCTCACTGATCGCTACTTCACATATTGAATGGTGGTTTGCACTGCCACATTTAGCCCCTATTTCAGTAGTACAAAGCTTTGGTGTTATTCCAGCGCTAATACTCAATTTCGTGCTATTTGGTTTGATCGCATTGGCAACAGTCTACTTCGAGAAAAAACGCCACGGTCAGCTTGAACAAGAACCTGTTGCAGCTCATCAAGGCTGGAAACGTTTCCTAAAGGGACCATGGCCTTTGATTTGGGGTGGTATTATTCTCACCCTGCTTAATTTCGCCACGCTTGCATTGGCTGGTCGCCCATGGGGTGTCACATCTGCACTCGCAGTATGGGCAGCGAAAGGTGCAACATTAGTCGGAATTGATGTAACAGCTTGGGACTATTGGCAACAACCTGGAAATGCTAAAGCTGTAGCAAATTCGTTGTGGTTTGATATCACCTCTATGATGAATTTTGGCATCATGCTCGGCGCTTTACTTGCAGCAGGTCTCGCTGGAAAATTTGCACCGAGTCTCAATATCCCTAAACGCTCAATTCTAGCAGCAGTCATTGGGGGGATCATGTTGGGTTATGGCGCTCGATTAGCATACGGTTGTAACATCGGTGCTTATTTCAGCGGCATTGCATCAGGCAGTCTACATGGGTGGTTATGGCTGATTTTCGCTTTTATTGGTAATGGTATAGGTGTGAAACTTCGTCCACTATTTTTCCCGAATGAAAAGCCTCAGCCTGAAAAACTTACAGGTTGCTAATCAGCAAATATCGATATTTAAGAACGCCTAATTTCAATTGGGCGTTTTTTTATCTTTCTATAGTGCAATTACAACCATTCAAGAGGATAAGAAAGAAAAAGAAAGGAGTATTAAATTTTTAGCCGATTGAAATCAGCTACGCCACCAAAGTTTGTTCTTATAATAAATCTGAATGCGCTTACTCTGAGTTTGTTAAATGCTGCATCATCTATATAAAAAACCCATCCGAAGATGGGCTTAAGATGTTAAAAGTGAAGTCAAGCCTCTGCTTTCTTTTTCAAAGTTGCATCTAATTGTTCTTTATCTAATGCATTATCCCAACGTGCTACAACAATTGCTGCACAAGCATTCCCAACAAGGTTAGTTAATGCGCGGCATTCAGACATAAAACGGTCGATACCTAAAATAAGCGCCATCCCTGCAACAGGTAATGCAGGAACAACGGATAATGTAGCTGCCAGAGTAATAAAGCCCGCACCCGTTACACCTGCAGCCCCTTTTGAACTAATCATCGCTACCAACAAAATTGTGATCTGTTCCCAAATGGTCAAATCGATATTACAGGCTTGAGCAATAAAAAGAGCAGCCATCGTCATATAGATATTTGTACCATCTAAATTAAATGAATATCCAGTTGGAATGACCAAACCAACGACCGACTTTTCACAACCCGCTTTTTCCATTTTATTCATTAGCGTTGGCAGTGCAGCTTCAGAAGAACTCGTGCCTAATACTAACCATAATTCATCTTTGATATAGCGGATGAGATCAATGATTGAAAATCCATTGTAACGTGCAACTGCTCCCAGAATAAGCAGAACAAATAAAAGTGAAGTAATATAGAATGTTACGATTAATAATAGTAAATTTCCAATACTTGAAATACCGAAAGCACCAATCGTATACGCCATTGCACCAAATGCACCAATTGGAGCTAGTTTCATTAACATACCAACAAGGTAAAATACCGGAGCGGTCAGTGTCGTTAAGAAATCTGTAATTGGTTTCCCTTTTTCACCCACCGCTGCAAGCGCTAAACCAAATAGCACAGCAACAAATAAAACCTGAAGAATATCCCCACCCGCCAAAGGACTGATTAAAGTCTTTGGTATGATATTCATGAAGAAGTCAACAATAGAGGCATCCTGAGCTTTTTCAACATAAGTTGAAACTTTGTCACCTTCTAAAGCAGCAGGATCGATATTAAGACCTTTACCCGGCTGAATAAGATTGGCAACAATCATGCCCACAATCAGCGCAAGCGTAGAGAAAGTTAAAAAGTAAGCCATTGCTTTACCCGTCACTCGCCCCACTGCGCCCATATTCGTCATACCAGCAATACCCGTGACCACAGTCAAGAAAATAACGGGTGCAATGATCATTTTGACGATTTTAATAAAAGCATCGCCAAGAGGTTTTAAACTTGCCCCCAACTCAGGCATAAAATGTCCAAGTGTGACACCCGCAATAATTGCAAAGATGACTTGAACATATAAAATTTGATAAAACTTTTGCTTCTTAGGTGGTTGAGATTGCTCATCAACGTGAATATCCATGGAAGACCCTTCTAATTCAAAAAGTGAATCCATTGTTAAATGCAATAAATTTCACACTCAAAAACGAATTGCGCGTTAAATAGTTTCAAAGGTCGAAATTCTAGTGATATTCACTTTTTGAATGAATAAATTGGGCTTAACTATTAGTCTAAGAAAAAAAAATTTACAAAGTCCAATTGAACTGAGATGGCTAAATATGAATCGTTATCAAAATTAACTCGTATAAAATTAAGTTTTGATATTTTTAGAAAAAAAATTGAAATTAAAAATTTATAAGTTAATTTTGAATATTAAACATACAAAAAATTTTATTTTATGACCCAATATATATCTATAAAGTATAATTAAATTTTTATGCAATCTAATAATTATATATATAAATATATAATTCAATAACTTATACAATTAACCCTTAAACAAATATAACAAAAAAATATTAAAAATTTTAGCTGTATAAATTTAAAACACTCATATATAATCGTTTTTATTATATTTTATTAAATAAATTCAACAACTTATTTTTAAAAAATCATACTAAACCTGTTTTTCATTCATATATCTCCAATACCTTTTAGGTACGTATTGAACATGCAACTTAGGATTATCACGTGCCACTATATTTACACTCTTAAAATAATCCTTCCAAAGTTGATCATATAGCTCTTCTTGATCATCGAGTTCAATCATGAATGATTGACTAGAACCTATATAGATATTTTGATCGATTTCGACTGCATTCAAATTAACTTGATGGACTTGCTTCAAATCATAGTAAATTCCGTAGCGTCGCTTTTCATCATAAATTAACCAACGCTGGTCTTGATAACGTGCTTTGAAATGCTTAGAGATTAAAGGCAGAACATTAAAATCTGGTCTTACTAATGATAAAAATAAACCATCCTTACACTTTTTAAAGCGAACAAATGCCTCCATTCGGTGCTTTTCACGACCAACTTGTTTAGCCCATTGTGCAAGCGCTAAAACATCACGATGACCGAAATTTTTTTCAACGGCATATCGGTGCTTAAAGATATAAATGGAATAATCAAATAGATGTTGGTATGCCACTTCCTGCTCAGACAAAAAAGTAAAATACCAATTACGCAAACTTGAAGCAGAAATTTTAGATTTTAAACCTTGCCAGACTCGTTCAGCTTGCTTTTCTTCACTGTAAACTCGGACTGACTCATCAAATAAATTCTGGTGAGCGTTTCCTTCAGTTTGAACTTTTACGTCGAACTCTTTGAATTGAAAAGCTCTAAAAACACAGCACAGCAACCCAGTCATGGTACCATCAAAAACATACACAGCCATTTAAAACCCAAATCCTAGTTGAGGTGACAGTTGTTTCACATATTTTGATTGTCCGCTTTGTAAAATTTGCTGGCGGATCTGATGAGCGTGTTGTTCTCTTTTAAATTTGGGTGTGTCAGCACATCGAATAAAATGTTGAGCACGATTATAAGCAACGCCTAAGCGCTTTAACTGATCGATATGAATGTTTCCAAATCGACGAGCCTGTACAATTTTCTTAGCAGACCTCACACCAATGCCAGGAACACGCAAAATCATTTTATATTCAGCAGTATTAATATCCACCGGAAACTGCTCTGGATGTCTTAAAGCCCAACCTAATTTAGGATCAACCTCTAAATCTAAATTGGGATGTGCTTCATCCACAATTTCGTTGGCTTCAAATCCATAAAAACGCATTAACCAATCTGATTGATATAAGCGATTTTCTCGCAATAACGGCGGTGCAGAACCTACAGCAGGTAAAGCAGACTCTTCTGGATTGATAGGTATATATCCTGAGTAATACACCCGTTTTAATTTAAAATCTTTATAGTGCTTGTCAGCCATCAAGATTACATCACGATCTGTTTCGTGATGCGCACCGACCACCATTTGTGTTGTCTGACCAGCAGGCACAAATTTAGGAACCGACTTGATTAGTTTTCTCTCATCTTTCAATTCAATCAAACGGTCTCTCACAATACCTAAATCTTTCTGCACTTCTGCATGCGACTTTTCAGGTGCAAATTTCACCAAGCCTTCTTCTGTCGGCATTTCTAAGTTAATGCTCATCCGATCGACATACAGTCCAGCCTCATGAATAATTTCTTGCGAAGCACCCGGAATAGTTTTGAGATGAATGTACCCATTAAAATTTTCTTCCAGTCTTAATTTTTTTACGACTTGAAGCATTCTCTCCATGGTGTAATCCGCGGATTTAAAAATTCCTGAACTTAAAAATAACCCTTCTATATAGTTTCGACGATAAAAATTAATGGTCAGATCTACCACTTCTTGGACGGTAAATGCTGCTCGCTTTACGTCATTTGAACGGCGAGAGACACAATACGCACAATCATAAATACAGACATTTGAGAATAAAATTTTTAATAATGAAACACAGCGACCATCTTCGGTATAACTATGGCAAATTCCGGAACCTGTATTACCAAGACCTTTATCTTTGTTCTTGCGGTTACTACCACTTGAGGAACAAGACACATCATATTTGGCAGCATCAGCTAAAATCTGTAATTTTTCACGGATACGATCAGACATATATGTATGGGGAAGCAATGAGATTTCGAATATTATAATTGTTTATTTATTCTACCAAATGTCAGTGATCACTCATGCGACACAGTTTGACGCTTTGCATTTTCACACTAAATAATGAATATAATTTGATTCTCTGACCATGATTGTGCAAAGTGAAATTGAATCATGGAGCTTGATTATGTCTTTACTCGAACAATTATCCATTCAGCACCCCATTTTTTTAGCGCCAATGGCTGGGGTATCCACACCAGAACTGGCAGCTGAAGTATCCAATCAAGGTGGATTGGGGTCTCTTGGTTTAGGTGCTGCCAGTATCCAAAATGCTCGACAACAAATAGTTGCAACTCAAAAATTAACAGATTTACCCTTTCAGGTGAATTTCTTTTGCCACAAACCAACTGAACTTGATTCTGAACGGAATCTAAATTGGATAAATTATCTAAAACCCCACTTTGATAACTTTAATACTGAACCCCCCAAAGAATTAAAATGTATTTACCCTAGTTTTTTAGATAATGATGATTTTTTAGATTTAGTCTTAGAAACTCGACCTAAGGCGGTGAGTTTTCACTTTGGGATACCTCATGCACATCAAATATCTGCCCTCAAAGAGGCTGGTATTATTACGATGGTATCAGCAACGAACTTAGCGGAAGCTAGAGCAATTGAAGACGCTGGCATTGATATCATCATTGCACAAGGTATTGAAGCGGGAGGACACCGTGGTATTTTTAATGAGCATTTTGACAGTGCAATCAAAACAGCAGATTTAATAAAATTACTTGTTCCTGCCTGCAAGATACCTGTCGTAGCAGCTGGTGGAATCATGAATGGATTTCAAGCTAAATATATGATGAATCTCGGAGCTTCGGCCGTACAACTCGGTACTGCATTTGTACAATGCAAGAGTTCAGCTGCTAATGCAGCTTATCGTAATGCATTATTAAGCAAGCCTTTAACTCAAATCACTTCAAGCATCTCTGGGCGACCAGCGAGAGGGATAATCAACAGTTGGTCAACTCTCGTAGATTTACCTCAGCGTGAGTTAGTTGCTCCCTACCCTTATGCATATGATTTAGGTAAACAACTTAATGCAACAGCATTAACCAATAATGATGAAAGCTTCGGTGCATTCTGGGCAGGAAGTAATGTAAATCAAATCAGAGCTTTAGAAGCGCCTGATTTAATCAATCAAATCATATTAGAAATTGATCAATATGATGCTTAAATAATCGATAAAACCCATATCGAGCTGTAGTTTTTTAATTTACAATGAATTGTTAAATTATGTAGCGAAAAGTATGGGTTTTGTATTGTTAGCACTTATGGCGATTGGATTCGGAATAGACACCTATTCACATGCTCAAGATAATGTTCAGTCCACTCAACATAATATTGAGCAGCTAGATACTCAGAATTTAAATCAAAATCAATTACATTCTTCTGAAGAGAAAAAATCGAATTCTGAAATAAATTTACAACCTCTTGAATCTCAACAGTAGAATGTATGAATAACTTATCTGAGTTGAGTGCTGACATATAGAAACTCAACCTGATTTTAATAAATCCACAGATTCCACTTGAACATCACTCATAATTTGCCCTTCTGACAAAAGTAAATCGAAATAATTGGCTACGACCTTGGCTTGTTCCGCTGTACTTTCTACTTTGTACATATTCTGACGAAATTCATTACTTGAGTGGAGACCTTTGGTGTACCACGCGATATGTTTACGTGCAATGCGACAGCCTGAATACTCACCGTAAAATTCATATAGCTCATTCAGATGACCCAATAGAACTTCTTTTACTTCAGCAATCGATGGCGCTGCAAGTGGCTGTCCCGTTTTTAAATAATGAGCAATTTCTCTAAAAATCCATGGACGACCTTGTGCTGCTCGGCCAATCATCACGGCATCAGCACCAGTATGATCTAATACATACTTGGCTTTCTCTGGACTATCAATATCTCCATTTGCAATGACTGGAATAGAGATATTTTGCTTCACTTCTTTAATTAGATCATAACGTGCAGTATTTAAATACATATCTTCCCGTGTACGACCATGCAATGCTAAAGCTGCGATACCCGCTTGTTCTGCGCGCTTCGACACACGCATAATATTTTCATGACCGTTTAAAAATCCTAAGCGCGTTTTAAGTGTTACAGGGACATCTACTGCCTCGACCACCGCATCTAAAATTCTAGCTACCAAGTCTTCATCCTGTAGTAGTGCAGAACCTGCTAATTTATTGCACACCTTTTTTGCTGGACAGCCCATATTGATGTCAACGATTTGAGCACCATTTGACACTTGATATCGTGCAGCTTCAGCTAAATCCCGTGGGTCTGATCCTGCTATTTGTGCTGAAATTGGAGCAATTTCTCCATCAAAGTTGGCTCGATAGAGACTTTTCTTGCTCATACGCAGCGTTTTGTCAGAAGTCATCATTTCACTAACTGCATGTCCTGCACCAAAATATTTACACAAGGTTCTAAATGGTCGATCCGTTACACCTGCCATGGGTGCTACAAAAACAGGAGTTGTTTTTTCGCGATCAAATAAATCACGGATCACAGGATGTTGAGACATGAATAATACCAATGATGATGAAACAGTTTCAGAATGCTTAACTTTTTTAAATCTGCACTCATTGAGAGATTGAAATTGGATAAAAGCATTAAATTATATAACGTTTGAAACTAAAAATATGTTTTATATCATTTTGCTTGAATGCTAATGGATGAACTTAAGTTCAACACTTAGATTTTTATTTGAAGCATGCTGCCATTATCTTGTATACATATAAGTTCTCACAAATCGTGAATGAAATAGTATACTTCGCTAGAATCTTTATCCCTGATACTTTGCATTTATGAAAAATAGCTTTCGCTCTAATGTAATTTTTAAAGCCTGTAGTGTTGCTACATTAAGTTTATTCATGAGTGCTTGTGGTGACTCATCATGGTGGAATACACAAGATAAAACGATTGATGCAGAACAAATCTCAAAACTCATTCCTGGCCGCGTTAATAATCGTGGTTCATGGGCCGATGATATTTATAAAATAACCGAGCAACTCGGTATACCTCAAACGAAAGAAAATGTGTGTACCATTATTGCTGTAGTCGATCAAGAATCTAATTTTGTTGCAGATCCCCATGTACCCGGACTAGGTGCCAAAGCAGTTAAAGAAATTGAAGATCGTTTAGATGAAAAATTTAAAGATAAATTAGGAGATAGTATCGGAGGCACAGTTGCGGGCTATTTCCAAGAGGTCTTAAAAAATCAACCAACACCTGAAGACAATTATCTAAAACAAATGCGGAAAGTCTCTACCGAACGAGAATTAGATGAATTGTATCGTGAGATTTTTGCTCACATGACAAAACACTACCATGTCAGTGCACTCACTGGCGCAGCTAAACTCGTTGGTCAAGATATTGGTGAAAAACTAAATCCCATTACTACTCTAGGCTCTATGCAAGTTCATATTAGCTATGCAAAAGATCATAAGCGCCAAGGTGGAAGTATCGCTGATCTAAGATCAGACCTTTATAGTCAATATGGCGGACTCTATTATGGTATTCACCGCCTGATGATGTATCCAGCAGATTATGATCAACCCATATATCGCTTTGCAGACTACAATTCAGGCATGTATTCAAGTCGTAACGCCGCTTTCCAAAGTATGCTCAATGAATTAACAGCAGCGGAGTTAACGCTTGATGGCGACTTATTACTGTACAATAAAAATGGCAATCCAAAAGCGGAAAAGAGTCAATCTGAACAAGAACTTATCAATGTATTTGCTGCAAATAATGTATTTATTACACCTCGTCAAATTCGAACTGATTTAAAGAAAGAAAAAGAGAAAAAGTTTGAAGATACGCAAACCTATAAAGCTGTGACTGAGCTTTACGAAAAGAAAATCGGAAAAGAAAAATTTTATGCCATTATGCCTGAAGTGGTTATTTCAGGTCCTAAGCTTAGTCGCGACTACAACACCAACTGGTTTGCTACGCGAGTTAACGGTAGATATCAAACATGTATGCAGAAAGCAAAAAGAATCAAAACCTAGCGTTATTTGATTTTGATGGAACACTGTGTGAAAAAGATAGTTTTACTAGCTTTATCTTTTACGCCTTATCAAAACGACATATTGTTAAGCAAGGACTAAAAACCCTGCCTTGGATTCAAGCCTATTTTTTAAATATTTACCCCGCGCACGCAATGCGCCCTAAGCTATTCAAGGCAATGTTTACTGGATTCTCTAAATCTGATGCTGACTCGATTGCA
Organism: Acinetobacter sp. 24-47-62; assembly: GCF_056779765.1. Taxonomy (NCBI): domain Bacteria; kingdom Pseudomonadati; phylum Pseudomonadota; class Gammaproteobacteria; order Moraxellales; family Moraxellaceae; genus Acinetobacter; species Acinetobacter sp. 24-47-62. The sequence goes on from NZ_JBWYIN010000009.1 coordinate 34,889, forward strand.
CTTGAATACGCCCATTCATTACAACAACATTTAAACTCACCCATTTATGAACAACTGATAAAGCATCAACTCCGTGGTGACCGCATTGCGATTGTCTCTGCATCCATTGATATTTATTTAAAACCTATTTCGCAGATTTTAAATGTAGATTTGATTTGTACTGAAACTGAAGTGCTCAATCAATTTTATACGGGTCATTATTCTTCTCCTGATTGTAGTGGTGAAGAAAAAAGACAGCGCATACTCAAGCAATATGATGTAAACCAATTTCAATCAATTTATGCTTATGGAAATTCTTATGAGGATCAAGCGATGTTGGATATGGCTGATTATCCTTATATGGTCGGATCATCTCATCAATTACCCGATCTTGACCCACAAAAAAAGCTCGCCTAAGCGAGCTTTTATTAAATAAGAAATTAATAGATCGCCATATGATTGCGATGGATCATTTCTAATGACCGTGCTTCACCTAGAACTTGGTGTACCTTATCTGAGGGTAAGCCTTTGACAATTTCAGCGCTACGTGAACTAAAGTTGACACGACCAACTGCAACGCGATGCCGTTGCTGATCCACACACTCTACCACATCACCACGCTCGAAATGCCCTTCAACTGCTTTAACACCTACAGGCAATAAACTCCGATGATTTTCTTTGATCGCTTTCACAGCACCATCATCAATCACCAATCGCCCTGCAGTTTGCAAATGCGCAGCTAACCATTGTTGGTGAGCAGTGATTCGATCATTATCAGTGATAAACAACGTACCTAGCATCTCACCCGACATTAATCGAGTTAACACATGATTACTGTCTCCACTGGCAATCAGTGTAGGACATCCTGATTTCGCAGCTAAACGAGCAGCACGTACTTTGGTCAGCATTCCACCTCGACCAAACTTACCACCACCACCTGCCATATCAAACAAACTTTCATCTAATGCGCGAACTGTATGAAACAACTTCGCATTAGGATTTGAGCGAGGATCTGAATCAAACATCCCCTCTTGGTCTGTCAAAATAATCAATAAATCAGCATGAACTTGGCCTGCAACCATTGCAGCTAAAGTATCATTGTCTCCGAATCGAATCTCATCAGTAGATACAGTGTCATTTTCATTAATCACTGGAATCACTTTCCAATCAATTAAATGTTGTAAAGCATCACAAGAATTCAAATAACGGCGACGGTCAGCCAAGTCATCATGAGTCAATAAAACTTGAGCAGATTGAATATTGTGATTCAACAATACACTTGACCAAGTTTGTATCAGCCCCATTTGACCAATGGCAGCACAAGCTTGAAGACTGGGTAGATCCGTGGGTCGATTCTCAAGTTTCATTCGAACCATACCTTCAGCCACAGCACCGGAAGACACGAGAATAATCTCATGCCCTGCATTGTGTAGATCTGCAATTTGCCCCGCCCAATGCGAGATTGCATCTATATCTAAACCTTTTCCGTTTGCTGTGAGTAAAGATGATCCGATTTTAACAACGATTCTTTTGCAACCCTTGAGCTGACGTTGCCCATCTACCACTTCTATCATCTTGTCCTCTGTCTCTTATATAAAGAGATTAACGTACGTAGTACACTTCCATTTCGCCATCATCTTCATCATCGTCAAAATCGTCATCCTCTTGACTGGCAAGACGTTGTTTACGACGCATTTCACGATAAGCCTCTTTAGCGGCAATGGTTTGTTCACGTGTTTCAGCTTCAAGCTGATCACGGAATGCTTGCATTTCTGCTGCATACTCTGGATCTTCAACTTCGCGTTCGCGCTGTTGTTCAATTTGATCCATTAAATAATAAACGACTTCTTTGGTTCCCTCAGACATCAAGCCTGAAGTCTTAAATACTGGACCCTCCCATTTCAACTCTTCAAGGATGTGATTGCACCACTCATCTCTTGAGTCTTCAGGCAACTGATCTACTTTATTTAAAACCAACACCACTGGGAGTTTTGACAATGTTGGAGAGAACTTTAAAAGTTCATTTAAAATTGCCTTAGCATTATAAGCTGGATCTGATCCATCAATTGGCTGTACATCCACGATATGTAGAAGAATACGAGTACGCGCCAAATGTTTTAAGAAGCGAATACCAAGACCTGCACCTTCTGCAGCACCTTCGATCAAACCTGGAATATCAGCCATTACAAATGAACGGTGACGATCTGCATCTACAACACCAAGATTAGGTACCATAGTTGTAAATGGGTAATCTGCTACTTTTGGTTTTGCTGCAGAGACAGCACGAATAAATGTTGATTTGCCCGCATTTGGCATACCTAATAAGCCAACATCTGCCAAAACTTTCAGCTCTAGGCGAATTTCGCGGAACTCACCTTTGTTACCATGTGTACATTTACGTGGAGCACGGTTCGTTGATGACTTAAAGTGAGTGTTACCTAAACCACCGTCACCACCTTGAGCAACAAGAACACGTTGACCATTTTCAATTAAATCACCAATGATGTCGCCAGACTCAGTATCTACAATTGTTGTTCCTACTGGAACATATAGTGTTACGGATTCACCACCGCGACCTGCACAGTTTGCGCCAGCACCATTTTTACCACGTTCAGCACGAAATCTACGGGTATAACGATAATCTACAAGCGTACTGGTGTTGTCATCAGCTTGAATATATACGCTGCCACCACGACCACCATCACCACCATCTGGACCACCAAATGGTACGAATTTTTCACGGCGAAAACTGGCTACGCCATTGCCACCGTCGCCAGCCTCTACGGTAATGACTGCTTCATCAACAAAGCGCATAATGCCAATCCTCTAAAAACTTTAAAACCGCCTATTCTGCCATATTTTAAAGTATTTCTCGACTATATTTATGCAGGTTGAGAATAAGTTAGCGACTTTTTTCATAAATTGAGTCTTTAATATTTTGGTGTATCACTGCATTAAATTTGATTTATTCATTACTCATTGTTTTATCAAATGACATCATTGGTTTTATTTATTTCTGAAACCACAAAATAATGCCTATAGTGCATTAAATTGCACTCTAAGATTTTGACATGAATCGCTCTGCTACCCCTTTATCCTCACAATTCGTGCTTATTATGGCTTTGGCCTGTGGTGTCTGTGCAGGTTCAGCCTATTTCAATCAACCACTGATTTATTCAATCGAAAGAAGTTTAGAAATTTCGACCAGCCAAGCTGGATTTACCGTGGTTATCGCTCAAGTGGGTTATATGCTCGGACTCATGCTTTTGGTACCCCTTGGAGATTTTTTTAATAAACGAAAACTCATTGTGAGTTTAATGATATTTGCGGCAATTTCGCAGATCCTTTTGTCTTTCAGCTCAGATATTAGCACTTTATATATCTTTACCCTTTGTGCAACATTTGGAGCCATATCAGCACAAGTATTAATTCCATTTGCTTCTTCCATTAGCCCACCGGAATTAAGCTCGGCAGTTGTAGGTAAACTCATGAGCGGATTGGTCATGGGGATTATTTTATCTAGGACATTTGCCGGCTTTGTTTCAACTTATTGGTCTTGGGAAGGCGTTTATTTCAGTAGTGGTATTTTGACTTTATGTTTAGCATGTTTAATGTGGAAAAAACTCCCCAACACTCAACCTGCTTCGCATTTACAAGTCACCGATATTTACAAATCACTTTGGAGCATCGCAAAGCATAATCCGCATCTCATACGCCGTGCCTGCGCGGGTGCCCTAGGATTTGGCATTCTCTCAATGGTGTTTACATCGATGACTTTTGTTTTAGGGAGTGCCCCATATCAATTTACTGATTTTCAAATTGGTCTATTTGGTCTGTTAGGTATTATCGGAATTTATTCCTCGAGTTGGTCTGGTAAAACAGTTGGCAAAGGGAAAGAAGAATTTGTCGCTCAATTATGTATCACCTTGATGCTGTTCTCTTGTATTCCATTATATTTCGCGCAACAGAACATCTTCATTTATGCACTTGGCGTATTGATGAGCTATTTTGGTCTCACCGCATTTCATGTTTTGAATCAAAATCTAGTCTATCGTATTGATGGTCAAGCACGCTCACGAATTAATGCTGTGTATATGACCATTTACTTTTCAGGCGCTGCACTAGGTTCTTTAGGTGCTGTCTATGCTTGGGAACATTATGCATGGATTGGTTGCGTTGCTTTGGGACTGTTTTTCTCAATTTTAATTTTATGTATTGATCGTTATGATTTTAAGATCATGAAATCTATATAAACATCTCGCTCAGTACACACTTTAAACTGAGCGATAACAAAATGATAAAGTATAACTATCGCGTAATAAGTGCCTTACTTTCCAAAATTTCGGGTAAATTTCGCTCAATCCAATGGATCAACTCATTTAATTTCATCGCTGCATTTGAACCCAATACAGTGAGTTGATACTCCACCTTTGGAGGAACTACTGGATAAACAGTGCGCAAAATAAAACCATCTTTTTCTAAGGTTTTTAGTGTCTGAGCCAACATTTTTTCGCTCACCCCCTCAATTCTTTGTTTTAGCTCACTAAAACGATGCACACCATCACTCAAGCAACGTAGGACGAGAACTGACCATTTACTGGTGAGATGCTCCAAAATTTCACGAGAAGGACATTCACTGGATAAAACTTGACCTAATAAATCACTATGCGCATATGTATTCATCATTTTTCTCTTAACAGTTAACAACTTACTTTTAGGTATGTACTTTCATTAAGTAAGTTAACAGATTAATATGCCTGCATCAAGTTTATTTTTTAGCCACATTAAGAGGAAATTAAAATGAAAATTGCGATTACAGGTGCAACTGGTGAATTAGGTCGTTTAGTTGTTCAAGAACTTAAAAAACTTCATAGCGAGCATGAAATTATTGCTTTGGTTCGCAACCCAGAAAAAGCTAAAATTTTATTTTCTGAAGATATTCAAGTACGCAAATTTGATTATGATCAGCCAGATAATCTCGCAAATTCCCTTCAGGACGTTAATAAACTCCTGCTCATTTCTGCCAATGAGATTGGTCGTCGCACTCCACAACACAAGGCTGTTATTGATGCTGCGATTCAAGCTAGAGTTCCTCACCTAACATATACCAGCTTACTGAATGCAGATCACTCTCCGCTTGGCTTAGCCAATGAACATCGAGAAACAGAAAAACTAATACGAGAAAGTTCCATTACCTACACCTTTTTAAGAAATAATTGGTATAGCGAAAACTATTTATCTGCCCTCACCCATCAAATCGAAACAGGCATAGTATACGGAGCTGCTCAAGATGGTTTAATTAGTTCAGCTTCTCGTTTGGATTATGCCACTGCTGCAGCTCAAATATTAAATGATGAATCAGCTCAACATTTGAACAAAATTTACGAGCTTGCTGGTAGCGAAAGCTTTAGCTTAAATGATTTTGCGACCCTTCTTTCTGAGTTTTCACAACAGCCTGTGAAATATCAAAACTTATCTCTAGAAGATTATCGTCAAGGATTAATTCAAGCTGGTTTACCACTAGGTCTCATTGACGTCATTGTAGATGCAGATCTTCACACCGCCCATGGTGCGATGTACAGTGTACGCAAAGATCTTGAACATTTAATTGGTCGAAAAACCACATCGATTCGTGAAAGCATTCAGCAAGCCCTGAATGCTTAGAGAATAGACTCCCCTTAAAGGGGAGTTTTTACTTTTTAATATTGCGCAGAGGTAAATCCAAGTTCATATCTAAATTTGCTTTTGTTTCACGCTCCAAGTTGTACATTGTTGCTCTAAAACTAGATACATCCTTCATCAAAATTGGATCATTTAAATGTAATACAGGTTTGAAAACATGATCAATATCCACATCAAGCTGCTCATGCAAATCTAAATACACAGGACCATCAAAATCAATCGTAATCGGAACCTGATAAGTACGCTTTAAATGAAATGGAACTTCAAGCTGAATAGGCAAATCTAAATTTAACGGAAATTTAGGTAAAAATCGTGCTTTATACACCAAATCTGTTGTTGCACTAATTGGAATCGTTTGATCAATTATTACTTTGGTTTGATAATCCGCACTCACAGAAACAGGGACTTCGACTTTAAACTTGAGATTGGTTTTGTATTTACCCTGCAAATCTAAATCAATATTTTCCTGCACTTTAATTTCTGTATTTAATGCGCCAATCGCTTGTACCTCAAGATAATTCCCAACATCAATTTTGGTCGGCAATGATTCTGACAACTGTACACTTGCATTCTTCGCACTGACATGAACAGATGCTTGAATATTGAGATATAGCCAAAAACCTACGGCGACAATGCTTGCCACGACAATAAATAAGAGCGAACCATATCCCACGATTTTTTTAGCACTCATGCTTCTCGAGCTCACTGGGCTTTCACCGATTCAGCAGATTGATCATCCTTCTGAACTTTAATGGGTGATGCTGCTTCCACTTTTTGATTTTTTTGTAATGTTAAGGTATTGAGTGGGATAACCAACTCACCTTTTTGTATTTTAATTGGCAAAGTATTTTGTACGTTGACTGAAGCCTCTAACGCAGTTTTAATTGGTGCATTCAAATGACCTTCTACTGGTATATCCACATCTAAATCCGTTTTTAATGGGATGCGTAGATTCTCTTTTAAATCCGCTTGAACAGGTGCTTGAAATTTCAAGTGAACCATTTGATCTAAGGGAACATCCATTTCAACAGGTACATCAAGTTTAATTGGAATCATCCCTTTCAATGGCAATGTAATATCTTTGCCTAAAATGCGAACCTTAACTTTAGTATCCACTGCTAAATTTTGATCCACAATCAAATTTTCACGGACTGGAATGACCGTTTTAATTGGTACTTGATTGTCGAAATGAACCATAGGATTCAATGTTTGTTGTACAGGAATAGAAAGATTTTCATGTATAGGAATGGTCGTTTTCACACGACCTGTCACATTTACATCCAAAGCATCATGGATTTGAACTTTCGCTTGCAATGGCTCCTGAAGATCAATATTCACGGCTTGATCTTCTAGTGGAATGTAAATTTTAAAATGTTGAAAAACCCATAAGGCAATTGCTATACCACTCGCGGCAGCCAAAGCAATCAGCACGAAGCCAATGACAAGATATTTGATGCGCAAAAATATAATCCTTTAACATTTATTTTTTTAATCACCTGCTCACAATCCATATTTTATGTGAACAAATACGCAATTTTTTCAATATTAAACCACTTATTTTGAAGAAACCATATTGCTCTAAAGTCTTAATTACGTAAATTTAGGCAAATAAAAAAGAGCCTCGAAAGAGGCTCTTTTTATGCTTTACAAATTATGCATTTGTTTCAGCAGGTACTTTTGGATAGCTTACGCCACCCATTTGTTCAGCGATACGCAGAACTTGGCAGCTATAACCTACTTCGTTGTCGTACCATACATATGCTGTTAAACGGTTACCAGACGTAATTGTTGCTTGCGCATCAAAAACACCTGCAGTGCGTGAACCGATAAAGTCAGATGATACAACTTCAGTAGAATTTGTATAACCAATTTGACCTTGAAGATTAGAGTTGATAGAAATTTGACGAATATATTCGTTCACTTCATCACGATCAACTTCTTTATCTAGAGTCAGGTTAAGGATTGCTAAAGACACGTTAGGTGTTGGAACACGTACAGAGTTACCAGTTAATTTGCCTTTAAGCGCTGGAAGTGCTTTAGCAACTGCTTTAGCAGCACCCGTTTCAGTGATCACCATGTTCAACGTTGCAGCACGGCCACGACGGTCAGCTTTATGATAGTTGTCGATCAAGTTTTGGTCGTTCGTGAACGAGTGAACTGTTTCGACGTGACCATTAATCACTGTATATTTGTCATGAAGTACTTTCAACGTCGGTGTGATCGCGTTAGTAGTACAGCTTGCAGCAGAGATGATTGTGTCTTCATCAAGAATGTCAGCTTGGTTTACACCAAACACAACGTTCTTCATGTCACCTTTACCAGGTGCAGTTAAGATTACACGTGCAGCGCCTGGGCATTTAAGGTGCTGAGCAAGACCTTCAGCATCACGCCATTTACCAGTGTTATCAATCACCAATGCATTTTCGATACCATATGCAGTGTAATCCACTTCTGATGGGTTCGATGCATAAATCACTTTGATGAATTGACCATTCGCAATAATTGCTTCGTTCTCTTCATCTACAGAAATCGTACCGGCAAATGGACCATGAATAGAGTCACGACGAAGTAAAGAAGCGCGTTTCTCTAAATCACCATCAGATGATTTACGAACAACAATCGCTTTAAGGTTTAGACCACGACCAAGACCAGACTGACCAATCATAAGACGTGCAAGGATACGACCAATACGCCCAAAACCATAAAGCACAACATCTTTATGCTCAACAGATGCAGCATTTCCTTGTAGTGATTTAACAGCGTCAGCAACGAATGCATCTACATCGCCACCTTTTGCTTTAAATTCTACAGCAAGTTTGCCTAAATCGATTTCAGCTGTGCCGATATTTTGTACTTTAACCAATGCTTCAAGGATTGGGAAAGTATCTACAGCAGAAAGTTCAACGTCTAAAACACGTGTACGACGGTGAGCTTTAAGAATTTGGATAACCGAGCGGTTAATTAAAGAGCGACCGTATACTGTAGCTACGATGTTTTTTTCACGGTATAACTGACCAACAAGGGCAATCATACGTTCCGCGAGTTCTTCACGGTTTTTCCAGCGACCTTGGTGCTCTGCATGTAGGGCAACGATAGTGTCTTTGCTCACAGATACGTCCTCTAATTAATTGTAAATCTAAGCATAAATTTCAAAACCCCATAATTGTAAAGGAATTAGCTCAGAGTTGAAATGAAAACTCGGTTTATTTTTTACTAAAGCAATATTCTCTTTATAAAAAATATATTTTAGCCATTGAATTACAATATAATTTTCTGGGTAAATGATTTCATTTAGATATCAAATACTGATCATTAAGCCTACAAATCCAATTTCGTCACTGAGTTGCAGTCAGTTCAACTCAATACTGGGGAAGCTGAAATATCCTGACTCAACATCATATTTAAATCTTCTAAATTAAAATCTTCTAAGTTTTCTGGGAGTTTGACCAATACTGGAAGCTTAGTTAAACCATTTTGCCCCGAAGGGAATGCATAATGTCGTTCAAAATCACTTGTAGCTGAAAAACTTTCAAATTCAATAAATACACTATATTTTCGATAGTTTTTAGGCACACTTAAAATATCTAGATAAGCCTGCTTCTTGATTTTCACCATGGCCAATGAAGTTTGTTGAAGTTCTTTTTCTAACTTTTCTCCAGCCACCATTCTTTTTAAAAATGAGCCTTGAACTTCAGCATAATCTCGTTTCAAACGCATCGTATGAGACAGCATTTCTCGGTAATCTTGAATATGTTGGCTTAAATCTTCTTGTAATGCATTTAACGGTTTCTTGGAGCGCTCATGCATGACTCCACGCTCATACATATTCAATGGTACAAATATTTCATCTTTACGCTTTTCAAGTAGTTTTAAATAGGCTAACAACTTGTATTCAAACAATTGGACTGATGAATTAAAAAATAATGAAGGCTGTTGTTTAAAATCTTTATAATTCGCCAGAATATCTGAAAATATGCGATGCACACTTTTAAACAGATGCTCATATTCTTCAATATGTGATAAATGCTGTTCTAAAGCCTCCACGAGAGGTTGTAGCAATTCGACAGTCAATACTTGCTCAATCTTCCGTAAATGCTGTTTGGCTACAAAATCACTATTACTTCCAGCCATCCCTAAATTTTGTGTTAAAAGCGGTAATATCTTCTGTTCAGCAACATCTTCAAATTCTTGCACAATTTGAATGACATCTTTATGCACTTGATGCTGAATAGTAACCATCATCTGCACGTGTTCCATAAACTGTTTGATATACCCCTCTTCATTGTAACGGCGCATATCCAAAACCAACCCATTGAGATAAATTTGCTGGTTGTATTCCATTCGATCTTCAAATAAAAAACGACGGATCGAAAATGGATTTTGTTCAAACTGACTAGTTGGTGCGATGACGAATAGAAATTCAGAGGTTTTAACAATATCAAAGTGTCGAATGGACTGTTCTTTCAGCAACCATTGTGCAAAAAAAGGATGCTCCATGATCGATGAGCTTCTAGGTAGAAGCGGTTTAAACCAATACCCCAGTAATTGTTGCTTAATAAATACTTCTATCATAAAGCTCTTAATCTGAGCTGAAGTTAACTGGCGAGTTCCAACTGGTGTTTCAAGATTTAATTCACGAATTAACTTAGCAACATCTTGCAAAAAAACCCGACGCATTAACATTTTTTCGCGTTGTAATTTTAAATTATCCTCAACAGCAATCTGGTCAATTTGATACAGCGCATTTTCTAAATAGTCAGCCACTTGTACGCAATCCGTCATCTCCTTCAACCATTGGATAGATTGACATAACTTTGCTGCAATGGAGCGCATTCTTTCACTAGAAAAACTATGCTTTAAAATTCCCAGCGACGTCGTGACTTTATATTCGAATGTGTTATTCACACGATTCCAAAATATATCTTTAGGTTTGAGAATTTGACGATCAATTTCTTCGCGAACGTCACTATCAGAATGTTGAAATATACGCTCTAAGAGTCTTTGCCAGTTTAAATCCAGACTAGGCTCCATCTGTAATAATGCTGCTCTTGTTTGGTACTGAATCATGATTGTTAAATTAGAATTATTATTGATTTAACAAATTTATCACATTTTTATGTTTTAGTTAATTGTGTCACAAATATTTTTAAAGAATAAGTAATTATTCTTATCATTCAGTCAAAAACTCTTATGTACAACTCATTCTTATGTAATTACATGAAACTTAGTGCTCATCTTTTTGGGCTAGACGCGATTGTAGTTTCTTATGTTGATATTGAAGTAACTTTTCAGTTCTTCTTTGACGATAGAGATAAATTGCACCTTCCAAAATAAGGAGCAATACAGCAAACCAAATTGGAATATAAGTCAACCATTCTCCTGCTTCCACGCGTTCACCCATTGCCATTGATGCTCCTGCCAACAAAATCGGCTCTAAATAACTCAATAACCCAAAAATCACAAATGGAAGATATCTGCTCGCCAAGATGTAACTTCCAAGCCCTAAGGCACTTAAGCAACCTAGACCTAGTACGGCTAAAATGAGATATTTAAACTCAATGATCAGGGGCAATGTGTTTGAATAAAAAAATGCTAGAAAAACAGCAACTGGAATCACCAGCAATAAATCCCACCAGAATCCACCTAAATGATCTGTTCCAAATTTTCTTCTTAAAAAAAAGTAGATCGGATAAGCCACAGCAACATACATGGTTTCCCATGCCACACTACCGATGCGCCAGATTTCATGGCTGACACCAAGAATTGCAAAAAACACTGCTGCAATTTGCCACTTTGAGAGCTTTTCTTTGTAAAGAACGCAACCAAAGAGAACCATCACCAGAGGCAACAAAAAATATCCTAAAGAAACCTCAAGCCCCCGACCATTGATTGGTCCCCACAAAAATAACCAGAGTTGAGTTGTACACAAAAACGAACTGATCAAGAGCCAAATTAAAATAGATGGTTGTTTGTAAATTTTATTATAAATTTCTCTAACATATTTTAGATCACCCGACCACCACATAAACAGCGTTAAAAAAGGTAATGTTGCTAACATTCGCCAAGCAAAGGTCTGCTCACTGTCTAGTGGTCTAAGAAAATACGTATAAAAATATAGCACCCCAAATGTCACTGATGCCATAACTGACAATGCTATACCTTTTAACATATCTGAACCTAATTTTTACCAAACGATATTATAGCTATAATTCATATCAATAGATGTCGATGCATAAAAAAACCACGCTTTAGCGTGGTTCTCATCATTTTCAACATTATTTTGTTGAACCAGGTTGTTGACCCGTTTGCTTTGTACGTATCACATCACTTAAGTCATAACCAACAGATTTAGCATAATCAAGATACTCATTCACGACTGCTTGATCAGGATTATGCGTGCGAGAAAGTACCCACATATACTTACGTTTAGGCTCACCCACGAGTACAGTTTGATAATCCTCATCCAGTTTCAGCACCCAGTAGTCGCCACGACCAACTGGTAACCATCGAATAGCACTCGGCAAAAAACTGACTTTCAATTTTGTATTAAATGGCTGATTTTGTACAAATGCCTCACCCACTGACTGGGTAACTTTACCGTCAGCGGTAAAACAACGGTTATCAACAGTCACATTACCATTTTCATTTAATGTATATGTCGCAGTTACATCACGATCACACTTGTTTTGGAAATAAAGTGGCTTACGTGCTACTTCATACCAAACACCTAAGTATTTATCGAGTTCAACTTTTTCAACAGTATTGAGTGGCTTGTCCTGAGCATAAACCATCGTTGCTGCCCCTAAACCAACCAATAAGGCACCACCCAATACAATCTTGCTAACATTGAAACCAGCAGATGGGAGACTCTTGATCATCTAAATAACCCCTATTTATTGAATTTGTTTGTGAGTATTCATTTACTCTTCTACAATAATGGTTATTTTTCGGCTTAATGTTACGTTATGTGATGATTTTACAGTGTTTTCTGTAAATTAAATCACTGAATTAACTGTGCTTTTAAACGCACGATCTCATCACGGAAACGCGCTGCTTGCTCAAACTGAAGCTCTTTCGAAGCTTTGAGCATTTCTTTCTCTAATTTAGCCAAATGTTTTGCCAATAGTTTTGGATCGGAAACTATATGGCGCTCATCCGCACTTAATGCACGTGCTTGTCCCGATACACTCTCATCAATTGACTCATCATCATACACTTCACCAGTATCAATCTCTTTGATGACTTGGCGGACTGCTGAACGCGGAGTGATGCCATGTTCTAAGTTAAAATTAATTTGTTTGGTACGGCGACGCTCCGTTTCATCAATCGCTTTTTGCATTGAATCCGTAATCCGATCCGCATATAAAATAGCCTTTCCTTCAACATTTCGAGCAGCACGACCAATGGTTTGGATAAGTGAACGTTCTGAGCGTAAAAAGCCTTCTTTATCGGCATCTAATATTGCAACTAAAGATACCTCAGGCATGTCTAAACCTTCACGGAGTAAGTTAATTCCAATCAATGCATCATAGACACCTGTTCGTAATTCATGAATGATCTTCACACGTTCAACAGTATCGATATCAGAGTGCAGATAAGCCACTTTGATCCCGTACTCTTTTAAATATGACGTCAAATCTTCAGCCATGCGTTTGGTTAACGTTGTGACCAAGACACGTTCATTTTTGTCTTTACGTTGATTAATCTCCGAAAGGACATCGTCCACCTGAGTCAATACTGGACGAATTTCAATGACGGGGTCAATCAACCCTGTTGGACGCACCACCTGCTCAGCAATTTGTTCTGATTTTTCTAATTCATAATTGGCAGGCGTCGCACTGACATAAATTGTAGTAGGAATAATACGTTCCCACTCTTCAAACTTCATTGGTCGATTATCCAATGCACTTGGCAAGCGGAAACCATAATTCACTAGATTTTCTTTACGTGAACGATCGCCTTTATACATCGCACCAATTTGAGGAACCGTAACATGCGATTCATCAATAATAAGTAATGCATCCTCAGGCAGGTAGTCGAAAAGCGTTGGCGGGGCCTCTCCAGCTGGTCGACCTGATAAATGTCTCGAGTAATTCTCAATACCATTGGTATAACCAAGCTGTTGCATCATCTCAAGGTCATATCGAGTACGCTGTTCAATACGTTGAGCTTCAAGCAATTTATCTTCAGCTCTGAAATATGCCAAGCGCTCTTTGAGTTCTTCACGAATCGTTTCGATGGCACGCTGCAAGTTATCTTTAGGCGTCACATAGTGACTTTTTGGATAAATCGTAATTCGTGGGACTTTACGAATCATTTTTCCAGTCAAGGGATCAAACCAGCGGATCGAATCCACTTCATCATCAAATAGCTCAATCCGCACTGCATTTTGTTCTGACTCTGCGGGGAAAATATCAAGAATTTCTCCACGAATTCGATAAGTACCTCGTAAAAATTCGAGTTCATTACGCGTATATTGCATTTCTACCAATCGACGAATCAACTCATCACGGCTGACTCGATCACCTGTCACAATATGTAGGAGCATATTCATATATGCATTAGGATCACCTAAACCATAAATGGCGGATACCGAAGCAACGATAATAGCATCCTTACGCTCAAGCAAAGCACGCGTTGCAGACAACCGCATCTGATCGATGTGATCATTAATAGCAGAATCCTTTTCAATAAAAGTATCAGATGACGGTACGTATGCTTCTGGCTGATAGTAATCGTAATAACTTACAAAATACTCAACAGCATTATGTGGAAAAAAAGCTTTAAATTCTCCATAGAGTTGAGCCGCAAGGGTTTTGTTGTGTGCCATTACAATAGTAGGACGTTGTAATTGCATAATCACATTCGCCATCGTATAGGTCTTACCAGAGCCTGTTACCCCTAATAACAATTGATCCTTAAAACCTTGTTCTACTCCTTTAACAAGTTTCTCAATCGCTTGAGGTTGATCACCTGCAGGCTCGTAATTAGTTACTAATTCAAATGGACGACTGTCACTCACTCGATAATTCTCGCTATACAGATGATGAAAATATGCAATAACACTGGTAATGCATGGCTTGCTTGCTCAAATCTTTATGATTTACTCATCTGATGATGAGGGTGAAAACCATAAATTCAATCAATTTTACTTGACCCTTACAGCAATCAATTGCACCATAAACTTAAATTGCATGTTGATGTAAAAAACTATGACTTACCAATATCACGATGAAACGATTATCAACAGTTTAAATGAAGATACAGTATTTGTATTTGGTAGTAATTTAGCAGGCACTCATGCAGGTGGTGCTGCAAAAATTGCACTTCAACATTTCGGTGCGATTAAAGGTGCTGGCCGCGGATGGGCTGGACAGAGCTATGCAATACCCACCATGAATGAGCATTTGCAACAAATGCCTCTATCCCAGATTGAACACTACATCAATGATTTTAAGATCTATACAAAAAACCACCCCAAGATTAAGTATTTTATTACAGCCGTTGGTTGTGGTGTAGCAGGTTACAAAGTTGCTGAAATAGCCCCAATGTTCAAAGGTATATCAAAAAATGTGATTTTCCCGATTTCGTTTAAACCTTTCGTTGAACGAACCTTTCCTAAATTAAACCAACCTTTATTACATGCCATTTTTTCTTCCGAACTACTGTTCGCGGATTCTTTAGAAACGGCATTTGAGCAACTTAATTTAAATGAATCTGAAAAGAAACTAGCCAATATTTTGATTGAAACGCCGATGTTCCCCGTGGATAGTAATGGACGTGAACGCATATTTGAAATCGAAGATATCCTCTATCATCTAAAAGATCAAACCTTCCAATATGAACCGAAGTCCGATCGTGCATTCATGATGGGTGGTGTGGTATTGGCTTTACTTGAACTCTACCAAATGAATGAACAAGATTTTGTTGATGTTTGGCAAGGGCTTAAGTCAATTTCTGCGCCAAAACCTGAGCATCGAGCAAAAAAATCAGTTTAATAAGATGTTGATTTTATAAGATTCATTCACTTATATTGTATAAATGAATGAATTTTAAACACCAAGGCTCGCATCTATGGATCATTTAGATCTGACCATCTTTGATTTATCTCCAATTGCGATGTGGCTACAAGACTTCAGCGGTGTTAAACAAATTTTCGAACAATGGACTGCTGAAGGTATTGACGATATTGAAGCATATTTAATGGAGGATCACAGTCGTCTCCACCTTTGCTTGAGTACGATTCATACCTTACGTGTTAACCAAAGTACGCTTAAACTGTATGAAGCAAAAAACTTAGAAGAAATTTTAGAAAGTTTTCAGAAGTTCCTTCATCCTGAAGTCAGCACTTTCCAAATCCAATTTTTTGTATCACTTTGGAAGAATACTGAACATCATATTCCAGTGATCAATTATACGACCAATGGAAAGCGTTTAGATGTTCAATTACGCGGTATGAAATTAAAAGGTTATGAGGATAATTGGAAATGCCTACTCATGACCACCGAAGATATTTCCCAATATCAAAAAGCACGTCATTTTGCCGAATCTTTATTTACTTATAATCCAACAGCACTATGGATCATGGATTTTAGCCAAATTAAAAAAAGATTTGAGCTGCTCCGTTTGCAAAACATTGAGAATTTAGACCAACACATTCATCAACATCCAGAATTTGTTGTGGAATGCTTTGAGCAAATAAATTTCATTGATGTCAATGAAGCGGCGCTCAAACTTTTTGCTGTGAAAGATAAATCTCAATTTTTACATCATTCTCATGATTTATTTGATATTAAACGTTTGGAAAATTTTAAAAGCCAGTTACTACAATTGTGGAATCATGAAGAATATCAACAGCGAGAAAGTAGTTTCTATAACGCGAATGGAGAACAAATCTTCGTTTTAGAACAATTAAATATTTTTCCACATAATTTAGATGATTGGGCGGTGATACAAGTCGCCCTTACAGATATCACTGAGCGAAAAAAATTAGAAAATCACTTACATTATTTGGGTCAACATGACATTTTAACTGATTTACATAACCGAACTTATTTCAATGAAGAAATTGAACGGATTGAGCAACTTGATCTCTATCCAGTGTCTTGTATTTACATTGACATGAACGGTTTAAAAATCATCAATGATCAGTTCGGACATGATGTCGGTGATCAGTATCTAAAAAACTTTGCCGAAATTCTTCAATTTGTCACTCACAAAAAAGATTTTTCAATTTCTAGAATAGGTGGCGATGAATTTGTATTATTGATGCCTCATGCCGATGTTGAGCAAGTTAAAATCCTTGTTCATGATCTTGAAACTCAAATACATCAACATAATCTAGATCACCCTCATCTTTCTATCAGCGTTTCACTCGGACATGCCACAAGACTTAAAGGCGAAACCTTAGAAGATATGTTACGCCGTGCAGATAAATGCATGTATATTAACAAGCATCATTTTTATCAAAATAAAAATCTAACGAATTGAGCTTAGGATTTAGCTCAACGTTAGCTTAGCTCAAAAAAGTGTCTTAAATCACGTAAATAATAAAAAATTTGAATTTTATATCAAAATAATTTAGTGCTATATTATCCACAATTTATTGTTTTAAAAGAAAAGTTCAAGGATAGTTATGGAGATACTTGATTCATCAATTTTTGATTTATCTCCTATCCCAATGTGGTTGGAAGATTTTAGTGCCATTCAAACCATCTTTAACCAATGGCGTAGTGATGGGGTTACTGATTTAGCTTTACATCTTCAGCAAAATCCAGATCTTGTGACTTTATGCGCACATCAAATTAAGATTGTTAAAGTAAATCAAAAAACACTCGATCTTTTTGAAGCACAAAGCCTTAAACATCTCACCCAAAATTTAAGCACCATTTTCCAACATCAAATGTTTGATGCACATGTAGCGGAATTAGTTGCACTTTGGAAGGGTGAATTAGAGTTTACAAGTACAACCACTAATTTCACCTTGAGTGGTCAACCCTTAGACATAAAACTGCGAGCTGTCGTTTTACCTGGTTCAGAACAAAGTTTAGACCGTATTTTGCTTACTACAGAAGATATTAGTGGTTATATGCAAGCTCGGCGTTTAGAAGAAAAAAATCGTCGATTAGCTGAAGCAAGATTTAGTTATTCACCCACATCATTATGGGTTGAAGACTTTAGTCGCATTAAATTAAGACTCGATCATCTTAAATCAATTGGTATTGATGATTTCAGAACTTTTTTAGATGTGCATCAAGATTTCGTACAACAATGCATTGAAGACATTGTATTACTAGACGTCAACAAAGCAACATTGGATTTGTTCAAGGCATCGACGAAATCAGATTTATTTCAAAATCTAAAAAAAGTTTTCTCGAAAGAAATGCATCAAACTTTTAAGGAACAATTGATCGAACTATGGAATGGGAAAATTCATCATAGTCGTGAAGCGATCAATTATGCTTTGGATGGTTCAATTCGCTATGTTTTACTTCAATTCACTGTGTTTCCAGGTTATGAAGAAGATTGGGGGCTTGTACAACTTGCCCTAACGGACATTACAGCGCGAAAAAAAGCTGAGAGCTATTTAGAATATTTAGGTAAACACGACGTTTTAACAAAACTCAAAAATCGTTCGTTCTACACTGAAGAAATCCATCGATTGGAACGCGCACTTATTCGTCCAGTATCTGCAATTTTTCTAGATATGAATGGTCTTAAACCGATTAATGATCACTTTGGTCATGATGCAGGTGATGAGATTTTACGCAGAATGGGTAATATCTTAAGTAGAACGATTCACAATACCAGTTATACAGCCTCTCGAATTGGAGGTTATGAATTTGTTATCTTGATGCAAGGTGCAAATGAAACTACCGTTCAGTCGACGATTTTGACCATTCAAGAATTATTGAATATCGATAATCAATATTATTCTAACCATATCATCAGTGCATCAATGGGATTTGCTACAAGCCTTGAGAATGAAACAATTGAAGATATGTTAAAGCGTGCAGATCAATCCATGTATGATCATAAGAGACAATACTACAAATATTTATCCAATAAAAAACAATAGCTTATAATATTTATATTTTTTAGATCATACATTTTATTTGCTCTTGAAACACCAGTACTTGCACTGGTGTTTTTTTGAAAAAAATCAATCTTATTCTCTTCTCATATAAGCTTTACTATATTTTTCATTAAATTATGACAAAAAATTCATGATCTTGTCTAACAAAAGCAATTGATTTTAAACTAATAAAATGTGATTCTCATCACACTTTAATCACGAACAATGATTAAAAACACTTTATTTTTATAAGAGACTATAACAATGGTTTTGTTCAATTATAAATCATTCGATTACTTACCTAACTTTAAATTAAGTTCAGTTCTCTCAATTCCAGCTCAACTCGTTGGTAATGGTCTAATCGCTGCCACCAATGCTGTGAATACTGTTCTTGATGTAGTTTCTCCTATTGGTTTAGCAGGTAATGCTTTACTTGGCAAACCTTTCGAAGCAGTGCACGAACTTGGTGATAAAATTATTGATGCAGCTTCAGATGCAGTGAATTCAGTGGGTAAAGCACTTGGTGCAACCATCGAACCGAATGACACTCATCATAAAAATGAGTGGGAAGACAAAGAACTCAGCTTAGATAATATTTTAAGCCTTCCTGGGGATTTAATTGGAAACACCATTATCGGTGCAACCAATATTGCCAATGATATTCTTGATGCTGCTGCACCAATTGCTATTGCAGGAAATGCGCTAATCCCTGGTTTTGATGTTGTTCATAAAGCAGGTGATACGATTATTGATGCTGTCTCTGATGTGGCTCATGACATTGGCTCAGCGATTGGCGGGACTATTGAACCTAAAGATACGCATTATGACAATGAATGGTCTCAAGAGCTTCCATCAGCTACTGAAAATCTAAAATCAATTGTGAATACAGTTGCAAATCAAGTTGAAAATACACTTGAACCTATTTTCGATTATGTTCCTGATTTCAAATTTAGCTCAGTACTTTCTATTCCAGCTCAGTTACTAGGTAATGGTTTAGTCACAACAGCAAATTTAGTCAATACAGTTTTAGATGTGGCTTCACCTATTGGCCTAGCAGGTAATGCTCTACTTGGTAAACCATTTGAAGTTGTTCATGAGTTAGGTGACCGCATTATCGATGCAGCATCGAATTTACTCAGTGGTGCTGGTGAAGCCCTCGGCTCAAATGTGGAAGCAAAAGATACACACCACAAAAATGAATGGAAAGATGGCGAACTTAGCCTTGATTCAATTTTAAAAATTCCAAGTGAGCTGGTTGGAAATTTGATTATCGGCAAAGATGGCATCGTGAATGATTTATTAGATAGCGTTGCGCCATTGGTTAAAGTTGGTGATAAATTCATTCCTGGTTTTGAAGAAATTCATAAAGCCGGCGATGCGATTATCGATCAAATTTCAGACATTATCGTAAATATTGGTAAGGATATTGGTGCCACTCTTCCACCTTCAGACTCACATTTTGATCGAGAATGGGGTCAACCAAAACAACCAGATCAATCTAATCCATCAGATGACGGTCGTCCTAAATTCTACAAAATTGACAATCAATTTAGTTACCGCGTAAGTGAATCTGCATTTAAACAAGTTCAAGAACTATATAACAAGTTTATGTCAACTGGTTCTTTACAAGGTAAAAACTTCTGGCGCCCTATTTATACCGTGATCAAAGAAGATTTAGCATCAAACGATGCAGTGGATCAAGGTACTAAAAACTGGTTAAAAGTTGCTGAAGCTGTTGCAACAGCTGATCCTCAGAACTTCCTTTATCAATATGTTCGTTTAGGAACAGGTAAATCACTTGCAGATAAAGGCATCTATATTACGGATGAACAATTCTGGCAAGCATCAAATGTATTGATCAAAACTTTAGCTGACAATTTCTTGAATGGCGTTAAAAATGCTGATGGCGAGACTATTGTTCCAGCAGGATATTTACCAAGCTCTGATGGTAAGTTTGGATTGGTACTTATGGATGCATCGCAAGCTCTTGAAAACTTGGGTGGCGAGCTAGGTGATTGGACAGGCATCACACCATTAAGTATTCTTGATCACTATTTAGGTGTTGATACTTCACAATTGAATGGTGGTGATAGCCGTCCGTTTACTTGGTATTTAGAGCTATTAGGTGATGTGGTTAAAGCGAACTTAAAAGCTGGTGCGAGTATCTTTGATGTTGTGAATCAAATCGTGACTGAGGGCTTAAACTTCGTTGGACAATTCATCAAAGGTGAAGTACTTGACGATGGCTTCTCTTCACGTGATCAACTTGTGAATACATTGACTCAACTTGCTTATGCATATGCAGGTGATTTGGCTGGCTCTGTAGCAGTAGCGACAAACTTATTTAACCCTAATACCAACATTATCAGCACTTACTCTGTTTTCGGACGTACCTTAAACGGTAAAGATGGTAATGACATCATTAAAGGCGGTGTCGGCAACGATACGCTTGTAGGTGGTAAAGGTGATGATCTGCTCTTTGGTGGTTGGGGCAATGACATTCTAAAAGGTGGTGAAGGCATCAATGTCCTCGTAGGTGGTCGTGGTGACGATACCTATTATGTTCAATCAAAATATGACTTCGTACTTGAACACAACTATGAAGGTACAGACACTGTCATTAGTTCTGCAGATCAGTATCAATTAACCGAAAATGTTGAAAACCTTACGCTGATCAATCCAATCAAAGAACTTTTGATTGCTGGATCAGAAATTCAACAAAGTGGTACGGGTAACCAATCTGACAACATTATCACAGGTAGCAAATTCGTAAATAACGAATTAAAAGGCCTCGCTGGAGATGACACCTTAATCGCAAACGGGGGTCTAATTAACATCTTAAATGGTGGTATTGGTAACGACAAATTGTATGGCGATCTTGGTAACGAGACATACTATTTTGATCAAGGCTTTGGAGTAGATACAATCTATGAAAAAGGTGGTCAAGATACCATTCAATTTGGTGCTGGTATCTCAATTGATGATTTACTCGTTCAAGACTCTGGGAATGATCGTATCATCAAACTTAAAGATTCTGCTGATCAAATCACTATTAAAGATTGGGCAAAAGGTGAAGCACATCAAGTTGAATCAATCGTATTTAAAGACGGTTCTACATTCAACTTACTGACTCTAGATCAAAACTTAAGTTACGTGTAATTCTTAACCGCAAAAAAATAGGTGCTTAAAGCACCTATTTTTTTATCTTTTACCCATTGAGCGACGTGTACCACGTGGCGGCATCCATGTGCGATCAGCATAGCGCTGAGGCTTTGGACGTAAATCTTCGATTTCTTCATCAGCTTGCTTTGCGTCATTCACTTGCTTGATAGGAAATGGAAGATTCACTACAGGCTTCTTTTTGGGAGAATTTTCCGAACTCATTTGAGACTACTCATTTCAATCTAACGCTATTGTACGGAAATTTGTTTTTTTATGCGACCCACGTTGTTTAATGTGGATATGTATCATTTCATTAAAATTCGGTGAATTTCGTGATTTTTTGCTAATTTGCCTAGATATTGGACGACTAAAACATTCAATTTAAGCTAAGATAGTGTGCTTTTTATTTTTTAATCCCTATAAGAAGGAATACTGCCGTGGACGTACGTCTCTCTGATCGTGTCAATGCCATCAAACCGTCCCCAACGCTTGCTGTGACCAATAAAGCTGCAGAACTTAAAGCTGCTGGTAAAAACGTTATTGGTTTAGGTGCAGGTGAACCGGATTTCGATACACCACAACACATCAAAGATGCAGCAATTGCAGCGATTAACAACGGTTTCACTAAATACACCGCAGTTGACGGTACGCCAGGTCTTAAAAAAGCAATTATCGCTAAATTAAAACGTGATAATAACCTTGATTATGCTGCTAACCAGATTCTCGTTTCTTGTGGCGGTAAGCAATCATTCTTTAACCTTGCGCTTGCATTGTTAAATAAAGGCGATGAAGTAATCATCCCTGCTCCATTCTGGGTAAGCTATCCAGATATGGTGATCATCGCAGAAGGTGTGCCAGTTATTGTTAAATGTGGTGAAGAACAACGTTTCAAAATCACACCAGCTCAATTAGAAGCTGCAATTACTGATAAAACTCGCCTAGTTGTTTTAAACAGCCCTTCTAACCCAACAGGTATGATTTATACCAAAGAAGAATTAGAAGCATTAGCTGAAGTTCTTCGTAAATATCCTGAAGTATATGTTGCTTCTGATGATATGTACGAACCAATTCGTTGGGACGACGAGTTTTATAACATTGCTACAGTTGCACCAGATCTTTACGATCGCGTAATCGTGCTCAACGGTGTATCTAAAGCATATGCAATGACAGGTTGGCGTATCGGCTATGCAGCAGGTCCTGCTAAATTAATCGGCGCAATGAAGAAAATTCAATCACAATCTACTTCTAACCCAACTTCAATTTCGCAAGTTGCGGCAGAAGCTGCATTGAATGGTCCTCAAGATGTACTTAAACCAATGATTGAAGCTTTCAAACGCCGTCATGATTTAGTTGTTAATGGCTTGAATGATATCAAAGGCATTACATGCTTACCTGCTGACGGTGCATTCTATGCTTATGCAAATATTCGTCCATTGATCCGTGCAAAAGGTTTAAAATCTTGCACAGAATTCTCTGCATGGTTATTGGAAGAAACTGGTGTTGCGGTTGTTCCTGGTGATGCATTCGGTTTAGGCGGTTATATGCGTATTTCATATGCAACAGCAGATGAAGTATTGGTTGATGCGCTTGCACGTATCAAAAAAGCAGCTGACTCAATCGAAGGCGTAGATGCAGCAATTGCTTCTATCGCAGCTGAAAAATAATCTGATAAATTAATCAGATCAAAAACCCGCGATTTTCGCGGGTTTTTTTATTAAATCTAAACCCCTTCATGCACCTACATAACCCAATACGCAACATAAAACCTTTTGTTTAGTACGCTCGCTCACTGAAGCGAAAAAAGTGTGCTTTTAGGATTGGATAAAAGTCAGAGATTTTTTAAAAAGCAACTCAAACATGATCCAACAGTTGTCTAAGTAGCCCGCTGATAAATTAAGGTTTATACACTATTCATAGTATCGATAGCCCAATCTGAAACATCATATTTATCACTGAAAAATCCCATTTATAGATATGCTTTGCACCATCATATAGAAGTTGGAACTGATCTAAGTAACCATAATATGGGATTTAATTAATGAAAAATAAGTTCTAGAAACACCAATTCACCCTACTAAAGAAGATAAAATGACACAGGCTAACTTGGACTATATTTTAAAAAAAATCAATTCATTCAACAATTTCAGATTTAACTTGTGAAACTTTGCCTAAACTGTAAGCTGTTTATTAAACAAATGCTTTGAAGGACGAGAACAACTTAGGCATTCAACATAATATTTAAGTGGTGACTTTAATAAAATCTCGCTCACCGCATTCGACTCATTTAACCAAGCAAGCGATTTATTCGTGCCAAGAATAGCATTCCCTTTTATGGAGTAGATATAGACTTTATTTAAGTTAGCTTTTAAGTCATTTGCTGCCAAATATTGTTCAAGCGTGAATGATTGATCGTGATCAATAGACCATTTTTCAGAAAACCACAACTGCAATAACTCTCCCAAAACCAGATGATGTTTTTTAAAAGGAAATACATCAATTACCGCGCCCTCTACTTCAATGAAATAAGAACTAGGCGAATTTAAGATAGACAGGTAATTTTGTTTATAGAATTCAAGATTAGAAAAGATCTGAGAAATGGTAAGCGTATTCATTCGCTTTCTCCTATTTTAGCCATTTAGTGCTGGCAAGTTGGTATAAATCCACACTGCTTAAAACTCTGTTTCAAGCGCTCTGTTGTTAAATAAATCTAACAAGCTCATTCTAAATTGGCAAGTAAATTAAAAAAAACATTTTATTTGAGCAAATAAACAACATGCGGCTCAAAAGTGACAATTGTATGGCAATTTACACTTGACCCAATCTTAAATCCCCTTATAATCGCATTCAGATTCTCCAATAGCTCAGTCGGTAGAGCGACGGACTGTTAATCCGCAGGTCCCTGGTTCGAGCCCAGGTTGGAGAGCCAAATACTAAAAAGCCCAAGCATTTAAGACTTGGGCTTTTTTTGCCAAAAAAATCCCCCACTTGGGAGGATTTTCTCAACCATATTTTAAGCTGCTTTTGCTGGAACTCCACTGTGAAAACGGAAGGTTTCATCAGGTGTTAAGATGAGTTGCTTTTCAACTTTTCGAATGTGCTCTATACGACTTTGAATATCCTCCTCAGGATCTTTCAATTTCGCAGTTTTAGCCACATCCAGAGCTAGAGCCAAATAATCCTCGTAATGGCGTGATTCAGATTTTAGTAAGTAGCGATAATAGCGCCCTAATTCCTCATCGACTCTGGGCGCTAATGCATAAAAACGTTCACATGAGCGTGCTTCCACAAACGCACCAATAATTAAAACATCAATTAGCGCTTCTGGTTCATACGTTCGAATTTCTTTGCGTAAGCCACCCGCATAACGCCCAGCACTTAAACCAACCCATTGCTGCCCGCGCTTATTCATAAACTCTAAAACCTGCTCATAATGCAGCATTTCCTCACGCACTAATTGAGCGAGCTTGACTTGTAAATCTACAAAAAAGCTGTATCTAAACATGAGATTCATGGCTGTACTGGCTGCTTTCTTTTCACAGTTCGCATGATCTTGCATCAAAATATCAAGATTATTTACAGCCTCATCTAACCAAGCTTGTGGAGTTTCGCAACCAAGGAAGCCTATGACAGGCTTCATTAATTCATCATAATCAATATTTGACATAGTACTCATCAATCTTATCGTGCAGCTTTGATTGCTGCTTTCATATCTTGAACTGCTTGCGTAAGTCCTTTAAAAACAGCATCGGCAATCAGAGAATGTCCAATATTCAATTCATGTATTTGAGGAATTGCTGCAATAGGAGCAACATTGTCAAGATTAAGTCCATGCCCAGCATTTACAACCAAACCTTTAGCAGCAGCGTACTCTGTTCCACGGATAATACGTTGTAACTCTACCTGCTGTGCTTCTTCTGTTTCAGCATCTGCATAAGCACCTGTATGAATCTCAATAGTTGGCGCACCACAGGCAATTGCAGCATCAATTTGTTCAATATCAGCATCGATAAATAACGATACATCACATCCAATCGCTGCTAATTCCTGTGTAGCAGACTTAACAGCCTCAAAATTACCAACAACATCTAAGCCACCTTCGGTCGTGACTTCTTGACGCTTTTCAGGCACAAAACACACGTGATGCGGCTTTATTTCTTTAGCAAATGCCACCATCTCATCTGTCACTGCCATTTCAAGGTTCATGCGTGTTTTAAGTACAGGGCGCATGCGACGGACATCATCATCATGAATATGACGACGATCCTCACGTAAATGTAATGTAATGCCTTCGGCCCCTGCCTCTTCACAAATTAGTGCTGCCTGTACTGGATCCGGGTAGCGTGTGCCTCGAGCCTGTCTTAGAGTTGCAACATGATCAATGTTCACACCAAGCAATGCAGCCATAACATTTTCCTAATTTGATTTTGATTGAGCGTTTTGAATCCACAATTGACGACTTTTTAGTGGGCGATCACCCAATAATGAAGTAATCATTTGACGATATAATTTATTCAACAATTGTAACTGTTCAGCGTTGAAATCTGTACCATTTTCATAATTTATCATGCTGCGAATTTGCTCACCTGTCAGTGTAGCGGCACTTGAATACTGAACTGGTATGAAGCCTTCGTTTAATTGAAATTGATATTTTTGTGAAGTTAAAATTTCATTTTGGTGTGCGTCTATCGAGTAATCAATCGCATAACCAAGCTCTTCTAGAAGTACGTATTCAAATTGACGAAGAATTTGCTTCAAGAATTCGTTAGGATTTGAATGTTGAGCTAATTTTTGTAAACTTTCTAATGTCTTGTGGTACTGTGCAAAAGTATCTGGCATTGCCTCTTCTAATGGACATAATCTCAATAAGATTTCATTTAAATAAAATCCTGAAAAGAATGCATCTCCATGAAAAAAAATAGGATGATTAACAATTTCTAATTTTGTGAAATTTTTTAATTCAGACTTACCTGTCGCTTGGAGTGCGATAGGCTGATATTGCGGTGGTGGAGGTTGTCTTAGTATGCCGTCAACTCGTCCATACTCTTCAGTGAATAAATGGACAATATGACTCCGCTCTCGATACTTTCGATGATGGATTAAGTATCCATGCAAAAGTTCATTTCGCATCGACTAATCTTATTATTTATCTTTCTTTAGTTCTTTTTCATCATCGTCATCACCATCGGGAATAACAGCCCCAACTACTGCTGCAGTACCTTTGACGACTCCTTTGGTGGTTTTATACGCAACTTTTACAGGAACTGTGACAACTTTATGAATGCAACCTTGTAAAACCAAAGCACATACAATTATCGCAACCATCTTCATCATCATCAGCTCCTATAACCGTTTAATCCTTAGATATCACTATATCCTAGGCTTTTTAATGCACGCTCATCATCAGACCAACCGCCTTTGACTTTAACCCAAAGGGTGAGCATGATCTTTTCTTCGAACATTTTTTCCATATCAGCACGTGCATCCATACCAATTTTTTTCAATTTTGATCCTTTTTCACCGATGACAATGGCTTTTTGCCCAGGGCGATCAACAAAAATCGTAGCATCAATATAGGTACAAGCGGGCTTCATACGACCAGTTTTCTCATTTAGAGTCGCTTCTTCTGTTTTAAACGATTCAATTTGAACCGTTAAATCATATGGAAGCTCTTCACCCAGTTGACGCATGATTTTTTCACGAATAATTTCAGAAGCTAAGAAGCGTTCAGAACGATCTGTGAGTTGATCTAGTGCATACAATGGTGGTTGAAACGGTAAGTATTTTTCGATCGTATCACGAAGATGATCAAGGTTAGCGCCACGCAATGCCGATACCGGAACGATCTCAGCAAAATTCATTAATTTAGTACGTTCTTGAATTAGTGGTAATGCCTGATTTTTATTCTCAAATGTGTCCAATTTATTAATGACCAAGATGACAGGCATTTCGGCATTTTTGAGCTTCTCAAGGACTAATTCATCATTTTGAGTCCATTTGTCAGCGTCTACAACAAACAGTACAAGATTTACATCACGCAAGGCTGAATGAGCTGCACGATTCATCATTTTATTGATAGCACGGACTTCTTTCTTATGCATTCCAGGGGTGTCAACAAATACTGCCTGAGATTTCTCACGCGTATCAATACCCACAATCTTGTGTCGAGTTGTTTGAGGCTTACGAGACGTAATCGAAAGCTTCTGACCCAAAATATGGTTCATTAATGTAGATTTACCTACATTCGGACGACCTACAATTGCTACAAAGCCACTTTTGTAGTCTGAGGGAATTGTAGTACCTTGAGAACTAAAAAATTGATTGATTAAATCATTGCCGCTGTCTTGCGACTCGTGATCAGCATCGATGTGATCGGAATGAGTAGTCATGAAGACTTTTGCTCCAAAAATTTTAAAATTTCCGCCGCTACTGCTTGCTCAGCAAAACGACGACTTGAACCCTCACCCATACATTTTGGCAAGCCTTCAACCATACATTCCACTTTAAAATGTTGGTTGGGTGCATCACCCTGAATATCAACAACCTCATACACTGGGAGAGGTTTTTTACGAGCTTGAAGATACTCTTGTAAACGGGACTTAGGATCTTTCAATTGATCTGTTGGTTCAATATGATCTAAATAAGGTTCATACCATTTCAACACAATTGATTCTAACAACTTTAAATCTTGGCTATCAGTATAGATTGCACCAATAATCGCTTCGACTGTGTCAGCGAGTATCGACTCTCTATGATGACCACCAGATTTTAATTCACCAGTACTGAGTATTAAACTCTGACTAAGTTTCAAATCTGTGGCAATTTTGCCTAACGCTTCTTGCCGAACCAAAGTAGCTCGCATACGCGTCAGACGACCTTCGTTTTCATGTGGATAAGCATGATAAAGGTAATTGGCAATAATCATACCTAACAATGAATCGCCTAGAAACTCTAGGCGTTCATAGTTATGTTTATGGCTAACTGATCGGTGTGTCAATGCAAGTTGAAGTAATTCAATTTTCTTAAACTGATAACCGATGCGACTCAGTAAGCGAGAATCACTTACTTTGAACTGACCTTTGATCAAAACTTTTCTCGAATGTGAGGACTAAATCAATATTAAATAAGAATGGCTTTCTTACTTCATATTTCTTTGTCACTTGTAAACCTTGTTTAGATTTGACAGTCGCAATATCTTTGAACTCAATGTCACGGATATTGTTCATGCTAAATTTCTGCCCCATTGTTGAAGCAAACTGTTGTGGTGTTGTCGCCTTTGAGCTGATTGCAACTTGCTCTTCAATCAATTGATTGATTAGTCGGTCATCCCAATAAGGCTGCCACAATGCTACGAGCACTTTAAGTCCAAATGCCGCAACAATTACCCCTAATAAAATCGCTGTATACGATGCACCACGTTGAGTGTTACGCATTTTTTATTATCCATATATTTGAAGATTACTGAATTTGACCATTACGACTGAATGATGGCAATTTCAAACCAGCTTCTTTATGCATCCATACATAAATTGCTTGTCCTGTTAAATTTGCCTCAGGTACGAATCCCCAGATTCGACTATCAGCACTCTGATCACGGTTGTCACCCATGGCAAAGTAATATCCTTTCGGAACAGTTACTTCCCAGCTTTGACCATTTGTTCTCACAAAGCGATCATTCGCAGTGGCAACATAAGGAAGATCTTCTTTCGTTTGTGCATAATTGAAATGCGCAATAATCGGGTTTTGACCTTCTAAATTACGAACCAAATATTTATGATCACCTAAGGTTTCATAATGATAAATTGAATTTGGCGTGTCTGAAACATCTTTTTCACGATTAAATTCAGCCGCTTCCGTTACAACTTTTTCACCATTGATAGTTAATTGATTACTCTCAAAAACGATATGATCACCAGGTAAACCAATAATACGCTTAATATAGCTAATTGATGGGTTTGGTGGATATCTAAATACCGCCACATCACCACGTTCAGGCTCATTGACATTCAACACTTTGGTGTTACTAATCGGTAAACGAACACCATATTGATATTTGTTTACCAAGATATAATCACCCGTTTCCAATGCCGGAACCATGGATTCAGATGGGATATTATAAGGTTCAAAGAAGAATGATCGCAGCACTAACACAACTGCAAGTACAGGCCAAAAATCATATGCCCATGTGATAATGAAATTTTCATTCCCTTTTCCTTTGGTTGCTCTTTGTTTGAGTACCAATTTATCCAGCAACCATAATCCAAAAAAGATCAGGGTTGCAGGTACGAGAATGAGATTAAAATCAAAATCCATGGGATATTCCTTGTTGTTATCGCTCTACTTTTAACACTGCTAAGAAAGCTTCTTGTGGGATTTCTACACTACCCACCTGCTTCATACGTTTCTTACCTTCTTTCTGTTTCGCAAGAAGTTTCTTCTTACGTGAAACGTCACCACCATAACATTTCGCCAATACGTTCTTACGCATTGCTTTTACTGTTGAACGCGCGATAATTTGAGCACCAATTGCAGCTTGAATCGCCACATCAAACATTTGACGTGGAATCAAATCTTTCATTTTTTCAACAAGTGCAATACCACGATGACGCGCATCTTGACGATGACAAATCATTGCCAATGCATCGACTTTTTCACCATTGATCAAGACATCTACTTTTACAAGAGAAGAAGACTCAAAACGGACGAAGTTATAATCTAACGATGCAAAACCACGTGAACATGATTTTAATTTATCGAAGAAATCCATCACGACTTCAGCCATTGGTATTTCAAATGTAATGGCTACTTGGTTTGCCATAAACTTCATGTCTTTTTGAACACCACGGCGTTCAACGCATAACGTCATTACATTACCAAGATATTCTTGTGGCACAAGGATATTACATTCTGCGATCGGCTCACGAAGGTCTTCTACCGTCGAACCATCTGGCATTTTTGATGGACTGTCGATATAAACTGTCTCGCCACTCTTCATGACAGCTTCGTAAATCACAGTCGGTGCTGACGAAATAAGGTCTAGATCATACTCACGCTCTAAGCGCTCTTGTACAATCTCCATGTGCAGCATACCCAAGAAACCGCAACGGAAACCAAATCCTAATGCATCAGAACTTTCAGGTTCAAAGAATAATGCTGAATCGTTAATTTGCAGTTTTTGTAATGCTTCACGGAAAGGTTCAAATTCACTTGCATCAATCGGGAATAAACCTGCATATACCTGCGGTTTAACTTTTTTGAATCCAGGTAGAGTTTCTACTTCTGGCGTAGTTGCAAGTGTGATCGTATCACCGACTGGCGCACCAAAAATATCTTTGATACCAGCAATCACAAAGCCGACTTCACCTGCTTCTAAAATATCAGTTTCTGTATGTTTAGGATTGAAAATACCGACAGAGGTAATAATGTGCGTTTGACCCGTTGATTTCATCAACATTTTATCGCCTTTACGCACGCGACCTTGCTTGATACGGACTAAGGATACAACACCTAAATAGTTGTCAAACCATGAGTCAATAATTAAAGCTTGAAGCGGCGCTTCACGGTCACCCGTCGGAGCAGGAATGGTATTCACAAGTGTTTCTAAAACACCTTCGATTCCTAATCCAGTTTTAGCTGAACACGTAGGTGCTTCAGTTGCTTCAATTCCGATAATGTCTTCAATTTCTTGAATGACACGCTCAGGTTCTGCTTGAGGCAAATCGATTTTATTGAGTACAGGTAGAACCTCAAGCCCTTGCTCAATTGCTGTATAGCAGTTTGCAACTGATTGAGCTTCAACACCTTGAGCTGCATCGACAACTAAAAGCGCACCTTCACAAGCAGCAAGCGAACGTGATACTTCATATGAGAAATCCACGTGCCCTGGTGTATCAATAAAGTTGAGTTGATACTCTTCACCATTTGGATGCGTATAATAAAGCGTCACAGACGTCGCTTTAATGGTAATCCCGCGCTCACGCTCAAGCTCCATTGAGTCTAGAACTTGCGCTTGCATTTCGCGATCTTGCAAACCACCACAGGTCTGAATAAAACGGTCAGCTAATGTCGACTTCCCGTGATCGATGTGAGCAATAATCGAAAAGTTACGTATATTTTTGATATTTACGGATTTTTTAGCTTGCGCCATGGGTTACCTTGAACAATAAATTGCGCTATGCATGAAATAAAAACTACATAGCAAAAGCTGTTTAACAAATTGCGGACGATTATAGCAGATGGATTTTTCAAAGTATTCATAATAATGAACACCATGTGGTGAAATATTTAATTCGACCGACTCAAGCAATTCTTTAGTTAGCGGATAAAGAATAATCTTGAGTGAAATCCAAAGGATTTAATACCTCAGAAATAGGCTGATAAGCTTGAGTAAATGTTGGAGATAATCGTTTGGGTCTGCCTGTTGCAATCTCTACACAGGCCCATTTGGTATTTCCCACAAATAATAATGATTGGTCTGAAGGTCTAAAAAAAGCGTACTGACGAAATGAATACATCGCATTCAAATCATTAAGCCAAGTTCTTAAAATAATTTCATCATTTTCAAAACACGCCTTTCTGTAATTCATGTGATGCTCAACTGCAACCATGGCATGTTTGAGTTCTAGATATTGCTCAACCCCTAAACCCAGTTGTTCAATATGTGCTGTTGCAACATCTTGCATCCATTTTACATACACCACATTATTCACATGACCTAAAATATCAATGTCTTGTGCTATTGCTTTTATTTTAAGGTCAAAGATTGTACTCACTGTATTCCCTTGTATTGCGTATTCATCATCAACATTCGAAAAGAGTTTAATATAATTTTAGAGTTAAATAAAAAAGACCTTGCTATCGCAAGGCCCTTTATTCAATTCATGTTTACTTGATTCTTAATCCGATCATGGCATTTCGCCCTTCACGGATGATACCCACTCGTGCAACGGTATTGGTTTTAAGATTAGCCACCGCCTCCACAAAATCTTGTGTTGTACTTACATTCTTACCATTAATCGAGGTGATCACATCACCAGCCATAATTCGAGATTGTGCCGCCAAACCTCCGCGTACAACCTCTTGAATGTAGACACCACCTTTAACACCAAGACGTGTTTTTTCAACAGGTGCAAGTTCGCGAATCGCAACACCTAGTGTAGGTCCGCGTTTTTTGGCTTCACTTACATTTTGCGCTTGTGCTGGTGTTTCATCTGGTGCTGATGCAAGTGTTGCTGTAATCGTACGTACACGTTCATCACGCAATATTTCTAACTGAATTTTTTGATTTGGCTGTGTTCTATTTAAGTAATTTAATAGCTCACTCGTTCTTGAAATTGCAGTTCCGTTGTATTTCAAAATAATATCATTTTGCTTTAAGCCAGCGCGCTCTGCTGGGGAATTTGGCGCAATTTCTGTGATTAAAGCACCTTCAGGTTTTGGTAATTTATAAGCTTCTGCGAGGTTACGATCAATCTCTTGTAAATGAATACCAAGATATGAGCGAGTAACTTTACCATTTTTCTTTAATTGATCCGCCACATCCATCGCTACATCGATTGGAATGGAGAATGACAATCCCATATATCCGCCAGTACCACTGAAAATACGAGAATTCACACCAATCACTTGACCTTGTTGATTAAACAATGGTCCCCCAGAGTTACCAGGGTTTAATGCGACATCAGTTTGAATAAACGGAACTGATGTTTCACCCAACATATTTCTTGATTTGGCACTGACAATCCCCGCAGATGCCGAGTACTCAAAACCAAACGGTGAGCCAATGGCAAGAACAGGTTCTCCAACTCTTAATTGGTCGATATTCCCAGTCGAAAGTGCTGGGTAGTTCGCACCTTCAACTTTCAGTAATGCCACATCAGTACGTTCATCACTACCAATAACTTTGGCATCAATCTCGCGACGATCATTTAACATGATGGTGATTTGTGAAGCATTTTCTACAACATGATGGTTGGTAATCAGGTAACCATCACGGCTAATAAAAAATGCACTCCCAAAACCCGTTTTCTCTTGAGGAGCTTGGCGCTGCGGAATAATAATTTGATTGCCGAAGAATCGTTTCAGCAGTTCAGGTACTTGTTGTTGAAGAATTTCTTCTTGTGTCATTTTCTTAACAACATTCACGCTGACGACACCCGGACTTACTCGCTCTACAAGATTTGAAAAGTCAACAGTAGCCGCCGCTTGAGTTTGCACTGCCGCAGTAAATACTGCAGCAAAAAGTCCTGATGCTATAACGCGATTTTTCATGTTAAGTGAACTCTCATTTATGATTCTTGGATAAAATAATTTTTAGCACAATCAAAATTCTCTGTGCGTAAATAAATGTTTCTATATTAATAGAAAACAATACTTTACTTAAAATATGATTAAAAACTAATAGTTCAAGTGCATAAAAAAAAATTTGATCAATCAAACTCTTGAATTTTGCTTTAAAAAAGAGCCATATTAACGCACTTTTAAAATTCAGTTTGCGAATGGAAATGCCGAAAAATACAAGTGCGCATCAATTTGATGTGATTATTGTGGGCAGTGGCGGTGCGGGTTTAAGTCTAGCACTCTCATTACCTGATCATTTTAATATCGCAGTGTTAGCAAAATCTCATTTGAAAGATGCCAGCACGTATTATGCACAAGGCGGCGTTGCAGCTGTTCTTGATGAGGCTGATTCTATTCAACAACATATTGATGACACGCTCATTGCAGGTGCTTATCTCTGTGAAAAACAAGCTGTTCAACACACGGTTGAAGGAGGAAAACCCTCTGTTGATTTTTTACTGAAACAAGGTGTTAAATTCACACTAGATGATGAAGATAACTTGCATCTCACACGTGAAGGTGGGCATTCTCAGCGCCGCATTATTCATTCCGCAGATGCAACAGGGAAAGCAATTTCAACCACTTTAGTTGAACGGGCACAAGAAAAAAACAATATTCACATCTTTGAAAATTACATTGCGATTGACCTCATTACAGCGCATAAGCTGGGGCATTTGAATCAGGAAAATCGTGCTTTAGGCTTATATGCTTTAGATGAGCAAACCGAGCAAGTGCATACTTTCTTAGCACCATTTACTGCACTGGCATGTGGCGGTGCCATGAAAGCATATTTATATACCTCTAACCCTGATATCGCTACAGGCGATGGTATTGCAATGGCATATCGTGCTGGATGCCGCGTCGCCAATATGGAATTTAATCAATTCCACCCAACCTGTTTATATCACCCTCAAGCACGTTCCTTCTTAATTACTGAAGCAATGCGTGGTGAAGGCGCTTATCTTCGTTTACCTGACGGCGAACGCTTCATGCTTCGTTTCGATGAACGTGCAGAGTTAGCACCACGTGATATTGTAGCTCGAGCTATCGACTACGAAATTAAAAGATTGGGTATACGACATGTATGGCTAGATATTACCCACAAAACCCCTGAGTTCATTAAAGAGCACTTCCCCACTTTGTATGCTCGCCTACTCGAGCTGGGTATTGATATTACCAAAGATATGATCCCAGTTGTGCCAGCAGCGCACTACACCTGTGGTGGTGTCGTAGTCGATGAACATAGTCAAACGGACATTCAAGGTCTATATGCGATTGGTGAGACGTCTTATACAGGTTTACACGGCGCCAACCGTATGGCAAGTAACTCACTTTTAGAATGTTTTGTTTATGGCATGAGTGCAGCAAAGCATATTCAAGATCAACATCAAAATATTATAGATCACTATGAAGTCCCTGAATGGGATGCTTCTCAAGTCATGAATCCTGATGAAGACGTTGTCATTTTGCAAAACTGGGATGAGTTACGTCAGACCATGTGGAACTATGTAGGTATTGTACGAACGACCAAACGTTTAGAACGTGCATTACATCGCGTTGAAATGCTGAAACATGAAATCACCGAATATTATCAAGATTATCATGTCAGTAAAAATCTAATTGAGCTTCGTAACCTTGTACTCGTTTCTGAGATGATTATTCGTTGTGCGATGCAAAGAAAAGAATCACGCGGATTACATTACACTTTGGACTATCCTGAGCCTTCGCAAGAATTACGAAAAACTGTACTCACCCCACCAAATTTTGAAGTGGAAACACCTTTAGTTGAGGTTTAAGTTCAACATAAAAAAGCGAGTTCATACTCGCTTTTTTATGCCCTTTTGGGCGGAATTGAGTAAGTCCCAGTAACGTGAGCTATCGGCTCATCATCCCCAACAGAGTATAAGTAAACCTCTCCGACAACTAGAGTTTTGCCAACTTTCATTAATTTACAAACACCCTTGATGTCACAACCACCTTTGGGTTTTCTAAGAAAGTTAATATTCATATTGGTTGTCACTGTAAGACCTACAATACCAATTTCTCCCAGTATTGCGATATACAACCCATAATCGGCAGCTGTCATCATGGTCGGACCTGAAACTGTCCCTCCAGGTCTTAAATCATTTTCATCAACATGATAAATGACTGTAGCACCACGTGGCTCTACCGATACTATTTCACATTTTTGGAGACTTTGTGGAAATTCGGTTTTTAGGAATTTGAGTATTTCTTCTTTATTACTGATCATATTGAGTCTAATCGTTTTTCCATAAACAATGACTCAATATAAATCATATTTGCTTTTTTAATTAGCACTTATGCTCAGCTTTCCATGAACTAATTCGTTCAATTGCATCATTAAATACTTGCTCAGGACTTTGTGTTGCATCAATACGCTTAACACGATTCGGCTCTAACTGATGTAATTCAGCAAATCCTGCGCGTACTTTTTCAAAAAAAGCTGCTTTTTCTTGTTCAAACCGATCCAATGCTCCACGCGCACGCGCTCGTTGCATTCCGAGTTCAGTCGGAGCATCCAACCAAAATGTCAGGTCAGGCATTTTTAGAACAAAGTTTTGGTTTAAAAGCGCTAATTTTTCACGGCTTAACCCACGACCTGCACACTGATACGCGAAACTGCTATCACAAAAACGGTCGCATAACACGATCGAACTATTTTCAAGTGCAGGCATTATGACTTGTTGCAAATGTTGCGCTCGAGCTGCGTACATTAATAATAGTTCAGTATCATTACTCATTCTTTCTTCATGATTCACTGTCAGAAGTACGGAACGAATTTGCTCAGCGAGCGGAGTACCACCTGGTTCACGAGTTAGAACAACTTGCTTTGATTGCTCAAGGAAGTAGTCACGAATTTTATGAATCAATGTCGTTTTACCAACACCTTCTGTGCCTTCAAAGCTAATAAACACGTCTATTTTACCCCTTATTTTTTAGATCGAATCACAGCAAGATATTCTTGAACAGCGCGATTATGGTCATCTAGATTGGTACTGAATTTGTGACCTCCATTTCCAGTCGCCACAAAATAAATATAGTCAGAATGATCTGGATGCATTGCCGCTTCGATCGCTTTATCACTTGGTAATGCGATCGGTGTTGGTGGCAATCCGTAAATCGTATACGTGTTATATGGTGTTGGCGTTCTTAAATCTTTACGGGTAATGTTGCCCGTATATTGATCGCCCATACCATAAATGACGGTTGGATCAGTTTGTAAACGCATACCAATTTTTAATCGACGAACGAATACGCCCGAGACTTTATCTAACTCATGATCAACATTGGTTTCTTTCTCAATAATTGATGCCATGATGAGCGCTTCATATTTATTTTTATACGGCAAATCAGAAGCTCGATTTTCCCAGGCTTTATCTAGTGCCTTCATCTGATGTTGATACAAATCAGTTAAAATTTTACGATCTGTTTCACCCTTTGCAAAAAAATAAGTATTTGGCGCAAACAATCCTTCTGGATGTGAAAATGGAATATTCAATTCCTTTAATATTTCTGCATCGCTCAAATGAACCAGCTCTTTCGTCACCAATTCATCATTCTTAAGCGCATTTTTTAACTGCTTAAATGTTGTACCCTCAATGACCAAAATTCGATTCAATTGTGCATTTTCAGAATTTGAAATCATGTCTAGAACTTGACGGACACTCATTCCCTCTTTGACCTCATAGACTCCAGCTTTCATGCTGTCATGAATCATGAATCGTTGATAAATCTTTAAAATAATGGGAAATGAAACTTGCTTATTTTTAGCTAAACGATCAATAAATTGTGAGTAAGTATCACCATGATTAATCGCGAGCATTTGCTTTTTACCCTCTACAGGATAATCCTTCCATAGACTTGCAGATAGAATCATGGTTGCAAGCAACATTAGACCTGCAATAATGAATAAAAGCGCTTTAGGTTTAAAGGATGTCTTGCTGTTCTTTTTCTTTGTTGATTTCTGAGGAGAGGACATAAGCTTTAAATCTGATTAAGTTGAAGGTGGTGAAAAAGATCAATACACGCTTGTGTATCTAATCGACGATCATCAAGGCAAGAGGCGATTTTCATTGGGTGGAGCGCATTACAATAAAATACACTTTGAATGTGAAGAAGTTCATTCAAATCAATTACTCTTTTTTGGAACGTTATACCATAATGATTCATACGCTCCAAAATTTCAGCACGCATCACCCCATGAACGCCATTATAACAAAGTTCAGGACAAATCCACGTATCATTCAATCGTATAAAGCAGTTACTGCTGATTCCTTCAACAATATAGCCTTGAACATCTGTAACTAAGGCTTCTTGAAAACCCTTCTCATCAGCTTCCTGCTTTAGTAACACTTGTTCTAACCGATTCAGTGATTTAATTCCCACCAATTGTGGCATGGTTAAACCCATTACTCGCTCAAGTAAACCACTCTCAATGACTTCATAGTGATGATCAGTCACGTTTTGCGGATAATAATACAACCAAAGATCTGCTGAATGATGAGGTAAACTGTATCCTCG
Organism: Acinetobacter sp. 24-47-62; assembly: GCF_056779765.1. NCBI lineage: Bacteria > Pseudomonadati > Pseudomonadota > Gammaproteobacteria > Moraxellales > Moraxellaceae > Acinetobacter > Acinetobacter sp. 24-47-62. The sequence goes on from NZ_JBWYIN010000009.1 coordinate 73,665, forward strand.
TTGCCCCTCGCCTCGACTCAGTACAATTTTAATCGTCCCGTTTAATTGCTCATATTCTTGCTGTAAATACTGGATAGACTCAGAAATATAGTCAAGATTAGCTTGAAGTGACAATCGCTCAATGGCCGTATTCAATCTTGTTAAATGACGTTCAAATAATTCAATTTTATTATTTCGAATTCTTGCCGTGGTAAAACAGCCATCCCCATAATGGAAGCCACGATCCAAAATAGATATTGCATCCATTGGCTTGGCATTTTTTAAACAGATCATTTCAAGCAACCTCATTCCTTTCTCATAGTGTAAAAAGTCACTCACAAAATGAATAGCTGTTTTGATCATAACTTTTTCATTTCTTCTTATTTTTTTATTTTAAAAAATTTCCCTATGCTCAAATCATCAAAAAATGACAAACACATAGGAATAATGATGCGTACTTTTAAAATTGGGGTCATTGCAGCTTTACTTTCAGTCACTTCTGTTTCCACACTCGCAAAAGATTTTTTAAATGTTTCATATGATCCAACTCGCGAACTTTATGACAACTTTAATAAAGAGTTTGGAGCATATTGGAAAAAGCAGACTGGTCAAGAATTGAATTTTAAACAATCTCATGGTGGATCTGGTAAACAAGCCCGTGCGGTCATTGATGGCCTAGATGCAGATGTCGTGACTCTCGCACTCGCAGCAGATATTGATGCGATTGCTGAAAAAACCAATTTATTACCAAAAGACTGGCAGAAAAAATTCCCACAGAACTCTACACCCTATACCTCAACCATCGTGTTTTTAGTCAAAAAAGGCAATCCCAAAGGGATCAAAGACTGGGGAGACTTGATTAAAAATGATGTTGGAATTATTACGCCAAACCCTAAGACGTCAGGTGGTGCGCGTTGGAATTACTTAGCAGCATGGGCTTGGGCAAAACACCAACCCGGCGGTAACGATGCTAAAGCACAAGAATTTGTACGACAAATTTATAAAAATACTAAAGTGCTAGACTCTGGTGCACGTGGTGCCACAACAACTTTTGCAGAGCGTGGCATTGGAGATGTACTCCTGGCTTGGGAGAATGAAGCGCATTTAGCACTTCGTGAACAACCTGGAAAATTTGAAATCATTACACCAACACTTTCCATTCTTGCTGAGCCCCCTGTAGCAATTGTTGAGAAAAATGCGCAAAAAGATGGCAACCTCAATGTAGCAAAAGCCTATTTGAATTATCTGTATTCTCCAGCTGGTCAAACCATTGCTGCCAAAAACTTTTATCGACCACGAAATACGACGGTACTTTCAAAATACCAATCCGTATTTAAACCTTTAAAATTGGTCACGATTGATAAAGAGTTTGGAGGTTGGACAAAAGTCCAAAAACAACATTTTGATAATGGCGGGATATTCGATCAAATTGTCAAAGCAAACAGTAATAAATAAATTAAGATTTAAGCTTTAACTTATGGCTTGCCGATCATATTCATGATCGGCATTTTTTTAACGACACACCTAAATCTTTTTTTTTCATATAAAATTCATTTTTAATTATTTTTTATGCATAAAGATTAGATTTATTCTAGCGCCATGTAACAGAATATTTTCTTTTGAGGTTGCCATGCGCTTTTCAGCTAAATTAAAACTTGGGGTTATCGCAGCTTTTGTTTCAGCTGCTTCGCTTAGCGCTTCCGCTAAAGATTTATTAAACGTCTCTTACGATCCTACTCGTGAACTCTACGTAGAAGTAAATAAAGAATTTGGTACGTATTGGAAATCTCGGACTGGACAAAACGTCAACTTTCGTCAGTCACATGGCGGTTCAGGTAAACAAGCGCGTGCAGTCATTGATGGTTTAAATGCAGATGTTGTGACTCTCGCACTTGCAGCTGACATTGATGCGATTGCTGAAAAAACCAATTTATTACCAAAGGATTGGCAGAAGAAATTCCCACATAATTCTACACCCTACACTTCCACAATTGTTTTCCTCGTCAAAAAAGGAAATCCAAAAAATATTAAAGACTGGGGTGATTTAGTAAAACCGGGTGTGGAAATTATTACGCCAAACCCTAAGACCTCAGGTGGTGCACGTTGGAATTATTTAGCGGCTTGGGCATGGGCTAAACACCAACCAGGTGGAAATGACGCCAAAGCACAACAATTTGTTCAACAAATTTATAAACAAACCAAGGTCTTAGATTCGGGTGCTCGTGGCTCAACTACAACTTTTGCTGAACGCGGTATTGGCGATGTTTTGCTTGCTTGGGAAAATGAAGCTCATTTAGCACTGCGTGAACAACCAGGTAAATTTGAAATTGTGACGCCAACACTTTCTATACTTGCTGAACCACCTGTGGCGATCGTTGAAAAAAATGCAGAAAAATCAGGCAATAAATATTTGGCGCAAGGTTATTTGAATTTCCTTTACTCACCTAAGGGACAACATATTGCCGCGAAAAATTTCTATCGTCCGCGTAATCAAGCTGTATTAAAACAATATTCATCAACATTTAAGCCACTTAAATTGGTCACAATTGATCAAGAGTTTGGTGGCTGGGCGAAAGTACAAAAAGCTCATTTTGAGAATAATGGTATTTTTGACCAAATTACCAAAGCCAATAACACAAAAAAATAATCAGTGGAGCATGACATGATACATACACTCATTGTACCCGGCGTCGGCGGAAGTGATGAAAATCATTGGCAATCATGGTTGCAACGTCAAGTCATGCCATGCTCACGTGTTCAACAAGATGATTGGAACTTTCCCTTACTTTCAGATTGGATCAATCGTTTTGTAGAAAAAATTTCGCAGATTGATGCACCCATCCAGATTGTTGCACATAGTTTTGGTTGTTTAACGTCAGTCGCTGCTTTGCATCAATACCCAGAAATAGCACAGAAGGTTAAACAACTGGTTTTAGTTGCTCCAGCCAATCCAGGTCGTTTTGGTGAGAATGGTTTTGCTCGTTTGAGTTTGACTGATTATAGTTTTTACTTTCATCAAATTAAGATTAGCGTTCCCACAAAAATGATCATCAGTGAAAATGATCCGTGGTTAGGTTTTGAGGATGCAAAAAAATTAGCAAAATCATGGGGTGTAAAACCGATTAACTTAGGTCAAGTCGGTCATATTAATGTTGATTCAGGATTTGGACCATTTCCAGAGATCTTCGATTTTTTGATTCATGAAAAGCTGTCGAACTATATCAATAGTATTGATAATGGCAAGTTGTATTACAAATTTGCAATTTAAAGTTCGCCACTTATTCTTGATAAATTTTCCAATTCAATTGCTTACTGATTTCGGTAAGCTGTTTCTCTCATTTGAGGAGTAGTCATGTCGCAGCGATCCCGAGTGCTGCCAGGATTTGGTCTATCTCTAGGCTTTACCCTAGCGTATTTATCTTTAATTGTGCTCATACCCTTGTCGGCTGTATTTATTAAGTCTTTAGGTATTGGCTGGGAAGGTTTATGGGAGATTTTAAGTTCTGAGCGTATCTTAAAATCATTACAACTAAGTTTCAGTGCTGCACTCATTGCTGCCTTCATTAATGTTGTATTTGGCTTATTACTCGCTTGGTGTCTCGTGCGCTATAGTTTTCCTGGTAAACGAATTGTTGATGCATTGGTTGATTTACCCTTTGCGTTACCAACTGCTGTTGCTGGGATTGCATTAACGTCTTTATATGCACCTACAGGCTGGATTGGTCAATATCTTGAACCCTTAGGAATTAAAGTTGCTTATAGTCCTATTGGGATTACATTAGCGCTGATATTTATTGGCTTACCTTTTGTGGTTCGTACAGTACAACCTGTACTAAGTGACTTAGAGACTGAACTTGAAGAAGCAGCGTCAGCATTGGGTGCAAATCGACTGCAAATTGTAACCAAAGTGATTTTACCGATTCTTTTCCCTGCATTAATCACAGGATTTGCTCTCGCATTTGCCCGTGGCGTGGGTGAATATGGTTCGGTCATCTTTATCGCAGGTAACCAACCCTTCGAAACTGAAATTGCGCCATTAATGATTATTTCTCGATTGGAAGAATATGACTATGCAGGTGCAACAACGATCGCCGTTGTCATGCTCCTTATTTCATTCGCTATCTTGTTCTTGATTAACTTGTTACAAGCATGGGCGAGTCGTCGTACAGGGAGAACTGCACAATGAGTTTGAATACAAATAGCAATGCTTTAGCGGAAAAATTGCAATCTCGTGATGCGACGCGTGAACCGACTTGGGTTCGTTATACACTCATTGTCATTGCCATGATTTTCTTCCTCAGTTGCTTAATCCTGCCTTTGATTTTAGTTTTTGTTGAAGCATTCAAACAGGGTATCGGCGTTTATGCGCAAGCTTTAGTTCATCCAGATACATTGTCGGCTGTAAAGCTCACCTTACTGACAGCTGCAATTGCTGTACCGCTCAACGTAGTATTTGGTGTGGCGGCAGCTTGGTCTGTTGCGAAATTTAATTTCCGTGGTAAATCCATATTGACCACGATTATTGATATGCCTTTCTCAGTATCTCCCGTAATCGCAGGTCTGATGTTGGTATTGATGTTTGGTACGCAAGGTTGGTTCGGTGGATGGCTGATGGATAACGACATTAAGATTCTATATGCCGTTCCAGCAATTGTACTAGCAACCATCTTTATTACAGTTCCTTTTGTGGCGCGTGAGCTCATTCCACTGATGGAAGCTCAAGGTACAGAAGAAGAGGAAGCGGCAATCGTTTTAGGAGCTTCAGGCTGGCAAACTTTTTGGAAAATCACGATTCCAAATATTAAATGGGGCTTGATATACGGGGTTATTCTTTGTAACGCACGTGCAATGGGTGAATTCGGGGCAGTCTCTGTAGTATCGGGTCATATTCGTGGAGAGACCAATACATTGCCACTGCATGTAGAGATTCTCTACAACGAATATACCTTTAGTGCAGCATTTGCTGTTTCATCCCTCTTGGCTTTATTGGCGATTGTGACATTGATTCTTAAAACATGGGTCGAAATTCGCCAAGAGAAATTAAGCAAACGTAATGAAGTTTCTACAGTTTAAAGGAAGTATCCGATGAGTATTCAAGTTAAAAATATTGAAAAACACTTTGGTGCTTTCCATGCACTAAACAATATCTCCCTAGATTTTCCTGATGGCCAACTCGTAGCATTATTAGGACCTTCAGGCTGCGGTAAAACAACTCTACTTCGCATTATTGCTGGTCTTGAATCTGCCGACAGCGGTCAAGTGATCCTCGAAGGTCAAGATTCAACGAATGTTCATGTCCGTGAACGTCAAGTTGGCTTCGTATTCCAACATTATGCTTTATTCCGTCATATGACAGTATTTGACAATATTGCTTTTGGTTTACGTGTTCGTCCACGTTCAACACGCCCTTCAGAATCTGAAATAAAAAAACGGGTTACACGACTACTGGATTTAGTTCAATTAGGATTCTTATCAGATCGTTATCCAGCACAATTGTCTGGTGGACAGCGTCAACGTATTGCACTTGCACGTGCGCTTGCAGTTGAACCTCGTGTACTACTTCTGGATGAGCCATTTGGCGCACTTGATGCTAAAGTTCGTAAAGAGTTACGTCGCTGGCTGAGAACTTTACACGATGAACTTCACATCACCTCGATTTTTGTAACTCACGATCAAGAAGAAGCGCTTGAAGTTGCAGATCAAATCATTGTAATGAATAAAGGCAATATTGAACAAATTGGCTCACCTCGTGAAGTTTATGAAAAACCAGCAACGCCTTTTGTATTTGACTTCTTAGGTCAAGCGAATAAGTTCGAAGGTCATAATCAAGCGGGAATCGTACAGATCGGAAATGATCGCATTCAACTGCCTTTAGCTAAAGATGCACCTGAAGGTAAAGTGATTGCCTTCATTCGACCAGATGAGTTCCAAATTCATGCTCAACCTACAGACAATGCAATTCAAGCAACGTTCTTACGTGAAGTTTGGATTGCAGGAAAAGTGGTTGCCGAACTTCAAGGTCAAGATGGCAATCTCATCGAAATTCTACTCACTCCAGATGAAGCTAAACTGCATCAATTCCGCCCAAATCAATCGGTTTGGTTAACGACTAATACATTGCACTTATTTGCACAAGAAAACGCATAAAAATGTGTAGATGGGGCTTTTATATAGCCCCATCATTTTAAAGGTAACAAAGACTATGAACTTTCAACAATTAAGAATTATTCGAGAGACCGTCAGACAAAATTTTAATTTAACGGAAGCTTCCGCTGCCCTTTACACGTCTCAATCAGGCGTAAGTAAGCATATTAAAGATTTAGAAGATGAATTAGGTGTTCAACTATTTATCCGAAAAGGTAAACGCTTATTAGGGTTAACTGAACCTGGTCAAGCTTTGCTCGGTATTGTGGAGCGCATGCTGGTCGATGCAGACAATATTAAAAGATTAGCCGATGATTTTAATCGTGTAGATGAAGGTACATTAACCATCGCAACCACTCATACTCAAGCGCGATATGTATTACCACCTATCGTAAATTCATTCAAAAAATTATTTCCGAAAGTTCATTTGATTTTGCAACAAGCAAGCCCAACTGAAATCACTGAAATGTTACTTTTAGGCGATGCAGATATTGGTATTGCTACTGAGAATCTGACTACTGAAGAAAACTTAGCAAGTGTCCCTTTTTATAACTGGAAACACAGTATTATTACGCCTCAAGGTCATCCACTTACTCAAATAGCAGCGCGAGAGATTAGCTTAGAACATTTGGCAGAGTATCCGATTATTACCTATCACGGTGGTTTTACGGGACGTTCAAAGATTGATAAAGCCTTTGAAGACTCAGGACTTGATGTTGATTTAGTGATGTCTGCGCTTGATGCTGATGTAATCAAAACTTATGTGGAATTAGGTATGGGTGTCGGGATTGTCAACGATGTAGCCTACGATACAGAACGAGATCATCGCTTAAAACAAATTGATACTGATTTATTCGGGGTGAATACCACTTGGATTGCTGTACGAAAAGGTCATTTGTTACGTGGATACGGTTACGAGTTTATTTCGCTATGTGCACCTAGTGCTGATATCAAAGCGTTAAAACGTGTGGCTTATCCTGAGGATTAATAAGCTACAAATAATAAAGGTGCCTATAGCGCCTTTGTTATTTGCTTTAACTTGCATAAAAAAACGAGCCGAAGCTCGTTTTTTAAATTTGATCTTACCAGTGGAAGCTCACACCCACTTTACCAACTGGAAGCCATTCGTATTTGTCATCGTTACGAATTTTATCTTCTTCGCGAGCAATATTATCCACTAGTGAACCACCTGTTGGATTGTTTGCTGCACCGCCACTTACTAATTCTAAATTAGCTTTTGGGTTACCAGAATAATAAGCACCTACTTCACCAAATACACCAATGTTTTTATTGATTTTAGGGGCAAAACCAAAACCTACATATGGAGCAAAGTCATTTTTGTATTCTTGTTTACCACGAATATGAGCACCATTCGTTCCAGCAACAAAGTCTGTATTATTTACGCTGAAGCCTTCTCCTGGTTTGACACGACGGTCAAGTTCATACTCATTATCAATATATGCAACACCTGCAGCCATATAAAGACCTTGAGCCCATGGATTTTCACTCGCACCCCAAGGACGAATTTCAGCATTTAAATACGCTAAATTGTTATCCATATCTAAATCATATTTTGATCCATTAATTGATAAATCATCAGACCAAGAGATATCACCACCGTTGTAACCTAAAGCAAGACCAACGTATGGGTTAGCAGTCCAAAGTAATGCACCACCGTAACCAGTTGTACCAACTTCAGCACGAACACCAGTAGGGATTAATTGATTAGCTTCAAATACATTACCTGTACGTACAACTTGAGTGTCCGCCATAGCGAAGCCTGAAACAGATAATGCTGTTGTAACAGCGAGTAATTTTAACACTTTCATTTTTTTCTCCTCAAAGAAATGAGTTGTTCTTTAATCATTAATGTGTTCGACTCGGAAGCATCTTAATGGAGATTTCAAAGCTGGTTAATATTCAAATTGATGCTTTTTTGTTATTTTTTGATACAATTTTGATTTAGTTGTTGTTTTATAAATAATTTGCACTTAAGTCTTTTATTAACTTTTATTAACATACTTATAAAGATTAGTCATTATTGTCGGACATTTTTTCAGGATTAATTGTAATTTTTATAATCAATTTAGTGTAAAATCGTGGAAATTTTTTTGGAAGAGAAGATTATGTCTCAGCTTTCGTCAATCATCGAACAAGCGTTTGAAGATCGTGCAAACTTCACAGCTACAGATTGCCCTGCTGAAATTCGCCAAGCAGTCGAGGAAGCAATTGATGGCTTAGATAATGGTTCATTACGTGTTGCTGAAAAGATTGATGGTGAATGGGTTGTTCATCAATGGTTAAAAAAAGCTGTTCTATTGTCATTCAAACTCAATGATAATAAACCAATCGAATCATGCGATCTCCAATTCTATGACAAAGTAGACACTAAATTTACAGGTTGGACTGAAGAGCAATTTAAAGCAGCTGGTGTACGTGTTGTACCGCCTGCAGTTGCACGCAAAGGTTCTTATCAAGCTAAGAATGTTGTACTTATGCCATCTTATGTCAACATTGGTGCTTATGTTGATGAAGGTACAATGGTTGATACATGGGCGACTGTAGGTTCATGTGCGCAAATTGGTAAAAATGTTCACCTTTCTGGTGGTGTTGGGATTGGCGGTGTACTTGAGCCTCTTCAAGCGAACCCTACGATCATTGAAGACAATTGTTTTATCGGTGCACGTTCTGAAATCGTTGAAGGTGTAATCGTTGAAGAAGGCTCAGTGATTTCAATGGGTGTTTACATTGGTCAATCAACTAAGATTTATGACCGTGAAACAGGTGAAATTCACTACGGTCGTGTTCCAGCAGGTTCAGTTGTTGTTTCTGGTAGCCTTCCTTCAAAATGCGGTAAATACAGCTTGTATGCTGCAATCATCGTGAAAAAAGTCGATGCTCAGACTCGTGCTAAAACAAGTTTGAATGACTTATTACGCGCTGACTAATTTTTTTAATATTTTATAGTATTTGGAGTTACACTCCACATCTCTACGGTTAGTAATAATCGTAGAGATTTTTCTTTTATATAATCTCTATTTTAGTTTGGTTTTGTCGATATGAGTAATTTGCGATCTTCCGCTATTCCTGTTTCTGATCCGTCTGCGGGGTTACGTATTACGGAGATCTTCTATTCATTACAAGGTGAAGCCAACACTTCAGGCTTACCTACAGTGTTTATACGCTTAACAGGTTGTCCACTGCGTTGTACTTATTGTGATACCACCTATTCTTTTGAAGGCGGTGAACGTCAGTCTTTAGAGGATATTATCCAGACCACGCTTGATTTTAAGACACCCTATATTTGTGTTACTGGTGGTGAACCATTAGCTCAACCCAATGCATTACCGCTCATGGAGCGTCTAGCAGATTTAGGTTGTGAAGTTTCCCTTGAAACGAGTGGAGCGCTAGATGTTTCAAAAGTGGATCGTAGAGTTTCCAAAGTCCTAGATTTAAAGACACCAACTTCAGGTGAAGCCTCACGTAATTTAATGAGTAATTTGGACCATTTAACTCAACATGATCAAATTAAATTTGTCATATGCAATCGTGAAGATTATGAATGGTCTAAACAACAAGTGAACCAATATGAGTTGCACAAGCGTGTAAGTACAGTTTGGTTCTCACCTGCTTTTGCTGTTGAAAAAGGCGCTGCGAAGTTACCGCAACTTGCGCGTGATTTAGCACAATGGATCTTAGAGGATCACTTACCAGTTCGTTTCCAGCTTCAATTACATAAGTTGCTCTGGAATGACGAAACAGGTCGTTAAAACGTAAAAAAATAGCTTAAATTAAAACAGTACAGCACTTTTCTGTACTGTTGTTTGAGACAAAATGATCTTTTAGTGTGCTGACACTTTAATGGTCGTGCCATTCAAATTAATCCCTTTTATTGAAATATCCCCAATCTTATTATTTATTGTTGATGCATCCCCAACGCCTACCCCCCATAACATGGCATTAAAACCATTTTGATCTCCAAGACGATTTATTTTGAGTTCCAGTCCATCTGTACGTATCGAACCTGCAACATCAAAATCAAGATTATTGATGCCAAAACGCCCTGGTTGAGTATTTTTTAAATTAATAAATTCTATTCCAAATGCGCCACCACCATCATGATCGTGGACTTTAAAGCCTTCTAAACGTAAACCATCTTTAAATATTCCATTAAGTTTTAAAAGACTGCCTTGAGGTGCTGAACCGAGCTGAATATTGGTTGAGAGGTTGGATACATAAAATTTCATATTATCCATAATTTTAACGGGGTCACTATAGCCTCGTCCTGTTGGACTAACTTGACCCGATTTACCCACCCAAATATCACCGGTATTAATAATAATATCTTCAGGAACAAATACACCTAAATTCAGGAAAGGCCCTGTAGTACTATTCCCTCCTTGTGCATCGATTTTTAAAGTAATACTAATATCTGCCGAACCAGAAGAAAGTGATAATGGATTTTTACTACGCCCATTCGCAGTACCGAAAATTAAGGCACCTGCTTTTGTGTTTCCTTCGTTGTAATCTGGTCCGAATCCACTGTTATCGTGCCAAATCAAATCAGCTTGAATGGGTCCACCTGGTAAAAGGCTAATCGTAATACCATCTTGTGCTGCATATGTTGACAATTCTTGATCTGAAAGCTCCTCAAATGCAAAAGAATTTGTACTGATCAACGCAGCAGTGGTTAAAATTAAAGTATTAATTTGATTCATTTTCATTCCGTAAAAATTATTTTTTTGTAAGTTTTAATCAAGTGTTTGTTAAATTATATTTAATATTTAAACAAAAACAACAACTGTTTAAACTTTATTCGACTCAAAAGAGAGTTTTATCTCATCTTCTAAAACGAACATTTCGCGTTCTTTATAATGATCTCATTTAGTTTTGTGACTTATGCAGATCTATATATTCAAAAAATTTATACCCCATTATTCTTTATATAATCAGTTATAATTCATTTTTTATTTACTTTAATTTTTTGGAGTTCTCCTATGCGCCCTCGTGCCATTGTATTGTTATCAGGTGGTTTAGACTCAACGACTTGCTTGGCTTGGGCGCAAGCACGCTATGAATGTATCGCTTTAAGTTTTATGTATGGTCAACGCTCAACAACTGAATTGGATGCTGCACGTAAACTGACACAACAAGCAGGCGTTGAACATCGCGTGATTAATATAGATTTGGGTAATTTAGGTGGTTCTGCATTAACTGATCATTCCATTGATGTTCCTGATCAAGAACAAGAAGGGATCCCTGTCACTTATGTTCCAGCACGTAATACGATTTTCCTGTCTTATGCACTTGCAGCAGCAGAAGTGTTTGACGCAGAAGCCATCGTAATTGGAATTAATGCGGTAGATTATTCGGGTTATCCAGATTGTCGACCAGAATTTATTGAAGCATTTGCCAATATGGCAAGATTAGCGACAAAAGTAGGTGTGGAAGGAAAACCTCTTAAATTTGAAACACCTTTACTACAATTATCCAAAGCAAATATTATTCGCTTAGGCATCGAACATGGCGTAGACTACAGTCAAACGGTGTCATGCTATCAAGCAGATGACCAAGGACGAGCTTGTGGAAAATGCGACAGCTGTCGTTTGCGTAAACAAGGTTTTGCAGATGCTGGCGTTGAAGACCCAACTCGTTATATACCGTAATAACAGGGTGCCATATATGAAAAATTTAAAATCAAACATTATTCTTTCAGCGATTGTTTCTGCTGCAGCACTTTTCGGTTCTGCGGCTCAAGCAAATGAGCCGAATAATAAAATGCAGCAAGCCTACAAAAGTACTAACGTAAAATCTGCACTGATTAATGTTTGTAAGGAAGAAACTGCTAAAGGGAACAAGCTTTCTGCTACTGAAGTCAGCAAATATTGTACATGTGCAATTGAAGCAGACGGCAAGCTAACTAATGCTCAAAAATGGGAAATCCAAAGTGCGATTAACCAAAAGAAAAGCCCTTCTACTTTAGCTATCGTGAAGAAACAGAATACTGATCTTCAAGCATGCTTCGGCCCACAGTTAACGTCTAAGCTACAGTCGTTAACAGAGGAAGCAATGAAAGCAGCACAAGCTAAAAAATAATTGCAGCTTGTATAAGGTATAAGATAGCCACCTCGTGTGGCTATTTTTTTGAATTCCCCTATAAATGTAGTGACAACTTTTGAGGAAATTATAATGTCAACGGAAACGATTAGTTTACCCAATCAAACATTCCCAACGACTACAGGTTCTGTGAATTTAACTGAGTTGAATACAGATTGGCTCATCATTTATTTTTATCCAAAAGATTCAACACCTGGGTGTACAACGCAAGCTATTGGTTTTTCATGTTTGAAAGATCAGTTTGATGCGCTTCATACCACTATTTTCGGTGTTTCTAGAGACTCAGTAAAAGCCCATCAAAACTTCACCGAAAAGCAAGCTTTAACAATTGACTTGATTAGCGATAAAGAAGAAGTGCTTTGCCAACACTTTGATGTGATTAAAGAGAAAAATATGTATGGAAAAAAAGTGATGGGGATTGAGCGCTCAACTTTTATTTTTCATCAAGGTAAACTCGTTAAAGAATATCGTAAAGTCAAAGCTGCAGGGCATGCTGAACAAGTGCTTGAAGATTTAAAAGCTTTGCAAAAATAATAAAAAAAACCCACGATTGACGTGGGTTTCATCTACTTATAATTTTTTTTAACTACAATTAGAAATCAAAGCTTACGCCAAGTTTATAGGTACGTCCTGCACCCAATGTGGTAAAGCCACTGTTAAATACACCCGCCCAATATTTTTCATCTGTGACGTTGTCAATATTGGCACGGAAAGTCGTATCTACACCGCCAAGATTGGTTGTGTATTTCGCACCGATATCGAGTAACGTATAGTCAGGAAGTTCGAGCGTATTGGTATTGTTGAGATATTGGCTATCTACATAGTTAGCACGTGCATTCACACTTAAACCATCCACCGGGAGTTTATACTCAATGCCAAGCCCTGCTGTGAACTCAGGTTGACCTTCTACTGTATTTCCCGAAAGCTCAACTTTTCCACTCATACCTTTGGTATATTCAGCATCAATATAAGCCAAGTTACCCCAAATAATCACATCATCTGTGACATTGCCTGAGAATCCATACTCAAGTCCTTTTGAGGTAGTTTCACCACCATCTGTCGTAATCTGAGTCGATCCATTGATCGGGGTGGCATAAAACTCTGTAATTGTACTTGGTTTTTCAATTTGATATGCAGCAAGGGTATGTAACCAAGAACCATGTTGATATTTTGCGCCCATCTCATACTGTTTAGTTTGGAATGGTGCGAATGTTTTTCCAAAATTCACATCTGTTTCCGTCGTTACAGTATTGCCTTGAGACAACCCTTCTACATAACTTGCATAAAGCGAGATATCTTCACCCCAAGGTTTCACCACGATCCCTAAACTTGGTGACACTTTATCTTCGCTATATTCAACGCCAGTCAATGGATTTTTGATGTCCATATCTTGGTAACGTGCACCTAAAATGAATTGTAATTTATTATCAAGCACGGAAATTTGATCAGTGAATGAATAACTGATGAAATCATTATCGGCCTGTTTAAATATTTCAGGCGCCTGCTCTGGCATATGACCTTCGTGGCTTGGATGGTAGAGATTGGTGACAAATGGGACAGCTGTAGATCCTTGTCCTTTATGTTTCACCGTTTCAATATTTAAGTAGTCTGCACGTAAACCAACTTTATGTTCAATTGATCCAGTATTAAATGCACCCTCTAAACCTAAGTTTGCTGAGGTATTATTTTGCTTTAGTTTTACATGATAATATTGAGAGTTCGCGTCACCTGCATCATTGATTACGATCATGCGTGTACCAAAAAGATGCCCTTGATATTTTTGTTCTGCAGTACCAACGCCAGCAATGACTTTTAAATTATCTAGTAATTTATATTCACCAGACAATCCAACATATTGTGCTGATTGTTTACCATGGATATTCGGGAAAAAGTTACTACGACCGTCAGGTGCATCTAAGACTTTGCCAAGCTGTGCAAATGAAACCATCGCAGGCGAACCACCTTCACGTTTATCATCCGTCACATAAGCATCAAAATTCACTTTTGCTTTATCAGTGGTCCAATCTAATGCTAATACGGCTGAGGTACTTTCATCTTCTAGGCCATCAACAACATGTTCACCTTGTCCATAATTGGCACTTAAGCGAGCACCAAACTGTTCATCTTGACCAAAGCGGCGTGCAACATCAAAGCCAGATTTATAAAAACCTTCTTCTTCGAAATTCGCGGTGACACGGGTAAGTTCTTTGTCTGCACGTTTCGTATTTGCAACGATTACACCGCCAACGCTTCCACCCGGTGCCATCCCTGCAACAAGTGCATTCGGTCCTTTGAGCACCGTCACTGAATTGAGAATATCTGTGGTCACACGCCCCGTAGGTGCCATGCCATAAGTACCGTTTAAATTGTAATCTTCCCAATTCACACCAAAACCACGAATACTAAAGTTTTCATTGAGATGCCCACTATTGGTCGTGGTACGAATACTTGGGTCGATCTTTAAGACATCCATAATGGTATGCGCGTGTGCATCTTGAATGGCTTGATCGCTGTAGTTACGGATGGTAAACGGCGTGTCTAACACATCCTTTTCACCTAAAATATTCAGTGTAGCTTTTTTTTTCAGTTTACCTGTGACATCGGTTTCTTGTGAGTCTGCTTTTACTACAATGGTTGCCAATTGTGTTGGTTCTTGCGCAACTGCAAAACACGGTATAGAAACTAAAGACAGAAATAATAGATTTCTTTTCACGTGGATGCCCTCTTATATACGGTTTTGGGCACATCATACACAATTTAAATGATAATGATTTTTATTTATAATTAATTTATCATTAATATTTACTTTTGTTTTTAACTAATTCACAGTTATATTCGATCATATTACAACCTTAGAAAAGTATCTCGTCCAACTTATTCAGAGCGACTTAGTTTGAAAATTTAAGTAAGCATAAATATCAAGTTATCGATCGAAGCACAGTGAATCTAGCCATGAATAATCTAAGACAGTATTAATTAAAATTTTAAATATGACCAAAAATTATGAGGTGGTTCTTAGAGTTACAGATACTGTGATCAAAAATTTGGAAAATAAAAGTTGTCTTTTAAAAGGTTTTTTGCACAACTCCATGCTTTAATTTCTAGTTAACTAATTAAGTTATAGGCGATGTACCACATGATTAAAGCAATCAAAATATCCAAGACTTGCCATGCGCGGGGATTGTGAAAGTAAGCTGATAGATATTGCGCACCAAAACCCAAACTAAAGAAAAATAACCATGATGCCGTGATCGCACCTATGGCAAACGATAATAAGTGATCTTCAAATTGCGTCGATATTGCGCCTACAAGCACGACAGTATCTAAATACACATGAGGATTCAGCCATGTAAATGCCAAGCAAATGAGAATAATTTTAAACCATGAAACAGCCGTATGATGATCAAGACACATCGATTTTTTGGTCGAAAATGCTTGATAAAAATGATGTAAACCATATACCACTAGAAATATAGCCCCACCCCATTGTGCATATGTCATCACTTGTGGATGGTCTGAGATAAACTTCCCAAATCCAAATACACCAGCCAAAATTAAAAGTGAGTCTGAAAAGGCGCAAATGAGGCAAATAGACAGAACATATTCTTTTTTTAAGCCCTGTTTAAGGACAAAAGCATTCTGAGCGCCTATCGCCATAATCAAACTTAAACTCGTTACAAAGCCATTAAACAGTACGGATAAAGACATAAAACACCTAATATTTATCATTAGGCGGATTATGAACAATTCAATCTCAAATTGAGTATTATTAAATTAATATTAAGTTCATTAAGTTTTATTAAATCATGATTTTCAATTATAAAGACTGTGTCGCGTTTATCACCGTGGCGGAAACTGGAAGTTTTGATCTGGCAGCTAAAAAGCTTTGTCTCTCTGCGGCTGCAATTACTCTTCGTGTCCAACAATTGGAACGGCAGATTGGTCAAACATTAATTCTTAGAGAACGACCTTGTCGTGTGACACATTCAGGTGAAATATTGCTTGAACATTTATTAAGGCAAAAGCGTCAAGAAGAAAATGTTCTGCAGCTTATTCAGGGAAAAAATCAAAATTCTGAGTTTTATAAAATTATCATTGGAACGAATGCAGATTCATTAGAAACTTGGCTTTTGCCTGCGATTGCTGAACAGTTAATAGAGCATAAAATCACAATACAACTTCGAATAGATGATCAGGATCATACGCATCAATTAATGGAATCAGGCTATGTAAATGCATGTATAAGCGCTGAATCCCAACCCATGACAGGTTGCCACTCAGAATTTTTGTTCACGATGCGTTATCAAATGGTGTGTACGCCAGAATTCAAATTAGCATGGTTTAAAAACGGACTAAATCGAGATTCCTTTCGCCGTGCGCCTGCGGTCATCTTTAATGATAAAGATCATTTACATGAAACGGTTCTACTGAATCAATTTGGATTACCGGAATCTAGTTATCCATATCATTATGTCCCCTCTTCTAAGTCATTTGTCGATGCAATCCAACTCGGCTTAGGCTATGGCATGGTGCCTGAACTGCAAATTCAAGACTTACTCGATCAAGGACAATTGATTTGTTTGTTGCCTGAGGCAACACAAGACGTTGATCTATATTGGCATCATTGGAAACAGCAGTCCCCACAACTCAAACATATTACTGACATACTTATGACATTAAAAAAGCAGTGATTGAATCACTGCTTTCTTTTTCTCAATTTAGTTGGCTTTCCATTGCCCTTCAAGCTTGATATTCACTTTTTCGCCAATTCCACCAATCGCTTTGCGCATACCGAAATCACTACGGTTGATGACTGTTGAAGATTGTACATTCAACACATTTGGATTCGATGCATTTGGAGTTAAAGTTGTATCAAATGAAACTGGGCGTGTCACACCACGCATAGTGAGTTGTCCATCAAATTTGTATTTATTATTTCCTAAAGCACGAATTTGATTACTTTGAAAGGTCACAGTTTTATATTTGCTTGCATGAAAGAAACTGTCACCAAAGACCATATCCTTTAAAGAGTTTTTGCTCAGTTTAAGGCTATTCACATCCATCACAAATTTAGCTGAACCTTGATTAGGCTGTGCCGGGTCAAAATTCATCTGTGATTGATACTTTTGAAATTGCCCATTTACAATCGACATTCCTGCAGATCGGATATCAAAGCTGATCTTACTGCTAGGTGATAGTGTCCATGTTTGCGCTTGAGCAAAAACAGAAGCAGATAACAGCACTGTGGCCAAACTCATTTGTGTAATAGTACGCACGATTTCCCTCGGTTTTCTTGTGTTAAACACAATCATTCAATTGATGCACTCAAACTTGTACTGTCTTGACGTTGGTATTTAGTTTTCAGTTGTTGGTAAATTTCTGAGTTTTGAAACGCTTGTAAAAATTGAATGGTTCCGTGGGGAAGTTCTTTTTCCATAATTTCCCCCCGATAGTATGCTTCGCGAAGTGGTGTTGCAGAAATTGCACCTTTTAAACTATCGAGTTCCAACATCTCCCATTCTGGGAAAAATTTGAGGTAATAGGATGAGTCATCTTTAAAGTGACCGATTAAGCCAACTTGATCATTTGGCTGTACTACACTCACCACTAAAGATTTGACCAATTTTTGCCATTTTTCATCATTATAAACATCAATGACGTGTACAAATTTGATTCTTGCCTGTTGATCAGGAGAAAAGTTAGACAAAATCATCTGTTCACGTTCAATGGCTAAAAATGGATTTTTTATATTCCGCTCTAATTGAGCAGAACCAAGCGCTAAAATAACGTTCTGGCTATGCGTTAGCGCAATTTTAATGGTTTCCATATGTGCCAAATGAAAAGGCTGAAAACGTCCGATATAAACCAAATAATCAAATTTATAATTCATCGCCAAGTCACGTTTATGAACTGATCAGTTATGTCACTCTTCGCCAGAATACGACATAATAGATTTCATAAAATCTATATTAATTGAAAGCAAGGATAGTACGATGTCATTAAGTTGTATTCAACAACCTCATGAGCATTTAAATGCAAAATTAGAAGATGGTGTGCTGACCTTGGCGATTAATCGTCCTAAAGCCAAAAATGCATTATACGGCGAATTATACCTCTGGATCGCCAAAGCCCTTGATGAAGCAGACAAAGATCAAGCTGTTCGTGTGGTCATTTTACGTGGCGAAGATGCGGATTTCAGTGCTGGTAATGATATGCAAGACTTCATGAAATCTGCGGCGATGAAAGATCAAATTCGTCCAGAAGATGGTCCTCCTTTTGTGCTTTTAAAATCTGCTGCTAAATTTTCTAAACCCTTGATTGCTGCGGTACGTGGTGTCGCAATTGGTATTGGCGTAACGATCTTATTGCATTGTGACTTAGTTTATGCAGATAACACTGCTTTGTTCCAAATTCCATTTGTAAGCTTAGGTCTTTCACCTGAAGGCGCATCTAGTAAATTACTAGCACGTCAAGCAGGTCATGTGAAAGCAGCAGAACTTTTATTAACTGCTGATAAATTCGACAGTGAAAAAGCATTGGCTGCAAACTTGATCAACAGTATTGAATCTGACGTTTATGCAACTGCCGCTCAAAAAGCCACTCAACTGGCTTCACTACCACTTGCTTCTCTCGTGCAATCTAAAGCCTTAATGAAACATGATGTTAATGAGATCGTGTCCTGGATTGATCATGAAGCAGTAATCTTTATGGGGCGCGTCGGTTCTCCAGAAATGATGGAAGCTGTACAAGCTTTTATGCAAAAACGTAAACCTGATTTCACACAATTTAATTAAGCTAAAAGATCCGAGTCTCACGACTCGGTGAATACTCTCTATCTAAGGAATGGATCATGACGACTGAAAAAAAACGCTACTACGAACCTGCACCACAAGGCATTGATGTTGAAAATTTCAAAAAGGTCGTGACCAGTCGTCGATCTGTTCGGAAGTTTACAGGAAAACCTATACCGTCTGATATCCTCGATCAATGTTTAGATTTAGCACTCTTGGCCCCTAATTCATCTAACTTACAACCTTGGACTTTTTATGTTGTCCAAAATCCTGAAAAGAAACAAAAGATTGTAAAAGCGTGTCTAAATCAATGGGCTGCGCGCACAGCGGCTGAATTGATTGTCTGTGTCGCACGTACAGATCGAATTAATGAAATGGCAAAGCTGAATATTCAAGAATTTCCATTTCCTGAGATTCCTCCACTCGTCAAAAAATATTACACCTATATTCCACTGAATTATAAAACGGGTTACTTAAATGCAATTGGTAACTTTAAGAAAGTAACTTTCAAAGTAGCACGTACTTTTGACAAACAAATGCCTGTTACCGCTTTTACACCTGCGGATGCCAAACTTTGGGCAGCGAAGACAACAGCTTTAGCCTGCGAAAATCTTGTACTCGCGCTCAGAGCTTATGGATTCGACAGTTGTATGATGGAAGGTTTTGACGAACCTTTAGTATGTAAAACATTGGGGCTAAATGCTAAAGAGTTTCCAATTATGGTCATTGGTGCGGGAGAGCGTGCTGAAGATGGTGTGTTCTTCCCACAATATCGTTTCGATCGAGACTTATTTATTCAAAAAGTTTAAATGTAATATCACACATTTTTGATGACTTATTTTTCGTGTTGACACTTCAAACAATTGCTTACTGTTTGTAGTGTCAATTTTTTTCTTTTATCTCGATTTATATTTTTGATTGTATTTTTCCAAAAATGATTTTAAGCCAAAATATTAATTGAGAATAAGATGAAAATTAAACTTCCCTCAAGCATTGTTAAACATATAGATCATTCAGCTCTAGTAAATGGTCAAGCTTTTGATGCAAACACTGCGATCCACACACCTCTCGGAAAACATACCTGTGTACACTACGGGATCATGATTCCCAATCTACCTGCCCCATTCAACTTCTTAAATATGATTGTGGTTGCAGGACAACCTCTCGTTAAAATATTCAGAAATTCTCATTTAATAAAAACTTCAGATTTAGATACCGCAAATCTATTAATTGGTACTGCTGCAACGCAGCCTAATTTATTTTCTGGATATAGTATACAGCATGAATGTTTACTGGCGACTAATGGTCAATATCTCAAATTCGGTAATGACTTAGTTATAGAGGTTAACTACCCAGACATTAAAGCAACTCGCCAAGGTCATGCTTTCAATTATGAAATTAAATTAAAAGCGACTGATAAAATCGCACATTTCGTTAAACTCGCCGGAAGCATGTATGAACATTAGTCACTGCTTTGTGAGTACCAAGGATATTTAGAAATCGATGGACAGAAAACTCAAGTTCAAGGTCTATGCACCTTCGAATATGCACGTGGTGTCAATATCAACATTCCCATTCGATTTTTTACTTATCAAATCTTAAATATTAATAACCACACTCAAGTCTTATTTGTGGACACTCATGGTCCAATGGGCTTAGTTTTGCAAAGTCGTGTTTATGTTCGTTCTGTAGATCATCATGGAGGAATATACGAACGAGGGCTTGAATCTGTGGTGCATGAATATGAGCCTGAACCTGTAACTACACCAAATGGCATTAAAATGCGTTTACCTCGAGTCTTTGAATGGCAAGTCAATGATGATCAAGGCAATCTTCTGATTTCTATTTATGGCAAGGCTAATGGCGACTTTAAATATGGTATGGCTGGCGGTTATGCAGGTAGTTACCAATATTCAGGTCAATTCAAAGGTCAGCATATTCAGGGTCGAGGTTATATTGAGTATATTGATCCTATAAGCAATTAAGCGCTTCAAAATAAACTTTCAATAATTAAGCCTCATGAGATGGGGCTTTGACATTTAAAGACATGTTCATTCATTCAAATTATTTCTAAACTCATTTCAACATTATAATTTCAGCATTTTAAACTGAGGATAGAGCATCCTTAGTTTTTCCAATGCATGACTTGAGTCTTGAATATCGGTATGAGCGCAAGAAAAAGTAAAATCAGAACTGATGCTGGTATTTTTCCAAGCATGGTATACGAGACACTGCAAAATATGGGCGTTGATGTGGATTTAATATTTTCGCAATTAAATGCGTTACAACATCCAATCGACTATCCTCAACGCGATTTAAGATATGACAATCGTGTTCAAAAAAAATTCTGGGAACTCACAGAAGTTATTACACAAAATTCCAATATTGGTTTAACTGTCGGTCACCATCTCCCCACTTTTCGTGGTCAACTTTTTGAATACATTTTTTTAAGTAGTGCAAATTTTGGCGATGCATTAAAAATAGCAATGAAATACTATCAATATTTCACTACAGGATTGGATATTGAACTTCACATAGAAGATGACACCGTTACCCTAAGAGGTTTTCATCACCCTGTCCGTCATTATTTAGAATGTACGATTACCATTGTTTTATCTTTTTTTGATTATATCAGTCAGGGAAAATTTCAAGCACAAGAAATTTGGCTCAGCTACGACAATACAGAGTTTCAGGACTTATATCATGAGCTATGGCATTGCCCAGTTTATTTTAATCAGCCTTATGGTTGTATAAAATTCAAAGCAGAAATTCTAGAATATGCCTCTCCGTCTGCTCAGCCTGATTTATTTCTGTTACATCAATCTATCATTGAGAAGCACATTGAACTTGTAGATAAACATGAACTAGTCATTCAAATTGAAGAGGCTTTAGGCGAACAACTAAAATTAAGACAATTCGCTCTAGAAGATATCGCAAGAATTCTTAAACTCTCCCCGCGTAAAATCCAAATTTCACTCAAAGATATTGGAACTAATTACGAGAATGTTCTAACGTCATTCAGACAAAAACTTGCTCGTCAGTTACTAGCGAAAACCGCACTCAAACATGATGAAATTGTCTATTTAACAGGGTTTTCAGAGCCATCAGCCTTTTCTCGAGCCTTCAAATATTGGACAGGAGAATCTCCATCCTCGTATCGTCAGCGCATACAAAATTCAACCGATCATGGGTCAATAGAGATAATGTGTAAGAATTCAAAAGCTGGTTCTTCATAAGGATGACTGGCTTTTAATGCACGTGCCACTTCTATGGCTTTATCTTCAGGCACAATAGTTTCTACACGCCACTCTTCAACTTGTTCAAGCTCTCCGACTTGACCTATAAATGGTTGAGCCCCATTGACAGGTTTAAATTGACCTAAGCCCTTGACCTGCCAAGCGCATTGCTCATAATCACCGATCCCGCCTGCACCTGCTTCAAATACTGCCTGTTTCGTCAACTCTAGATGTGATTCTGGTACAAAATAGATCAGTTTAAGCATGAATAACCTCTTCCACTCTTTTCCGCTCTGTTGTCATTTGCATAAGGGCTTCAGTAATCATTTTCAATGCAATATTGTTTGAATGACGATGATAATTCGCATATAGACCAAGCTGTGGTAATTGCTCATCTGTTTTCACAATTTTGATATTATGATTTAAAAACTTCAGGAGGTATTCGGGAGCAAAACTAAAGCCCATTCCCAAATTAATCAGATTGATATGCTGTAATACATTAGTCACCCACAGCATTTGATCATCCATCTTTTCGAAGGGAACTAGAACATTTAATTTGTCATAGAATATTGGTGAAGCATTTTGTTCACACATAATCACTGATGAATTTTTTAACTCTTGTAGTTTCAATGTCCGTTCTGAAGGATGAAGATTGTCCGCAGCCACCAAATAAATTTGTTCTGTCAAAATATGGATATCTTCATAATCTGAATGATCCATTTTGTATCGAGTAAAACATATATCAAGTTCAGCATTTCTAAGTTTTTGTATTTGCTCAGTACAAGTCAAACTGTGTAAATGAATTTTAAGATTAGGAATATTCTTTCTTAACTGCGCCAGAATGCTAGGCATCAGTTTCAGTTCAGCCACATTCAAAAATCCAATGTGAATCTGATTATTCTTTTGCTGAGCGACCTGTCTAGCTGCAGCTACAGCTTGCTTGGCATTGTCCAGCGTCAAAGCTGCGTATTTTAAAAATGCTTCCCCCTCATCAGTCAGTTTGACTTTACGAGTGGTCCGATCAAATAAAGTAACACCGACTTCGTGTTCAAGATCTTTAATTTGCTGACTGAGTGATGGTTGTGCGGTATAGAGCTTTTCGGCAGCTTTAGTAAAGCTTTGCTCTTGAGCAACAGTCATAAAATACCGTAAATGTCGTAATTCCATATCTCAATCAGCCCATCGTGCATAAGTGCACGTTCATTACTTTGAATTTTATATAGATCGATAGTTTATATGAATACGACTATAGATCACTGCACTTTTTTTCTAGACTGACTCAATTCAAAAACTCTCCCCGTGTGTTCAACTCATTTAGGAAAAAGCATGTCTCAACATTTTGACACTGATGTTCTTGTCATTGGTACTGGTCCTGCTGGTTCAACTCTAGGACTTGCCCTTGCCAATTATGGCGTTAAAGTTCAATTGTTTACCCAGTTTAATTGGTTAGCCAACAGTCCTCGTGCACATATTACTAATCAACGTGCCATGGAAGTCCTCCGTGATTTAGGTATCGAAGAACAGGTGAAGGAAATCGCAACACCTTGGGAACACATGGGTGAAAGCCTGATCACAACCAGTTTAGTCGGCGAAGAAATTGCCCGTATCAGTGCTTGGGGCACAGGCGATGAACGTCATGGCGATTATATCAAAGGAAGTCCATGCCCTTTAGTAGATCTTATCCAACCTAAAATGGAAGCGCTACTCGTTAAAAATGCGGCTGAGCGAGGCGCTATTTTTAACTTCAATACTGAATATTTATCTCACGTACAAGATGAACACGGTGTGACTGCGACTTTCCTCAATCGGATAACCAATACCGAATTCAATTTACGCGCCAAATACTTGGTGGGAATGGATGGTGCACGTTCAAAAGTCGTTGAACAGCTTGGATTACCCCTTGAAGGCGTGATGGCACGGGCTGGTACAGTCTATGTAACCTTCAAGGCAGATTTGTCTAAATACGTTCAGCACCGTCCTGCGATTTTGCAATGGATTGTCAATCCTGAAGCCAGTTTTGGTGATTTAGGTATGGGGCTATTGCGTGCTATCACCCCATGGAATGAGTGGATTATGGGTTGGGGCTTCGATATTTCTAAAGGTGAGCCTCAAGTGACTGAAGAACAAGTTCGCGCACGCCTTGATGCCTTCGTTGGTGAGCATGTAGAAGATGTCGAAATTCAAAAATTGTCTTATTGGTACGTGAACCAAACATGGGCAACTGAATATTCGAAAGGTCGCGTGTTCTGTGGTGGCGATGCCGTACATCGTCATCCACCATCAAGTGGTTTAGGCTCAAATACCTGCATGCAGGATGCCTTTAACCTTGGTTGGAAACTTGCATATGCAGTTAAAGGTTGGTCTCAACCTACGCTTCTCGATTCTTATACCGTTGAACGTGCGCCTGTAGGTAAGCAAATTGTTGCACGTGCCAACCAATCACGATTTGATTATAAACACCTCAAAGAAGTTTTTGGTTTTGATCAAGGTGTAACAACCCAAAAGCAAATGCTGGAGCGTATTTTTGCTGAAAATGAACAAGGCGCTGAAATACGTACAAAACTCTACAATGCATTAGCAATTAAAAATTTTGAATTTAATGCTCAAGGTGTTGAACTGAATCAGCGTTATAGCTCAAATGCTGTCATCTCTGAATCAGAACCTGAAGTATTTAAACAAGATGATCAACTTTACCTACAAGCCACTACACGCCCTGGAGCAAAAGTACCGCATACTTGGCTCATCAATGCTAAAGGTCAAAAAGTTTCAACTCTAGATATTACGGGCAAAGGTCATTTTACCTTACTCACAGGCCTCTCAGGCAAAGGCTGGAAACAAGCTGCTGAAAAACTTAATCTTGGGTATTTAGATGTTATTCAAATCGGTTCAAGAGATTATCGTGATGTCTATGGTACATGGAATGCGAAGTCTGAAATTCATGAGTCTGGTGCTGTTTTAGTACGTCCAGATGGCTATGTTGCTTGGCGTTATCAAGACAGTACCAACGATGCTTTTGATTATGAAAGTACATTGAAAGCAGTTCTAAAACAGATTCAACTTACTGTTTAAATAAAAAAAGCCACCTTAAGGTGGCTTTTTTTACGCAGTTAAGAAATAACCTGCAATTAAAAATAGGATTTGAAGACTGGCCACAAAAGCGAATAGCTTCCAGCCTTTTTGCCTCAACTCGTGTTTGTTCAGTATCATCATTGTTCTGGTCATATCGTCACCTCATACCTGAGTTAAAAACGAACCGCATTAAATTCTTACTTATTATGGTTAGCTATATGTCCAATAAATACACTTGTCCTAACCTCTATATAAAAGCAAAAACCAAACCAAGTCCAGTGGGAGAAAGATTTTGAAACCAAATCTATAAAAGAAAAAACCACCAAAATGGTGACCGAATAAGCTCATGTTAGCGAATCTACATTTATTTTTCCATAAGGTAAATTTAAGATACTATTTAACAATGCTTTTTATTAATAAATTTATTCATTATTTTTCTTTTAAGCTCCACGTTGAAAATAAAAAAACCGACATTGATCCAGCTAAATTGACTGCCAATTCAGCATGACGCGATGCAGGCTTAAAATTCTTTTTGCCCTGACCATGTGCATCCCCTACTTTGTTTCTCAATGATCCTAAGCCTTCAATCACTGAACTACATCCTCCAAGAATCTGTTTAAAAGTTTGTTCTGTGTGTTGAGAAGGCGCTAAATTTAATTCTTTACTGACTAATCTATACAGTTGATTAATATCAGGTGCATTTCCATAGTCAACTTGATGTTCATCAAGAATATATTTACAAGTCGACTCTAAAAGTGTCCTTGCTAATGTAATAGCACCATCAGGATCAGTTACTCTCCGCTCTAATGCTTTCTGCCATATTTGATGAATATAATCAGAACTTAATTCGTTAATTCTCAACTCCACTACTTGATCTAAGGGAGAAGTATTTCGTCTTTCTAAAACATTCAATAACTCTTTAAATTCTGAATAAATATAATTCTCACGTTCCACATAAGATTTAAAATCCCATTTAATTCTCGCTTCAAACTCATCTAAGGTATTTGTATCTTTAACAATAAATGGAATATATCCATAAAGGGTTTTTTTATCAGCAATTCTTTTCTAAGCTCTTTAAATGCCTCTGAGGCACCTTTTTCATAACTATCTGTAGCCCTAGCTATTAGCAATTCACGCAAGTGTAATACTTTTTCAATTAAACCAGACATTTGAGAACTCTTTATTTGTTTTCAACTCAATTCTACATCTTCAAAACAATAATTTACTTATGAAAAAGCCACCTTATGGTGGCTTTTTCAATCTATTGATTTAATCAACCAATAAACTTACGAGCATTACGGAACATACGTAACCATGCACCATCTTGATCCCAATCTTCAGGTTTCCAAGAGTGCTGAATCGCACGGAAGTTACGCTCTGGATGAGGCATCATAATCGTTGCACGACCATCAGTTGAAGTCACACCTGTAATTGCTTCAGGTGAGCCGTTCGGGTTCAATGGGTAATGTTGAGTTGGATTACCTTGGCTATCAACATAACGTAAAGTCACTTGATTACCCGCATTCAATGCAGCAATAGAGCTGTCCGCTGCAACAACGCGACCTTCACCATGCGCCACAGCAATTGGTAAAATCGAACCTTCCATACCTTCTAACAGTACAGATTTAGATTTTTCAACACGAACGTTTACAGCTCGCGCTTCAAACATTTCTGATACGTTACGATGGAAACGTGGCCAGTTTTCAGCACCTGGAATTAATGGAGCCAATTGAGACAACATTTGGCAACCGTTACAGATCCCGAGTGAGAACGTTTCTTGACGGTTAAAGAATTTCTCAAATTGATCACGAAGTTTAGGATTGAACAATACTGACTTCGCCCAACCACCACCAGCGCCTAATACGTCACCGTAAGAGAAACCACCACATGCCACTAAACCTTCAAATTCATCAAGGCTTACACGACCAGCAAGTAAGTCACTCATATGGACATCGATCGTATTGAAACCGACTTTGTCGAATGCAGCTGCCATCTCGACATGACCGTTTACACCCTGCTCACGCAAGATTGCCATATTCGGACGACGTGTATTGATATACGGTGCTTCAATTTCTTCATTCAAATCGAATGTCGCTTTTGCAATAAGACCTTTATGATCTTTATTCGCAATTAAACTATATTCTTGATCTGCAGTATCCACGTTGTCACGTAAACGTTGAATCTGATGTGAGACTTCAGTCCACGCTTGTTGCAGTTCAACACGATCAAGCGTTAAACCATTGATCGTTAACGTATCAGTAGTATTCACTGTACCAACGACACTGATCGCATCTTTTAAACTTGATGCTGCAACTTCAGCCTGTAGTGCATCCCAGTCTGCTTTAGCAATTTGTAATACCGCACCAATTTCTTCAGCAAATAAGCTTGCTACAGACTGATCTTCTAAAGCCACACCTAAACGTGAAGCGAACATCATCTCTGCAACAGTTGCGATTAAACCACCATCACCGATGTCATGGTAAGCCTTGATTAAGCCACGGTTGTTCCAATCTTGCACCAATGCAAAGAATGCTTTGAAGTCATCGAAGCTATCTACGTCAGGTGTTACAGAACCAATTGCTTTATACACTTGCGCAAGGATCGAACCACCTAGACGGAATTGACCTTTAGACAAATCAATACGTACAAGTACTGAATCTAAGTTTTTCAATTCTGGTGTTAATGTCTTACGCACATCAGTCACTGGTGCAAATGCTGTGATCACACCTGACATTGGAGAAGTTACAGACTTATCTTCACCTTCGTCATTCCAAGTAGTACGCATCGATAAAGAATCTTTACCTACAGGAATTGCGATGCCAAGCGCAGGACACATTTCCATACCGATGGCTTTTACACCTTCAAATAATGCTTGGTCTTCGCCTACTTGACCTGCTGCAGCCATCCAGTTCGCAGACAATTTAATGTCGCTGATTTTCTCGATTTTTGCAGACATGATGTTGGTGATTGACTCAGCCACTGCTAAACGTGCAGATGCCGCAGGATTTAACAATGCTACAGGTGGACGTTCACCCATTGCCATTGCTTCGCCTGTGTAGCCCACTAAACTTGTTGTTGTTACCGCAGCATCTGCTACAGGCACTTGCCATGGACCAACCATTTGGTCACGTGCAACCATACCTGTAATTGAACGGTCACCAATGGTAATTAAGAATGATTTAGACGCAACTGTTGGGTTCTTAATCACACGGTAAATCGCATCTTTAAGATCAGTCACTTGTGCAGCATCAAAGTCATCACCGTGACGTTCGATACAGTCATACGCGCGGCTCATACGTGGCGTACCACCTAAGATCACTTGCATTGGTACATCAACTGGGTTGTTACCAAACAATGGATCTTCAACCGTTAAATGACGCGCTTCAGTCGCTTCACCTAATACGGCAAACGGACAACGTTCACGCGCACAGATTGATTCAAATAATTCTAATGAAGATGGACGGATCGCCAATACATAACGCTCTTGCGCTTCATTTGACCAAATTTCCATTGGCGCCATACCTGGCTCCAATGATGGTACTTTACGAAGATCAAGTTTTGCACCTAATTCGTGGTCATTTACCAGTTCAGGCATCGCATTTGAAATACCACCAGCACCTACGTCATGTACAGACACGATTGGGTTGTGGTCTTCCATACGCCAGCAAGTATCAATGACTTCTTGGCAACGGCGTTCCATTTCTGGGTTTTCACGTTGTACAGAAGCAAAGTCTAAGCTTTCGCCCATTGTACCGCTATCTACAGAAGAAGCAGCGCCACCACCAAGACCGATGAGCATTGCAGGACCACCAAGCACGATCAATAAATCGCCCGGTTGGATCGCATCTTTTTCAACGTGGTCAGGACGGATGTTACCGTAACCACCAGCAATCATAATTGGCTTATGGAAACCTTTTACATCACCATTTACATTTTGCTCAAATGTACGGAAGTAACCATTTAACGCAGGACGACCAAATTCGTTGTTAAATGCAGCACCACCCAATGGACCTTCAATCATAATTTGAAGTGGAGATGCCATACGAGATGGTTTACCGTAGTTTTCTTCCCATGGCTGTTCGAAGCCTGGAATATTCAAGTTAGATGTAGTGAAACCTGTTAAGCCTGCTTTTGGCTTACCACCACGACCTGTTGCACCTTCATCACGGATTTCACCGCCCGAACCTGTTGCCGCACCTGCAAATGGTGCAATCGCTGTAGGATGGTTGTGGGTTTCCACTTTCATTAAGATGTGGGCAGCTTGGCTCTTGTATTTATAAACATAATGACCATTTTCATCTTTTTTTGGATAAAAACGTTGCGTATCAAAACCAACAATCACTGAAGCATTGTCTTTATATGCTGACAATACATCTGTAGGTGATTCTTTATAGGTATTTTTAATCATTTGGAACAATGACAATGGTTGGACTTCTCCATCAATTGTCCATTCTGAACCAAAGATTTTATGACGACAATGCTCAGAGTTCGCTTGTGCAAACATCATGAGTTCAATGTCATGCGGATTGCGACCTAACTTGATAAATGCTTCAGTTAAGTAATCAATTTCTTCATCCGATAAAGCAAAACCAAATTCAGAGTTTGCTTTTACGAGCGCTTCTTTACCTTGACCTAAAATATCAATCGAGTTCAGCGGTTTTGGCTCAGTTTCAGTGAATAAAGCAGCAGCATCGTCAATTTGATTGAAAACACTTTCTGTCATTCGGTCATGCAGAATTTGCTTAATTTCATTTGAAACGTCTTTTACACCCTTCAAAGTAAACAAAACACCGCGTTCAAGACGATGAACCGGTGTGTTGCAGTTCGCGAAAATATCGGTCGCTTTTGAAGACCACGGCGAAATTGTGCCTACGCGTGGAGTGACTAAGATTTGAATCTCATCTGTGGCTGCTTGGCGTAATTCAAATGACGCACCATCATTTAGAAGCTGTAAAGCGGATTGCTGTTGTTGCTCGTTGAGCGCTTGGTCGAATAAATAAACCCATTGACTTTCTATTGATTGAACCGAACTAATTGACTGTAAACGAGTTAATAGTTGCGTTTGCTTAAAAGAAGAGTGTGCTGGTGCACCGGCCACGATAAACATGCTGATTTTGGCTCCACGGGATGGTCTTTTGAACCATGCCACAATGTGACTTGAAGAGAGCGCATATTCTACTGTGTATTGCAAAATTCAGCTAGATAGCAAAACTGCTTTAAGACATATTTTCGATCGAGTTTACGAATAAATCTTTTTTATTCAGTAAAAAAAATTGAATTGCACCCTATGATGCAATTCAAATGAGATACACCTAAATAATTCTTCAGTCATCTCAACTATTGAGTGTTGGTGACTTTTAACAGATGTTGAATCGCCTCTAGAGCCATAATCATAGATTTTGGATCAACTAAATCCTGGCTATCACAAGCTTGGTGATAACATGGAGCAAAATCTAAAATTATTTCGCCCTCGTTTGCACCTGGGCGTTCTTGTTCATTAAATAAAATGATCGATGTGACCGGCACTTTTCCTAGAAATGGTGATGTGTCGCTTGCTGTTAAAGTGGTGATGCCTTCTTTGATCGTTAAGTTCTTTGCTTTAAAGAATGATTTTAAATGTTCTTCAAGCGCAGTATCTTCTGGATGACTAGGTAAAGACTTTAAGCCATCAATCATTGGTTTATAGTCAGATTCAGATAATCCAGCAGACTTAAACTGGGCTTCTAAATCTTTTAATGAAGATTTATCTACATCAGCAACCAAAATATTCGGATTTTTTGTACCGACCATATCAACATTGATATAAGCCTTTATTCCCTTCAGCTGTTCAGGTGTCATTTTAGCAACAAAATCTTGCGAACCTCCGATACCATCTTCTTCAGAATCCCAAAATGCAAGGTAAATTGTATTTTGAGGATGATTTTCAGATTTTGAATAATGTTGTAATAGCTCTAATAGAACGGCTACACCTGTACCATTATCATTGATCCCAGGCCCTGTGGTCACAGAATCATAATGCGCACCGATTATCGTAGCTAAATCAGGATTTTTACCTTTGATTTCGATAATAATATTCTGACCTACGAGCTTATTGCGATTTTCAAACGGCAACATCTGAGCGTGCAAACCAGCTTTTTTTGCCTCTTCAATAATATAGGTTGCAGTTGCCTTACCACCATCCGTTCCAACTGCGCGATTACCGCCATGAGCTGCTGCAATATCTTCTAAGGCACTAAGATGACTCATGAGACGTTGTTCGATCAAATTCGAAGTATTGATTTGCGTGGTTACTTGTTGATTTTGATTTGGTGTATGTGAGCAAGCACTCAACATAAAAATACTGGTCATTAATGCTGTTAAACAAAGTATTTTTTTCATTGTCATGTGGATATCAGTTTATTAAGAATTCCATTTTAGAGAAAAACCTTATTCCATCCACAGATTTTTGTAATAAAAAAAGAGCCCGAAGACTCTTTTTATTTATGTTTCTAAATTTTTAATTAACCAAATCGACCCGTAATATATGCCTCAGTCAATTGATGATCAGGTTGAGTAAATACTTTTTCTGTCGAATTCACTTCAATCAAATCACCTAAATGGAAATAGGCAGTACGGTCTGATACACGTGCAGCTTGTTGCATTGAATGCGTAACAATTGCGATAGTATATTGTGTTGAAAGCTCAGCGATTAACTCTTCAACTTTAGCCGTAGCAATTGGGTCAAGTGCTGAACAAGGTTCGTCCATTAAAATCACTTCTGGCGAAACTGCAATAGTTCGAGCAATACATAGACGTTGCTGTTGACCGCCTGATAAACCAGTTCCAGGCTGATTCAAACGATCCTTAACTTCATCCCACAAGCCCGCTTTACGTAAACTATTTTCAACGATCTCTTCTAAATCATATTTGTCACGTGCTAAACCATGGAGTTTAGGTCCGTATGCAACGTTTTCAAAAATTGATTTTGGGAATGGGTTTGGCTTTTGGAACACCATACCCACTTGCGCACGAAGTAGTACTACGTCGAGATTAGGATCATAAATGTCTTGATTATCCAACATGACTTTACCCGTTACCCGACAACTATCTATCGTGTCGTTCATACGATTTAAAGTACGTAGGAATGTTGACTTACCACATCCAGATGGACCAATAAAAGCAATCACTTCATTTTGGTAAATATTAAGATCAATGCCTTTAATCGCTTCAGATTCACCATAATAAACATGAACATCAGTTGTACTCAGTTTTACAACATCCGATTTTGCTTCTTTTTTATTTTCGCTTTGCGTGTCAAATTGTGAAACAAACGAAGTTGACGTTTTTTGATTTGCATCTTGAGATGTAAATTGTGTTTGATCTGAATTCACTGATTGATCCTTTTTTAAGGAATTTTGAGTTACTTGCGAAGTTACTGTATTCATATTTTGCTCCGACTACCAACGGACTTCAAATTTCTTACGTAACCAGATCGCTAAACTATTTAAGCTAATCATCATCGCAAGGAGAACAATAATGGCTGCAGCAGTACGACCTTCAAAGAAGTTACGAAGTTCATTACCCTGCCACAAGAAAATCTGTACAGGCAGCGCTGTAGATTGATCAAATGGGCTTGCTGGAACACTGGCTACAAAAGCACTCATACCAATCAACAACAACGGCGCAGTCTCACCCAATGCTTGAGCCACACCAATAATTGCACCTGTTAAAATACCTGGTAATGCCAAAGGCAGGACGTGATGAAAAACAGTTTGCAGTCTTGATGCACCCAATCCTAATGCAGCTTGGCGAATCGAAGGAGGAACGGCTTTTAAAGAAGCCCGTGTGGTAATAATCACCGTTGGCAATGTCATTAAACTTAACACAAGACCACCTACCAAAGGGGCAGATAATGGTAAATGCATCCAACCAATAAAAATTGCAGCACCAAGCAAACCGAATACAATCGATGGAACAGCAGCCAAATTATTGATATTGACTTCTACAATATCTGTAATCCAGTTCTTTGGTGCGAACTCTTCAAGATAGATCGCAGATGCAACACCGATTGGAATCGAAATAAAGATTACAATCAACATCATGAACAATGAGCCCATGAATGCACCAGCTAAACCAGATGTCGCTGGTGAACTACGAGAGTCAGGACTCGTGAAAATATTCGTGTTAAATGAATTTTCGATAACACCTTTAGCCTTGAGTTCATCGGCAATTTGACGAATCTCAGGACTAAGTTGTTGCTGTTCATCTGGCAAAGAACGATCAATATTACCTGCAAGCCACACATCAATATTTGCATCAGCAAGGACTTTTACATCCACTGTTTTACCAACCAAGCTTGGATCATTCATCACCATATCACGGATACGATATGCTTCAGAGCTCGTATAGATATAGCTTAAATCATCACGTTGGGCTTCAAGTTGAGGGTCTTGTTTGATCATGGCATTGATGATCAATGCATCCCAATCCACCATGCCAACTTCAGTCTGCCACTCAATAAAGCGTTCTTCATACTGAGCTGGATTCTCACCTTCAGCCAGTACAGGCTTTGGACCAACTTCAACAATTTTTGGATCGAAATAGATTGGCAAATTCATGCTACTTTGCCAAAAAGCAGGCAAGCCTTTCGCTAAAATACTACCGAATAGCAATACTACGAAGAATAAGCCAGCAATCACTGCTGAAAAACCGAAGAAACGGAACGTCTTTTCTTTACGATGACGTTTAGCTAAAGAATTCTGAATAGTCTTCTTACGCTTTTCTCTAAGCTGCTCAGCTGTTGCTGAATCAACTGTCTCGAGAGTATTAGGATTAGAAGTACTCATTAGTCGTATTGCTCACGGTATTTACGCACGATGTAAAGTGCAACAATGTTCAAACCTAAAGTAATCACAAACAATGTAAGTCCTAGTGCGAAAGCGACTAATGCTTGCGGACTTGCAAAGTCAGTATCACCTGTTAATTGATTAACAATCGTAATCGTTACGGTCGAAACAGCTTCTAATGGATTTGCGTGTAAAAGAGGACTGTTACCAGCTGCTAGAACTACGATCATAGTTTCGCCAATTGCACGGGAAGCAGCCAATAAAAATGCACCAATAATGCCAGGCAACGCTGCTGGAATGACCACTTTACGAATCGTTTCAGATTTGGTCGCCCCTAATCCTAAAGATCCATCACGTAATGCTCGAGGCACTTGAGTAATAATGTCATCAGATAAAGAAGACACAAAAGGAATGATCATGATTCCCATGACAAAACCTGCAGTGAGCGCACTCGTTGCGTTGATATCAATACCAACCATTGCCCCTACAGTTTTAATAAATGGACCAATAATCATGAGTGCAAATACACCATAAACGATCGTTGGAATACCAGCTAAAACTTCAATGGTCGGTTTTGCCCAAGAACGGAAGCGAGGAGAAGCATATTCAGCCAAATAAATCGCGATCATTAAACCTACTGGTACAGCAACCAATAGTGCGATCCCACTGACCATGAGCGTACCCCACAACAATGGAAGTAAACCATAGCTTCCTTCTGCACTTCCCGAAGTACTGAAACCCGGGTTCCACTCTGTTCCAAAGAAGAAATCAAAAGGATTAACAAAGCTGAAGAAGCGCATCGCTTCTCCAAACATCGACATTACAATCCCTAGTGTTGTAAGAATCGCGACACCAGAACATAAAGCTAAGCCAACATTGATGACTTTCTCGACTTGATTACGCGCTCTAAAATCTTGGCTAATTCTTTTTTTAGCCCATACCAAACCTGCCAATGCAGCGCAAATAACAACTGCTAATTTTGCAAAAGAGCCAATAGTTGAAAATTTACTCAGTTGCTCTGCAGCTGCAACTTCATATGCCGTTGCCGTGTCACTGACACCAAATCCAGACGCAATTGATTGAACACGGTCAACAACTACGTTTAGGCTTGCTGGATCTAGACTCGCTTTAATATCCTGTGGCAAATGATTAAGCACCACCTGCTCCAAGATCGTTGGCTCAACTAAATTCCAAACAATCAAAATTAAAAATGCAGGGATACCACACCACAACGCAACTAATGCCCCATAGTAACCAGGACGTGAATGCAAAGCGGCAGAGTTATTTCCCTGACCTGCTAAGTTACGGCTTTTGCGTAATCCGATTTGATAGGCAATGGCGATGATCGCCAGTAACACACCTATAAGTAGCAGATTCATGTATTCTCCACTGTCTTTTCAATTTTCATGGTTTGAAAAAACTTTTTTCAATGAAAAAACCAATGGCAGGATAATTCCTGCCATTAGTTTGTCGTTTGATTACTTAACAGCTTTACCTGCTTTAAAGTTTGCCAAAATTGATGCGCGTTCTTTGTCAGAGAGTGAAATTAAGCCCGCTTTTTCTAACTTAGAACCTTTACCTGAAACACGCTTGTTTAAGAAATACTCAGTAAACTGTGGTAAACCTTTGATTGATTTCAAGTGTTCACCTTTTACATAGAAGAATAATGGGCGTGATACAGGGTAAGAACCATTTAAAATCGTGTTTTCAGACGGTGCCACATTGTTCACAGTTGCAACGCGTAAACGGTCACGGTTTTGATCATAGAAACCTAAACCAAACACACCAACAGCACTTGGAGAAGTCTTTAAGCGTGCAAGTGTTTCTGTATAGTCACCCGCAATTTCCACAACACGACCATCTTTACGGAACGTTGTGCAAGCTTTCTTTTTGGCATCTTTATCTAAAGCTTTAATAGCAGCATACGATTCACAACCAGCATCCACCATTTTCTCCTGGAAGACTTCACGTGTACCATGATTCGAAGCTGGGATTACAAGCGTGATTGGCTCATTTGGTAATGATTTATCAATTTGATTCCAACGTGTATATGGGTTTTTTACCATCTTACCGTTTGAAGGCAATTCAGCTGCCAAAGCTGCAAATACATGTTGTGGACGTAATTTATAAGCTGCTTTGTTAGCATTTGAAGCAAATACGATACCGTCGTAACCGATTTTAATTTCTAATACTTGGTTAACGCCATTTTTCTTACATTCAGCCAATTCGCTCGATTTGATTGCACGAGATGAGTTAGCAATATCGATCGTATTGTCGCCAACACCATTACAAAATTGTTTTAAACCACCCGACGAACCGCCTGAACCAACTACTGGTGTTTTAAATTGAGGGAAGTTATTACCGAATTCTTCAGCCACAATACTTGCATATGGCAATACTGTAGAAGAACCCGCAATTTGAATTGTGTCACGTGCTGCATTTGCGGTTGTTGCTACAGCTGCCCCAGAAAGTGCTAATGCAATTGCAATATTTGTAAAGCGCATCATGTTATCTCTCAATTTATGCAAATTTGGAGTACGCTACTTTTTATTGAAGTATTGTACTTATTTCGATACATGCATTTTGATTTGATAATATGACAATAAGGTTACAGCTTTATTACGATTTTATTATTTTTATTACACCAACTTTCTTATTTGTTTTTTAATTATATTTCAACGATTTATAATAATTACGGTTAAATACTGATATTTTTATTACCTACTTATTCTTTAATAATTATCCCCCTAATTCTGCATAAAGATTTTTTCAATAATGATCTAAAAATATGTCAAAGTTATGAATTTTTAATATCAAAAAAGCGCTCAATTGAGCGCTTTTTTTCAAAAACAATCTATTAATCGATTGGTGGCGTATATGTACCATCAGCAATTGAAGCTTTGATGCGATCAGACTCAGCCAGTACAAGCGCAAGCAAGTTCTTCACATTGTCTAAAGTTGCTACTGGACTTAAAGTTGTCATTTTCAATGATTGAACCTGACCGACTTTAGTTACACCAATATTCGCTTCACCACGTGCAAACAATTCATCCGCAACGTTTTGGTTCAATGTATCGAGTAATTCTGTTGGGTAACCTTCAGGAATTACACGGAACAAGACTGATGCAAATTGTGGCTCAACCAATAACTCTAAACCGTCTGTTGCTTTAATATAATCTGCAACATCACGCGTTAAAGTCACACCGTGGTCAATCATAGAGCCGTAAAGCTCTTCACCGAGTGCTTCAATCGTCATCCACAATTTCAACGCATCAAAACGACGTGTAGTTTGTAGAGATTTAGAAACAAGGTTTGGTACGCCATGCTCTTCATCATAAGCAGAGTTTAAGTATTCCGCTTCATAATGCATAAAGCGATAGTTCGCTTCATCTTTAAGTAAGAATGCACCACAAGAAATCGTTTGGAAGTAATGCTTATGGAAATCAAGTGTGATTGAATCAGAAAGCTCGATACCATCTAACAAATCACGGTGATTATTAGATAGGATTAAAGCACCGCCCCATGCTGCATCGATATGCATCCACGCGCCGTACTTATTGGTGATTTCACGGACTTTCTTTAAAGGATCAATTGCACCCGCATCGGTAGTACCTGCAGTTGCAACCACACATGCCACAATTTTGCCTTCATTTTGAAGGTGTGCCATGGTTTTCTCTAGTGCATCCATGTCCATACGCGCATTTTCGTCGACAGGCACAGTCACTACAGATTGGAAGCCCATTCCCATCATCGCCATGTTCTTTTGCACAGAGAAGTGAGCATTTTCAGAACAAATGACTTTAACGTTACGCATCGCTTCCGCAGGTACGCCATCACGCTGAACAGACCACGGATTGCCGTTTTCGTCTTTCCAGTTTTTCGCGATACATGCATCACGTGCAAGCAATACACCCATCAAGTTTGACTGCGTACCGCCAGAGGTGAACACACCTGCTTGACCTGCACCATAACCAACTTTTTGACGAAGCCAATCGATCAACTGAACTTCCATCAATGAACCTGCAGGGCTTTGATCCCATGAGTCCATCGATTGGTTAGTTGCGTTAATGAGTACTTCTGCGATTTGGCTAGTCACCATAGTAGGACAATGCAAATGCGCCAAAGAATGAGGATGATGTACTTTTAAGCTCTTATTAAGGAATAGCTCAACCATACGCTCTAATGACTTTTCTACACCCAATCCTTCTTTAGAAGGATTAAATGCAATTGCACTGCGAAGCTCTTTAATGCTACCGCCTGTGTACATTTTGTCATTTTGTAACCAAGCTGCTACTGCTTGAGTTGCCTGATCCATTGCTGACGTATAGTCAGCAATGGATGCAGCATCATTACAGAGCAAAGCTTTACGGTGTTCTGCAAAATCTACCATGAATTAAGCGCCTCGTACCGCAACTAATGCTTCAGAAATTGCTTTCTTAAAGCGCACAATTACTTCTTCACATTCAGCTTGGTTAATAATTAATGGGCAAAGTAGACGAATCACTGTACCGTTACGTCCACCCTTTTCTAACAACAATTTGTTGTTGAAACACGCTGCTTGGATTGCAGCAGCCAATTGACCATCTGCAGGAAGTGAACCCATATGGTCAGCAGGTTTACGCTCATCAACGATTTCGATACCGATCATTAAACCGCGGCCACGTACATTACCGATACATGGGAATTCTGCAGCTAATTTCTTCAATTCAGCTTGAAGGAAATCACCGCGCTCTTGTGCGTTTTGCGCAAGATTTTGTTCTTTAATCGTTTTGATCGTAGCAAGACCAGTACCCATAGCCAATTGGTTACCACGGAAAGTACCCGTGTGACCTGCAGGCTGCCAAGCATCAAACTTACGCTTAATACCAAGTAC
Organism: Acinetobacter sp. 24-47-62; assembly: GCF_056779765.1. NCBI lineage: Bacteria > Pseudomonadati > Pseudomonadota > Gammaproteobacteria > Moraxellales > Moraxellaceae > Acinetobacter > Acinetobacter sp. 24-47-62. Next base: position 112,699 of record NZ_JBWYIN010000009.1, read on the forward strand.
TGCAAGTGGTAAGCTTCCACCTACTGCTTTCGACATCACTACAACATCAGGTTCGATACCCGCATGTTCAAAGGCAAACATTTTTCCTGAACGCGCGAAACCAGCTTGTACTTCATCAAGAATTAAAACGATGTTGTGCTTTTCAGTCACTTCACGAATTTTTTTCAACCATTTCACAGGTGCTGTAACCACACCGCCCTCACCTTGAATCGCTTCAAGGATAACTGCAGCAGGCTTAGTCACACCGCTTTCAACATCTTCGATGAAATTTTCAAAAAAATAAGTAAGCGCGTCAACACCCGCTTCACCACCTAAACCTAGTGGGCAACGGTATTCATGTGGATACGGCATGAATTGAACGCCTGGCATTAAACCATTAACAGCGTTTTTAGCAGACAAATTACCTGTCATTGCTAATGAGCCGTGAGTCATACCATGGTAGCCACCAGAGAAGCTGATCACAGTGCCACGGCCAGTATATGTTTTTGCAAGTTTAATTGCTGCTTCTGTACCATCTGCACCAGATGGACCACAGAACTGTAGGCAGTACTCTTCTTTACCACCCGGTAATTCAGCAAGTAAAGCTTCAGTAAAAGCATCTTTTAAAGGTGTCGTTAAATCCAAAGTATGTAATGGAAGACCACTCGCTAAAGTGTCTTGAATACTTTGAATGACCGCAGGATGATTATGGCCCAAAGCCAATGTTCCTGCCCCAGCTAAACAATCGAGGTACTCTGTACCTTCAACATCAGTAACCCAGCAACCTTGAGCTTTTGCTATCGCTAACGGCAATTTACGTGGATAGCTACGAACATTAGATTCCATCTGACTTTGGCGAGTCAAATAGTATTCGTTAGTAGAATTAGGTGCAGGATTTACAGAAGAAACGCTCATATCGAATTACCATCTCTGATATGGGTTAATAGAAATAAGTCGGGTGACTTGCGGTCCTTTGACTCGGTGCTTTATAGAGTTCTAGTTAGCCTATTGTGTAGAGTTATAACTAGAGGGCGCGATGATAACGAATTTTGAAATAAAATAAATAGATTTCTATCGTTTTCACCAGCAGATTCTAAAATATTAATGTGACAAATTGATAACTTGTATAGATTTCAAACTGTACCACTTCTATTTTAGATAAGTTTGAACTTGAGCTAAAGTAAAACAGTCCAAATTATGCAAAAAATGTTCAATTTTTTTTGCTGATTTGAACTGACTTTTTCAGTATTCCTAAATTCGAGCTTGGGCTAAAGCATAGTTTTGTAACATTATGAATCTTATATATTCATGTAGTTGTACGTGTGTGATTAAAACCACTTTTTTTCACTCATTTTTTTAAGAATAGTTTCAAGAGTTCTCGATTAAAATACATCAGCAACCCCATCATCACAACGACAATCCCCCCACAAGGCTTCATTATGAATAATTTCATTATTTAAGGATGCCCCCAAAACTAGGGCGATGACTGGCGTCATGACATTACTCAAAGACACTGTCGACGCTGCTAAGCGGCGGATTAACCAAAAATAGCACAGCATCGCAACAATTGATGACATGATCATTGTGAACAAAAAACCCACCATCGCTTGCGTACTTGGTAGCACGGTTGGGATTTGTTGCCAAATGAATGGAATGATTAAGAGTGATCCTAAAGCTGAAAAGATTAATGAACCTGTCGCCTGACTCATGGGGCTTAAAGGTGCATTAATTTGTTTGACCCAAAAAATCGAACTGATATACGACACCATACTGATCAGCATCAGAACCACACCCCAAGGATTGACTCGCTCATCTGCAAATTCTGCAAAAACAAATATGAGACCTAATACGGCAATGACCATTCCACTCCATTGAAAAATAGACAACTTATGTGTTTTTAGGATGAGATGTCCAATGAGACCTGCAATTAATGGCGAAAATCCGAAGATCAGTGCCATTAAGCCTGACGTTAAATAATTTGCTGCTAAGTAGATAAATAACTGCGCACCAATTAAATTTAGGCTACCAGCCACATAACTTTTCAGCGATACATGATCAAACGGGAGTGGATCACGCATCATTTTGAGCAACGCCAAAGCAATTATAGATGCACCAAAGTATCGAATGATGAGCACCCACATTGGATGAATTTCTGCAACACTCCATACAATGGCAAGTGGTGTTGCAGCCCATATCAATACCAATAAGGCATATATACTCGCAACAACCATTATATTCGAGGAACTAGAATTCATAATTTGCTCAAAATTAAATCAATATTTTCTTAGGCACATAAAAAAAAGACCTAAGTTACCCTAGGTCTGTTGCACAATCTTACCAATTTTACTTCACAAGTTTACGAAGGTCTTGGCTAAGATCTAAATATTTATCTGCTTCAAATGCAGCTTGTTTGCTAATCAATTTTTTAAGATGACGCATTTCTTTAGCCGCATTCACCGTAATACCACCAACAATAATACCGTCAGTCACACCGAACAATACAAATGAAGATTCTGCACGTAGCTCAGGATTGATTTCACCACGAACGAGCCATTCAGCCGCTGCCATATCACCTACGAATTGGTAGTTAATGTCCAACTGATCTGTCCAGAACCATGCTGGATTAGGAGTAGGATGTTCTACCCCCATCACATGGCGTGCAAAGATACCTGCTTGAAGATTGGCATTTTCCCAAGTCTCAACACGACGGTGGTTACCACAGTCACGAAGTTGAGTTGCCACATCACCTGCCGCATAAATATCAGCATTCGAGGTTTGGCAATTTTCGTTTACTTTGATCGCGAGATCAACGTCAAGACCAGCATCAACTGCCAACTGTGCATTTGGCACAATACCGATACCGTAAACCACAGCATCCGCACGAAGTTCTTCGCCATCAGCTAAAGTCACCACAATTTCTTCGCCATCAAGCTTGCAATCTGCAATTGAAGTTGAAAGACGAACATCCACACCTGCCAATTTTTGCTGTTCAAGCAAGAATTCACTCAAGATGCGTGGCGATGAACGACCCATCACCATTGGTCCCATTTCAATGACAGTGACTTCACATTCTTTGAAACGTGCAGATGATGCAAGCTCAAGACCGATTACACCACCACCAATCAGGATGATACGTTGACCTTTTTGTAACACTGGTACAAGGGCTTGTGAATCTTCAAGATTACGCAGCGTGTAAACATGTTTGCCAAGTGCATCGAAGTTTGGAAGACGACGTGCTGCACCGCCAGTTGCAATCAGCAATTTGTCATAAGCAACAACATCACCATTTTGAAGTTCGACAGTTTTGGCTTCAGCGTTGATTTTCACGACACCATTACCGCGAATTGCTGTCACACCAAGATCTGCTAATTTTTCTTCAGATAAAATTTCAATCTTGGTTTCTTCAGGTTTTAAAATCACGTCTTTAGACAGTGGTGGACGCTCATAAGGAAGATGCGTTTCATCACCAATTAATGTGATTTTACCTTCATATTTGTTTGCACGAAGCTCAAGGATCGCACTTGCGCCTGCTTGACCCGCACCAACGATGACGATGTTGTTTACATTGCTCATGGGATTAACCTTTTAATTCCGCAGATACGATACCGAAGCCCGCAATCCACTCACTAATATCTTCATAGCAGTGAGTTGTCATTTCATACTCACCAACTTCGCTCAGTGCAGCAAATGCTGCCATCCAGCAACGCACTTCTTGACCACCACGACCACCTTCGACACGAATTTCTGCCTCAGTCATCGCTTCCATTGCAGCAAAATCTGCTTGTTTAAATTTCTCAAGCAATGCGATATCCCACTCAGGGCTCAGCGGTACTGCAACTGATGTATCTCCAGCAGCAAGTTTCTGACCAACTGCAATAATTTTCGCTTGACGCGCATTACGTGCTTCTTCAGTTGGATTACGGCCAGCAATTAAAAACTCTTCAACTTCTGGTGGCACTGAACCCATTTGAGGTGTTGGTGGATCATGAGACAAACCGCCTGTACCCAATACAAGTACACGCTCATTTTCAAGATTAAGTGACTTAATATATTGTCCAACCGCACGGCCTAAAGCAATGGTACGCTTTGTGGTTGGCATTGGTGCGGCAGCGCCATTAATAAATATTGGAATCGTTTTATAACGATCAAGTTTTCCATCACAAAGGAAGTGTAATGGTTGAGTCACACCATGGTCAGCCTGCATACGATATGAGTATGCAACATCAACACCTTCATCTAGAACTTGACGCACAAGTGCCAAAGCCTTGTCTTCAGGAACATCGATTTTATTGTCAATTTTACCGTAATCCCAGTCACCAGCAGCCGTAGCACGGATACCGACACAGAAACTTGGCATAAGGTCGTAGAAAAAACCGTTAAAATGGTCTGGACCAAAAGTAATGATCAGTGTTGGATCGTAAGCTTTTACTTCAGCAGATAATTGTTCAAAAGCAGCACGTACTTTTTGCTCTTTTGACGGATCTTGAGGTGAAGCAAATTCCATTAAAGGACTGTGCGAAGCACAAATAAGTTTAACGGCCATGAGAGACTCCTTAAAAGGAAGGCAGCCTTAGAACAGGCTGCCGATAAGTCCATTTTTTAGACTAGATTTTATTCGTCAAAGAAACCAGCACGTGGTTGACGTAGACCACGAATACCCAAACCACATTCTGCATTGATCAGAACACCAGTTAAAGGTCGGTTATTTTGACGAGATGCCAAGAGCACATAAGAACCTGTCATTTCTTCAGGCTCAGGTAAGAAGTTCAACGGCATACCACGCGCGATTTTCTCAGGATCACGCGCATCTAAAAGACCTAGATTTTCTTGGCCTAATGATGCAGCACCTTTAATGTTTACATTCATACCTGACGGCGCAACAGCATTCACACGAACTTTGGGTGCAAGCTCGTACGCCAATTCCTTCATGATGCCTACGCCAGCATGCTTAGATGCTGTGTAAACTGGACCACCACCCGCAGAATATAATGCTGAGTTAGATAGTGTGAAGATTATCGAACCTTCAGATTTTACTAACTCATCAAGTGCAGCCTTAGCACCTAGAATTAATGCTTTCGTATTAATTCCCATGATTTCGTCAAACGCTTTATCAAGTTGCTCACCTGAAGTATTGACGATATCTGCGTAGTGATCCCAGATTCCTGCATTACCAATAAAGCAATCAAGCTTACCAAAACGCTCAACAGTTGCTTTTACAGCACGGACATTGTCTTCATAGTTGGCAACATCACCAGCGATTGCAACAATTTGATCACCAAAGCGTTCTTTTAAAGCATCGACTTTAGATTGTGAACGTTGTAACACACCAACGTGCGCACCTTCTTCAAGGAAGCGTTCAACTAAAGCCCAACCTAAACCAGAACCACCACCTGTGATCAGTGCAACTTCGCCTTTAAGCCAACCCATGATTACTCTCCTGCCATCTCAACGTATAACGCACCATCTTCAACAATCACTGGGAAAGTTTGAATTGGATCTGTCGCTGGTAAACATAATGCTTGACCGGTTTTTAAACAGAAGCGAGCTGAATGCAATGGACATTCGACAGTGCCATCATCTTCAAGATAACCTTCTGACATTGAAGCATTACCATGAGAACAACGGTCATTCATTGCGAAGAACTCACCACCATTGTTAAACACTGCAAGCGCATCGATACCGTTAACGCCGCAATCTACTTTCAACGCTTCGCCTTCGTCTAATTCGTCAACTTGGCAAACAAAAATCTTATTCATTAGAAGAACACACTCAGGTTGTGAGAGTTATAGGTAACTTGATCAAGCGTGATCTTACGGTTGAAAATTTGGAAGCCTAAGCCACCTTCAACTTTACGGATCTTGTCATGACGTTTACCACAGTAAATCGTGACATCTTTCTCTTTTTGTGTACGGTACAAAAGATATGTAACGTATACATCGTATTCGCCTTCCACTTCAGTAGCTTCTACGATCACGTTACTCACCATATGAGTTGTACGTGATGGAGGCTCTTCAGCCCAAGCCATACCTGTTTCAAGACGAGCAACACGACGCTCTAAAAGATCTTTCGTATCATTGAACACCCAAGTTGTAGGTGGTTCAATTGAACGACGACGGTCACGTGTTTGAGCATTTGGTGTTGTACGTAGCGTGTAAGAAATATCTTCAGCTAACGTATCTAACCAGTCGCGGAATTTCCAATCGTCAAGCAATTTCGCTTCACGATAGAGGAATTGGCTAATTTGATGGTGAAGTTCTAAACTCACTTGACTCATTTCATAAGCTCCTTCTCATATTCGTCAGCTGCTTTCTCAACATCTTCCCATTTTTCATGGATTAGCAAGTCTGCCCAACGACGGTACATGCCGCGTGCCGCAGTTTCTGAGAAAATGTAGTTGGTGATACCAGGGATACCATCTTCACGAATTTTCTCGTTGCCAAGACCCATTTCCATAATGAGTTTGTTTTGACGCGCTTTGTAACCACGTAAGACTTTTTGAATTTCGATCCAGTTTTCAGAGTCATCTTGCTCTAAGAAACCAGCTGGACCAAATGCACGTGTCGCAGAACGTTCAAACGCTTCTTTCACTTCTTGTGACGCTTCAGCATCCGCAATACAGAACGCCCATACTTCAGTTTTGTTTGGACCACGTGGATGCCATACGCGAAGTGTTGCTGTACCGTTTAACCAAGACAATGTTGGGAACATAGTGTTATGACCCGCAAGACGTAACGCACGGATTTCACCAAGACGCTCTTTAACTTCTTCGTAAGTTTCGCGGAAATAGTTTGCTACTTCACCATCAACCCATACGTTTGCATCTGGTTTCTCTGTAAAGAAGAAGCCTGAACCGTGACCACGTGAACCATATTGGATTGCGTCTTTCGCAGTTTCCCATACCGGACGTGCAGTTTGCGCAGCACCTAGTTTCTTCGAAGATTCGTCATCTGGTTTAGCACCTAATACTTGAATCGCAGATGCGTGAGAGAACAATGCATGATATTGGTCAGATGCAAACTGTTCAGCCGCAAATTTCCAGTTACATTCGATTTCCCACTTATGAACACCACCGATGATCTCAGTACCACCTGGACGACGATCTAATACGCCATCTAAGTACCAAGCGATATCACCCATGTATTCTTCAAGGTCTGGAGTTGTTTCATCCCAACAACCGAAGATTAAGCCTTTATAAGACTTCACACGGTTTACTTCGATCAAACTCCACTTCTCTTTACATGCGCCTTGAGGGAATGCACGATCTTCAAGAGGAATATCTTTAAGAGAGCCGTCTACGCCATAAGACCAACCGTGGTATGGACATGTAAATGCACGAGTGTTACCGCAGTCAGCAAAGCTCACGCGCATTGAACGGTGACGACATTGGTTTAACAATGCTTTGATTGAACCGTCTTTTTGACGTACCACGATGATCGGATCTTCACCCATATAGGTATTGAAGAAATCACCAGCCTTTGGAATTTGGCTTTCATGGCAAAGGAATAACCATGTACGACCGAACACACGTTCAAGTTCTAGTTCATAGATATCTGGATCTGTATAAATAGATGGCGTGATACGTCCATTTTGTGCATCGACTAAAGCATCGATTTCGCGCACATCAATTTTCCCACTCATGAAAAGCTCTCCTGTGACTAAATTAGACACAAACTAATAGACTCAACTTTGCAGAGATAATGAGTTTTGAACGAGTTTTGGGGAAATATTTTTTTTGTTTGAATCAAGATGTTTTATCGATAAATTAATCAATCGCTGAATACGTGAATTTTACCATATTTTAATAATAACGTTGATATTTCAATATGCTCAGCCCCACTTCACCGAATATCCATTTGTGAACTATACTCGCACTTGATCATATTTAGACATTATATGAATCAATCTTTGGATGATTTTTTATGGAACTACGACACCTACGATATTTCATTGCTGTGGCAGAAGAACTCAACTTCACCAAAGCAGCCTTGCGCCTTTATACTGCTCAGCCATCATTGAGCCAGCAGATTAAAGATCTTGAAGATGAAATTGGCGTCCCTTTGCTTTATCGTACAAAACGTAAGGTAGAACTCACTGAGGAGGGTCAAGTCTTCCTTGAACAAGCTCGCCTCACGATAGCCCAAGCAGACAAAGCAGTCGCAATGACTCGTCAGATTGCCAAATCTAAACAGCAATTGTTACGTATTGGCTTTGTTCCTGTCGTTGAAATGAAAATTTTTCCTTACGTTCTCCCTAATCTTCGTGTTCAAAACCGGGATTTAAAGATTGAATTGTTAAGCTTAAACAATTCCGATCAGTCAAAAATGTTAAAAAAAGGCGAAATTGATATCACTTTTACTCGTCAAAATCTATTTAGTGATGAAATCGAAAGTCAATTTGTTTTACGAGAACCTTTGATTTTCTTACTCCCCAAAGATCATCCACTCGCTAAATACGATCGCATTCCAGTAAAAGAGCTCGATGGAATCGATTTCATTATTCCTTCTGAACAGCAATCTCAAACCCTAAATAAGATCATTCTAGATTTTGCAAAATACCATCAAATCAATTTAAATATTGTTCAAACTGCAGACAATATCCTCTTTAACATTAATTCTATTGGCATGAACCTGGGCTGTACTTTTCTACCTGGATATATCGCACCACTGACGATGAACAACACCGTGATTCGCCCGCTAGACGTGGAATTACCTTCAATCGATTTATTTGCAAGCTATAGAAAAAGTACTAACTCAGAAGGCGTCAAAAAATTTATGGACTTACTGAGCTCTGTTTTTTACCTTGATATTAATCGTAATTAATTAATTTTTTTTCAAATTAATGATCACCGTTAAACATAGCGGTGATTTTTATTTTTTATTTCAACCAACAGTCTTAGACTTTAGTCTAATAAAGTTTTACGAATATCATCATAAATTCTATGAATTCAGGCTTTAGATTAGACTATTTTTTAAACAACCCATTAACTAACTAGACTTGATCTACCACTTAAGTCTAATGCATTAAAACAGATCAATGCTCAATATTGATTATCAATATGCAGATTTAAATGTATTAAACACATGTTCTGTATTTTACAGTTTTAAAAAAGAGGATGATTAAATCATCCTCTTTTTTAGTTTTTTAGGATCTTAAATTATTTAACACCATGAACTGCTAGATAATTTTTGATCACCGTATTAAATTCTTCTGCTTTTTCAACTTGCGACCAGTGACCGCACTGACTGAAAATATGTGCATCAGCATTAGGAACGATATTTAAAATGTCCCAAGTACGAGACACAGGAATCACCACATCTTGAGTACCATGAATCAATAATACAGGAACTGTAATATCTTTCATTTTTTCAAAGTCTAATGGGAACTCGAAACGATCACGGTCACGCGCACCCACAACATCCATTAAACGATCAGATGCGTAGTCATTCGCTGCAGAATCAAAACGTACTTTTACCAGCTCATCTGTAATTAAGTCTTTATTTACAACGAACATTGAAAGTGTCTTACGAATACCTTCTTCTGTTAAAACTGGGTTTGCATGCGCTTTTAGGGCTGCAGTTTGTTTTGCACCACCTGTACCCATTGAAACAATACCGAGTACACGCTCTGGATAATCAAGTGCCAATTGGAATGCTAACCAACCACCTAGCGAATTACCTACTAACCATGTTTTTTCAATACCAAGTGCATCAAGAGTACGAATTGCATGATCAACCCATGCACGGATACCGTATTGAGTTCCTGGTGCAACGACAGTTTGACCATAACCAATGGTATCAATTGCGATACAACGCGCTTGCTCACCAATTGCAGGTAAATTCAACCACCAGTTAGCAGCTGCTGATACACCAGTACCAGAACCATGAAGGAATAAAATAGGCGTGCCTTCACCAATTTCATGATAATGGGTTAACTCACCTTCAGCAGTTTCGATCCATTTATCTTCTAAACCAAAGAATGAATCCGTTTTATATTCTGGAATTTGAACAGTGCTCATCATAGTCCTCTAACTGTCTATAACTGATCATATATTTGTGAAACAATCATCAGTTGATGTTTACAAATGATAGTTTTACAGGCTTATATTAACTGCTCTGTACCTTTCAACTGATACAAATTTACGATTGCATCCATCTTTTTACCAATTAAATAAATTACTGTTTTTTCTTATTTTTTTAAAATCAATATTCACCCTCTGAATATGACTTGATAAGATCTCGATATGATCCTTGCTCATCATATCGAGATCAATTTCATTTTAGAATTTATAACTATAACTTAACGCCACACGATGCTCTTCTAAATCACTCAAGGTACCTGGAACATTGATGTTGTTATAATTAGTATCAATGAACATATAGTTGAAACCAAGACCTTTATACTTACCTTCTGGCACAACATAGTTCACGATGATGTTATTTTCATTCTCGCGACCTCGACCTGGTGTTGCCGTATCAATATTCCAACCTTGGAAATGACGTACAGTTGCAGATAATCCTGGTACACCCATTTCTTTAAAATTATAGGTATAACCTACGCTCCAAGATTTCTCATCCTTACGGATAAAACTCGCGACCGACCAGTTATCTAAATAAGGTTGTGGCACCCAACCACCCAATGTTGGGAATAGTGTCGCTTTATCTCCATGCTCGCCAAACATCTCTTGATAACCCAATTGAACAGTATGCATACCATGGTTGACTTTCGCCCCCATAGAAATTGCTTGGCTATCAATTTCACCAAAAAGTTTATCGCCAGTTTCACTGTTATCGAAGTAACGAATATGTGCATCTAAATTCGTTTTTTCATCAAGTTTAGTTTTATAGCTTGCAGCAACATAATGTTGCTTGAAGATGTCAGTTAAATCAGCGAACCAATAACTACCACCAATCTTTGATGTAAACTGGTGATCAACACCAACAATATACATTCCATCATCAGTTGTGAGACCTTGAGCTTCTGCCTTCGCAAAATCATTGTTTGGGAATAAGGTCAAATCTTGATACTGATTATCGTAACGCGCATTAATACCATCAATATAAGCTAAGGTTAATTTAGTATCCTGAATATCTTTCGACTCTAACCATGCACCACTATAAGTAGTTAATAATTGGCGTGATGGATCGAAGAAAATAACTGGTGACATCGGCAATAAATCACCTACTTTAAGTTCAGTTTCAGAAACTTTAACTTTTAAAGTCGCACCGAATTTAGCATTATCGCGTTCTGTACGACCTTGACTGTTATCATATGGCATATGAATGTCATTTACAGAATCACGCGATTTCAATCCAATTGCATATTGAGCCAAGAGATCTGCACCAACTTGAATGCCTGCACCAATATCGTGATAACCCGATTTAGCATCTAAAGTGATTGCTTGCGTCCAGTTACCATAATCTAGATTTGGTGCTGTATCGTAATTACGTTCTAAATAGAAATTTTTAAATTTAAGCTGAACATTTGAATCAGCCACAAAATTCGCGTGAGCAGCAGTTGTCCCTAGAGTTGTTGCAGCAATCATTGCTAGCCATAATTTTTGATGACGCATGGCTTCATCCTATACTCAAATCAGCGTTGATGAGCATATTGCTAAATTGTGCACTCTGAAGAAATCAGACTAGAGTCTAAAAAAAATTTAGACTTTTCCGATGAAAAACAATACTTTAAAAACTCTCATTGTTATAAACAATTAATAATAGCTCAGTAACTAAGCAAATTAACTTTTACGATGGATAATTTATTATATTTTAATATCTTACAAATTAACCCAGAAACATTTTGCCATTTTATTTAATCGTTTTTAAGTTTAACAATTACGATACGCTCTACACCAAATCACCCAATATAAGCACCCAAACATCTCACGCAATTGTTTTTTTATATGTATCTTTTCTAAATTCATAAAAAAAGCACTCCTAAGAGTGCTTTTTCAAATCACTTTTAAATTATGCGTTAAGTTCTTTTGCTTTAGCCATAGTCAAAGCTAGATCTTCAATCATGTCTTCCTGACCACCAACAGTACCACGGCGACCAAGCTCCATTAAGATTTCACGCGCAGATACGCCATATTTCGCTTCAGCACGTTTAGCAAACAATAGGAATGAAGAGTAAACACCCGCATAACCCAAAGTTGCCGCATCACGGTCTGCACGAATTGGGTTGTGCATCATTGGAATCACGAGATCTTCAGCAACGTCTTGTACTTTGAACAAGTCAACGCCAGTGTCCATACCCATACGGTTAGCAACAGCAATAAACAATTCAAGTGGCGTGTTACCTGCACCAGCACCAAGACCTGCAGACGCCAAGTCTACACGTACTGCACCTGCTTCAACCGCAGCAACAGTATTTGATACACCCATACCTAAGTTGTGGTGACCGTGGAAACCTAACTCAATGCTTGGGTCCAAGTGTTGACGTAAGTGACCAACGCGATCGATTACATCTTGAGGAAGCATATAACCTGCTGAGTCTGTAACATAAATACAGTTTGCACCGTAAGACACCATCTTCTTCGCTTCTTCTAAAAGACGCTCAGGAGTTGCCATGTGAGCCAACATTAAGAAGCCCACTGTGTCCATTTCTAATTTACGCGCAGCGGTGATGTGCTGTTCAGAACAGTCAGCTTCAGTACAGTGAGTTGCAACACGAATCGTTGATACACCGATTTCATGCGCCATTTTTAGATGGTCAACTGTACCGATACCAGGAAGAAGTAATGCAGAAACTTTTGCATTCTTCATACGAGGTACAACAGCAGATAAGTATTCTTCGTCAGTCGCAGCAGCAAAACCGTAGTTTACTGATGAACCACCAAGACCGTCACCGTGTGTTACTTCAATTAAAGGTACGCCTGCATCATCAAGTGCTGTTGAAATTGCAATCATTTGCTCAACAGTCGTTTGATGGCGCTGTGGATGCATACCATCACGTAAAGTCATATCATGAACAATAATCTTAGACATGCGGTTGCTCCTTAAGCTTCTTCTTTGTTGAATACGTGTTCAGCAAACATTTCTGCTGTACGAGCAGCTGCAGCTGTCATAATGTCGAGGTTACCTGCATATTTCGGCAAGAAATCACCCAAACCTTCTACTTCCAAGAAGATAGAAACACGGTTACCATCAAAAATTGGACCATTTACAAGTTTGTAACCTGGTACATATTTTTGCACTTCTTTAATCATCGCGTGAACTGATTCAGTGATCGCAGCTTGATCTGGCTCACCTTCAACAAGACAGTGTACTGTGTCACGCATCATAAGTGGTGGCTCAGCAGGGTTAATTATGATGATCGCTTTACCTTTTTTCGCACCACCAACTTTCTCAATAGCACCCGCAGTTGTACGTGTGAATTCGTCGATGTTTTTACGTGTACCAGGACCTACAGATTTTGTAGACACAGTCGCGATGATCTCACCATATTCAACAGGTTGAACACGTGAAACTGCTGCAACCATAGGAATTGTTGCCTGACCACCACACGTTACCATATTCACGTTAGGCACTTCACCTTCTGCAAGTAAAGCTTCTAAGTTCACAGGTGGAACACAGAAAGGACCAATTGCAGCAGGTGTTAAGTCAATCATGAGCACGCCAAGCTCATTTAACTTCCGGCTGTTCTCCGCATGTACATATGCAGACGTTGCATCAAAAGCAATTTTGATATCATCTTTAATGACGTGAGGAAGAAGACCATCAACCCCTTCTGCAGTGGTTTTTAAACCCATTTTCGCAGCACGAGCAAGACCTTCAGAAGTAGGATCGATACCCACCATCCAAACTGGCTCTAACCATTCGCTACGTTGAAGTTTGTAAAGCAAATCAGTACCAATATTACCTGGTCCGATCATTGCACATTTAATCTTTTTCATTAACGTACTCTCTCAAAATTCCGACTTATTCAGCAGCGAAAGCAGCAGTCACTGAACCAAAGCCTTCAATCTCAACTTTGAATTCATCACCTGGGTTTGCTACAACCATAGGGCCTAATGCACCTGTTAAAATAATGTCACCAGCTAACAATGGACGACCACGACGTACCATTTCATCAGCAAGCCAGACAGCTGCATTTAAAGGGTTTGCTAAGCAAGCCTTACCAACACCTTGAGACACGACTTCTTCACCACGTGTCATGATCATTTTACAATTCACTAGATCAAGGTTATCGAGTTTTACAGGACGTGACCCCAATACAAATGCAGCTGAAGATGCATTATCTGCGACAGTGTCAATCAAACTGATCTTCCAGTTTTCAATTCGACTATCCACCACCTCTACAGCAGGAAGTGCATAATCAGTCGCGCTGATAATGTCAGCATAAGTGTGTTTTTCTTTCGTTAAATCTTGATTGATCACCAAAGCGATTTCCGCTTCTACTTTAGGTTGGATCAATAGACCTGCAGGAATCGCCTCTCCATCACCATAAGCCATGTCTGCAAACAGCATACCGAAGTCAGGTTGATCTACACCGAGTTGTGCTTGAACCACTTTTGATGTCAAACCGATTTTACGTCCAACTAAACGACGACCTTCTGATAAGGCACGCGCTGTATTCACTTCTTGTACAGCGTAAGCGATATCTACATCAGCAGCTTCACCACCCAACGTTGGGCGAATTGGTGCGATTGCACTTTGTGATAATTCAGCAGTTCGTAACGCTTGTGCTACTGATTCAACTACAGCAGAATTAGACATCAAGACTTCCTTCAACTTCATTCGATGATCTATTTGACCTTAGGAAAATTGCTTGAAAACAACCTTCTGAGGGACAAATTCTTTTAGAGAGATACCTGCATCTCTGATGAGAGCTAGAATGGAAAAATCTTGACCTATATGCCAATACTTATTTTCTTTATGACAATAGTTTCAGACTATAAATAATTTATCAAATGAAGACTCTATCTTATTGTTTTACATGTTTTTTAAAATTTTATTATTTAAATATACAGAATGTTTAATCTATTTCTAATACTACTTATTAGACCATTGATAATAGAATTATCTATGGATTACAAATTATTAACTACTAATCCAAAGACAAGTTATATTCTTTTATTGTTCAACTACAATTCAATTAAAATTCATTTTAAAAACTTTGTTAAGGCGACTTAAGTCGTAAAATCGGTGTTGAATATTACAATTGCTACTATCTCATCACCAAATAATCACATTTTCTCTCCATCAAAAAAGATTAGAATATTCTGTAGAATATTCATCAGGTGAAGATACAGAGATAACAATGAAATTATTAAAACTGCCACTATTGATCTTAGCTACTGGCATTAGCTTTTCGGTACTTGCTGACTCAGAACCTAAAACTAATATTATTAATCTTCAAGCAGATGCCTCTAAACAAGTCTCTAATGATGAAATGCACGCCATTTTATTTATTGAAAAAAGTAATAAGCAGCCTGCACAACTTTCAACACAAATGACCCAATTGATGAATCAGGCCATCAGCATCAGTAAAAAATACCCCCAAGTAAAGGTCGAAACGGGTTCTCAGACCACTTACCCTGTCTATGACAACAACAATTCAACAAAACTGAAGGAATGGCGCGGCCGCGCTGAAGTGAATATTGAAAGCAAAGATTTTAAAGCAGCGAGCCAGTTAATTAGCGAGTTACAACAAGATTTTCAAACACAATCGATTAATTTCACTGTTTCCACTGAAAAACGAAAGCAGGTTGAAAATGAGTTATTGACAGAAGCCACGCAAAATTTCCAACAGCGCGCTCAGGTTCTCACTAAAGCTTGGAATCGTTCTAGCTATAACTTGGTTAACTTGAATATGAACACCAATAATTATTCACCAAGACCATTAGCCATGGCACGTGCCGCAATGGTTGTAGAGAGTGCACCCGCTGCAGACTCACAAAATATGGCTGCTGGAGAATCAACAATCACAGTCAATGCAAATGGATCAATTCAATTAAAATAATTCGCTATTAAAGTTCAAAAAGCCACTCAATAAGTGGCTTTTTTTGTTTCTTACTTTTTAAATGGGAAGGCATATTTCACAATACGTCCCAAAACCTGACCATATTGTTTAAATAAACTCGCATTATTGTAATTCAAGCCGTATTTTTCACACACCGCTTTCACTTTAGGCCCCATTTGACGGTAACGTCGAGCAGGAATATCTGGATAAAGATGATGCTCAATCTGATGACTCAAATGCCCCGTCAAAATATGGAATCCTTCAGAACCTGTCAGGTTAGAAGACCCACGAATTTGACGCATATACCAATGGCCACGGCTTTCATTTTCTAAAACTGACTTCGGAAAAACTTCCACATCTTTGGTGAAGTGACCGCAGAAAATGATACTGAATGTCCAAATATTACGAATACCATTAGCGACTAAATTACCTGTGAAAACGGGTAATGCTGCAGGACCTGCAATGAGTGGGAAGAAAACATAATCTTTAAATAACTGTTTCCCCATTTTCTTTTTCATCGGGTTCAAACGTTGTTGAAATTCTTCTTTGGTCATGCGCCCTTTTAAGCGCTTACCAATTTCTAAGTTCTGAATCGCTACACCCCACTGGAATAACAAACAGAATGGAATACTGTAAAGTGGTTGTAATAAATATCCTTTTTTCCAGCGTTGCTCTGGGAACAAACGAAGAATTCCATAACCAATATCATCATCCATACCTTTAATATTGGTATAGGTATGGTGTTTGTAGTTGTGGGTTTGGCGCCAATCATCAGATGTGCCGACGATATCCCATTCGTAAGTTGTCCCTTTAAATTTAGGGTCGTTCATCCAATCATATTGACCATGCATCACATTATGGCCCAACTCCATGTTTTCCATGATTTTGGCAAAACCAAGCAAGCCTGTGCCTAAAAGCCATGCTGGAGGAAACCAGCCAGCAAATAAGCATGCACGTCCAAGGATTGAACTGTAGCGAATCGCTGCATACACTCGCTTAATATACTTTTCGTCTTTTTCACCTAAATCATCAAGAACTTCCTGCTTAATTGCATCAAGTTCACGTGCGAGTTCATCAAGTTGTGCATCAGTGAGTTCACGATTTTTTGGGTTTTTGAAATATTGTGCTTGAACTGGCATATTCATGATTATTCTCGCTTATAGGTCGATAGTGAGATCAGACTGAGCTGAATTGATACAGATTTTGAGCAGATTTCCAGGCTCAGTATTTTCTGCACCATTGACGAGGTTTTTAGTTGCACCTTGCGCTTTATGGCATGCACATTTATTACATACCCCCATGCGGCAACCGTGCTGTGGGCGAATATTTTGTTGCTCTAAACTTGCAAGTATTGATTGTCCCTTTGGAATCGTGACGACCTTATTTGATTTCGTAAGTGTGACCTGAACAAAACCAGTTTCATCACTAATGAATGGTTCAACACTGAATGCTTCACCTTTAAATTTATGAACACGAGTATCAGTTAGTTGTTCAGCAACTTGCACAAATCCTGCTGGACCGCATGCATAAACCGTATATTGATCTAAGGATTCGATAGCAATTAAATGAGAATCTTCTAAACGGGAATCAGCCACTTCATCTTGAGTGGTAAAAAATTCAACATTAAAATTTGAGTGTTGATTCGCCAAAGCAATCAACTCTGTTTGAAATGCTAAATCTTCTGTTTTTTTTGCCCAGTACATCAATTTAACTGGCTGAACTAATTTTTTTTGTTGCTGCAATAATGCCTTGATCAAGCTGTACATTGGAGTAATACCACTCCCTGCGGCCAGCGTTAATAGAGGTGTATTTACACTTCCAAGTGTCATATCTCCATAGGGTGCACCAAACTCAACAATATCGCCTACCTCAGCAATATCGTTAATCCAAGAACTGACTACACCCTGATCGACTTTCTTAGCAGTCAACAATACATGTTGAGTGTCGATTTTGGTCAAACTATAGGTACGTTCAAAACAACGACCTCGTGTCGTGACAATAACTGGATGATGTTGCCCTGCTTCACCAAACTGAAATTTTCGATTAACCGCAATTTTTAAGCTGACCGTATCATTTGCAACTTGTGTACGTTCAACAATTTTGCCTAATGATTGATTCACCGACCAAATTGGATCGATCTTTTGCAACCAAAAATTGGCAGCATTCGGATCAAATACAGCATTTACTGCGGATCTAATCAAATTTCTAGGTGGCTTAACTGCTTGCATTATGGGCTCATCACAGTGGGTTTAGAATTATTATACACATGTATATATATTTGTATAGACACTTGTATATCATCTATTGATTTCCATATCCTGACACTGAGCGATATAATGCAACTCTAACTGTAAACTTCTGATATTTATGAGCAGCTCTACGATTACTCTTTCTCCTCTACATGCCAGTGAATCCGCATCCATTTTGGAGCATCCAACTGCACGTACAGTCGGAAGAAAAGCCACAATCACGAAAGAAGAATTATTCCAAGCTGCTCTCAACCTTATCGGACCTCAAAAAAGCATCGCATCTTTAAGCTTGCGCGAAGTTGCCCGTGAAGCAGGAATTGCGCCAAACAGTTTTTATAGACATTTTAAAGATATCGACGAACTTGCCATTGAATTGATTGATCGCTCAGGTATTGTTTTACGTCAAATCTTGCATCAAGCTCGCTTAAAAGCAGTTCGCAATTCAAGTATTGTGCGTAGTTCAGTTGAAGTATTTATTGAACAGTTAGATGCTGACGAAGGTAATCTGAGCCTGTTGTTACGTGAAGGTTATACTGGTTCTGCCTCTTATAAAGAGGCGGTTGAAAAACAGCTCAATTACTTTCAGCAAGAACTCATGGATGATCTTGTTCGTCTCGAACAAAATAACTCTCATAAAATCAAGCATCCAGAATTGGCTGCAAAAGCGATTACTCAATTGGTATTCACTATGGGTGCTAAATTAATCAACATGCCACACGATGAAAGAAAAGTTGTAGCTGAACAAACGATGACGATGATCCGAATGATTTTAGAAGGCGCACGTCATCTGAAAGAATAAATACTGAGTGTAAAAAAAGCCCTTCAGTTGAAGGGCTTTTTTATTACTTTTCCCAAATAACTTCTTTATTTTGAGCAACCCAAGTTGGAATAAGGGCTTCGTACTTCGCCTCAATTTTATTACGCTTAATCTTCATAGTCGGCGTCAACATATCGTTATCCATCGTCCACAAATCCATAATGACCACAAAGAATGCAATTTTTTCATGTGGCTCAAGCTTTTCATTAATTTCATTCTTCAACTCAATTAATTTTGCTTCGATATCATCACGTTTATTATCTTGTTGCAATTTATTGCGAATTTCTTCCGCCAACATCACAAAGGCGATCGGCTGTTTATGGCTTGCACCACCAACACAGACAGATTCAATCATTTGGTTATTACCAATCTTTTGTTCAATTGGTACAGGCATTACATACTTACCTTTCTGAGTTTTAAAGATGTCCTTTACACGTCCAGTAATTTTTAGACGGCCAGTCGCATCAATTTCACCCATGTCACCTGTTCTTAAATAGCCATCCTCAGTCAAATCTTCAGCTGTTTTTTCTGGATTTTTGTAATAACCCAACATGGTTCCTGGGCTTCTGACTAAAATCTCACCATTTTCATCAATCTTGCAGTCTACTCGTGCTTGAACATGTCCGACATATCCACTCATATATTCACCCATACGTGTGATATGCGAGTATCCACAGTTTTCTGTCATTCCATAAACTTCAAGCAACTCTAAGCCCAAATTACGATACCATTTAATAATATCTACGGGTAAAGGTGCAGAACCCGTTAAAGCATAACGAACATGATTCAAACCCAATTTTGCCAAGAGTTTTTGCTTAATCTTATTGCCCAAGAATGGGATTTTAAACAACACGTTTTGTACATTAAGTGGAATTTTTTCATTAATCCCCAAATAAAATTTAGTCCATAAACGTGGCACAGAAAAGAAGATCGTTGGTTTTGCACGATTAAGATCTTCAATAAATGTATCTAATGAATTAGCAAAATAAACGGTAAAACCACAAATCATCACGGATGATTGAATAAATACACGCTCTGCAACATGAGCTAGCGGCAAGTAAGATAAAGCACGATCTTTTTCTGAAACACCAAACGTAGATTTCAGCTCACTCGCAGGTGAGAGCAAGGTCTTATAACTTTGCATAACGCCCTTAGGTAGACCTGTACTGCCCGAGGTATAAATAATGGTCGCAAGCTCATCCTCGTTTGGAAAATAAGGCTCACTGGTTGGTGCTGTTTTCGCAGTGATTTCATCCCATGTTGGCGCATTATAGTCAGGTGCCAATGGCAATTTAATACAATGCATATCTTGAGGGATGATTTGTTTCACATCGTTCCAACTGTCTCCAATACCATCCAATTTACCGATAAACAAAGCCTTAGTTTCACTATGATCTAGAACATATTTGGTTCCTTCACCATTGAGAGTCGTATATAAAGGAACCGACACATGACCTGCCATCCAAATTGCAAGATCTGCCATAATCCAATGCGCACTATTTTTACCAAAAATTGCAATCTGAGAACGACCAGGCAAATTCAAAGATTGTAAATAAGCAGCCATTTTTTTGACTTGACTGGCCACTTCTCCCCAAGTGTATTTAATCACCTGACCATTTGGTAAAGGCTGAACCAAGAAATCTTGGTTTGGCGATTTCTTTTCCCAATACATTAAATAGTGAATATGAGTCGGTAAAAACTCAAATTGGTTGTTGTTCTGATTTACTTCCATGTGTAATGACTCCCAATAACGCATCATTGTTGTTATGTAATGACTCATAACCGAAAGCTGATTTAATCGTTTTAAACTCGTCCTGAGTTCCTGATTGCCGAGTAAAAACTAAAGCTTTACGATTTAAATTTTCGAATTATTTTCTATTTTCTATCATGAATTCTGATCAAAATCCAACCATTATTTTGCTCAGTTTAATTGCGCTATATTTTTGATAAAATTGTAATTTAAGACCAATGTGTTGATGATTATCGCCAATGTACTTGGACAATGATTATCCTATAACTAAATCAAACTCATGGATAGAGATTGATCATTATGGCTCAGATTGCCACTATTTTACGTGCAAAAACTCAACTCATGGCTGTCAAAGCCCTCACCCTTGCAATCCCAGTATCACATCCTCTCGTATTTGCGGGTGAAGATTCATCAATGCAATTGTGTGGCAATATCGCTCAGCTCGGCATGAAAAAAGTGATGATTGTGACTGATGCAGTATTAGTCAAATTAGGTGTCATACAACCCATTCAAGATCAATTAAAGCACAATGGGATTGAAGTTGTTATTTTCTCTGATGTAAAACCTGATCCAACTTGTGAAATTGTCGAAAAATCTCTAGCACTGTTTAAAAATACCGGATGCGATAGCGTATTGGGTATAGGGGGTGGTTCGACGATTGATACAGCAAAAGTATTAGCGCTCGCAGCCGCAAACCATAAATCACCTAAACAACTTTTTGGAATTTTAAAAAGCCGTAAACCTGCATATCCATTGTTCGTGATTCCGACCACCGCCGGTACAGGTTCTGAAGTTACCATTGCCGCAGTTATTTCAGACAGTGAAACTCATATCAAAGGCTTAGTTATTGATCCCAAAGTCGTTCCATTAGCAACTGCTTTAGATCCCGTCATCATGAAAGGCATGCCACCTGCTATCACTGCTGACACTGGTATTGATGCCCTTACTCATGCAATTGAATCGTGGGTAAGCGGATTCGCCAACAAACAATCAGATTATTACGCCAGTGCAGCCATGAAATTGATCATGGAAAATTTAAAAACTGCATTTGAAGATGGTCAGAATATTGCAGCACGTGAAGCAATGGCGCTCGGTTCTCATTATGCTGGTTTGGCAATGAATAGTGCTGGAATTGGCTATGTACATGCTTTGGCGCATCAATTAGGGACTCAATATCAAATCCCACACGGACGCGCTAATGCTATTATCTTGCCTCATGTTCTAGAATTTAATCGTAAAGCATCAGAAAAACGCTTAGCACTAGCAGCGAAGAAAATTGGTTTAAGCTCGTCACACACTTCGGATGAACAAGCCGCAAATATTTTCATTCAAAGCGTAAAGCAATTACTTAAAGATTTGAAAATCAATACTGAGATTCCGAATTTAAAAAAGCAAGATTTCCCAGAGATGATTAAATCTGCTTTTACTGAAGCCCATGGAATTTATGCCGTACCAAAATACATGAATTATTCAGATGCTGAGCAAATTTTAAATCGACTTTAATGCCAATAAGGCACGAATAAAAGCTCAGTATACAATCGTGTCTACTGAGCTTTTTTAATTTGCGACAAGGAATGCCGCCATGTTAAAAAATTTAGATTCACTAAACCCTTTTATTCATGTCACGATTGAGAATAGAATCCTGACCATCAAAATTGATCACCCCGAGCAAAAAAATGCTTTAAATGGGGAAATGTACAATGACATTGCAAAAATATTGGATGCGGCAGATCAATCTCAACAAGTGAATGTTGTGATTTTACAGGGTAACGAACAGGATTTTACCGCAGGAAATGATCTGAAAGATTTTATGTCTGCCGCTCAAAAATATGTTGGTTTAGCCGCTGATGCTACACCACCCTTTGTCTTCCTAAAAGCGATCGCAAGATTTTCTAAACCTATTATTGCTGCGGTACGTGGCTGCACTATAGGCGTTGGCGTCACTATGCTATTTCACTGTGACATGGTATACGCCCACCCCGATACAGAATTTCAAATTCCATTTGTAAGTTTGGGATTATCTGTAGAGGGTGGCACCAGCCTTCTTTTCACTGAGTTGGCTGGTTATCATATGGCTGCCGAATTATTGCTCACAGGTCGAAAATTTTCAGCGGAAGAAGCGCTAAAATGTCGAATCATCAATCAGATTTGCGAGCAACCTGAACAATTAGCTTTACAGCGGGCTCAACAGATGAGTCAACTGCCAATGACCACGCTAAAAATTATTAAAAAACAAATTCGACCCGAGCAAGATCAAATTCAGAATTGTATTGTTCAGGAAGCTGAGGTTGTTGCAGAACGTTTAACATCGCCTGAAATGATTGAAGCCGTGATGGCTTTCTTACAAAAAAGAAAACCTGACTTCAATCAATTTCTGCAGTCCTAAAAAAGCACCCTAGGGTGCTTTTTTTTATTTTATGGCTTTACCACCACCAAGACTCGAATCGCTTCAGGCGTTACAGCTAAACCTTCTAAAAGGCTTAAGCCTTCTTTTTGAAGCTTCTGCAAACGTGCAATTTCATCTTCGCGAATACTTGGGTTAAATTGTTTCAAATAACTTAAACGATCAATTTCATATTGCCATTTATTGCTATAAATTTCTTTCGCTTGCTGTTTTAATTCAGGCAAAGCACCTTTTGCAATGTCTAAAGCTTGTGCATAACGTTGTTCAACGACATCACGACGTGCTTTCACCACTTGGCGACAACTATTACCGTCAAGATGATGTAAGTATGGTTTCAAAATATCTGGTGCAATTTTAGCTGATAAATCTTGGCCCTTTTCACTTAATAACACACGAATCAATTGTGTTGGTAAACTCGCTGGCAAGTTCAATGCTTTCGGTGCAATCACATCCACTTTGAACCACACCTCAACTAAAACTGAACCTTGTGGTAAAGCTGCAGACTTCAATAACGCCACATTGGTACTACCAAACGATTGCGTATTGATCATTTCCATGACACTTTCAGTGAAAGGATGCTCAAGCGTTATGTATTGCGCATCTTCACGGATCTGAGCCTGATCACGATAGAACGTCACGGTCATGCCATCCTCATCCAAAGTCAGACCTTGGACTTGCATTTGATCCGTAGGCTTAATAATCACCGTGCCATTACTTTGCTCATCAAAATCAATATTGGTTGACGCCATGAAGCGTTTCATAAACATTGGCAAAGTCGTATTGTCATCATACTCTTCAAGCGCTTGCACAATTTCTTGCGCAACCATTGGGCGACAAGAATTGTATTCCAATAAACGATCACGTCCTGCTTGTAGCTCTTGCTCTAAAGCTTCTCGTTGCACACTTACAGCTTCAAGCAAATCTTCAAACGCTTGACCTTTATCAGCCAACAAGCAATCTTTAAGATCAATAATAAAGTTTTCTTGTAAGGTTTGCGCGGTCGGAGAAATATTGCTGAAAATATTTAATGCTTCATTGTACCAACGGAACATACGCTCTTGTGCAGTGCCCACTAAATATGGCACATGAATCTGAATACGGTTTTCTTGACCAATACGATCAAGTCGACCAATACGCTGTTCAAGAACATCAGGGTTTGCTGGCAAATCAAATAGAATTAAATCTGAAGCAAACTGGAAGTTACGACCTTCTGAACCAATTTCTGAACACAATAAAATCTGAGCACCATAGGAATCTTCTGCAAAATAAGCAGCTGCTTGGTCACGCTCTAATAGACTCATGCCTTCATGGAACATTGCTGTACGAATCCCTGCATGGATACGTAATGCATTTTCTAAAGCTTCAACTACAGGCCCACTACGCGCAATCAGCAAGACTTTTTTATGCTTTAACTGAGTACGGAGCATTTCCATAATCCACGTTACACGCGGATCAGTTTCCATCCAAGCCCCGTCCAATTGCGCTTCTTCTGGCCACATTTGTTCACGAAGTTTACCATCCATCGACCATCCTTCTGGCGCAGGTAATGGTGCAGGCTGACAATCACGACCAGGGAAGCCTTGAATCGCTTCACGTGTATTACGGAATAGTACACGTCCCGTACCGTGACGATCTAACAATTCATGAATTGCACGGAAACGCTGTTCTGGCTCATCTTCAATCTTGTGACCCAGTAACTGCTCAATTGCTTGGAAATGATCAGCTTCAAGAGGTTGATCCGACATCAGCACTTCTGCAATTTGAGCTGTTTGCTGATATTTTTCCTCTTCATCTAAGAAACGATCAAGCGAACTAAAACGTTGCGGATCGAGTAAACGTAAACGGGCAAAATGAGACTCGACCCCTAACTGTTCAGGCGTTGCAGTCAGTAAAAGTACGCCTGCAGTTTTTTCAGCAAATTCTTCAACAAGGTCATAGCGGTCATTACCACCTTCTTCTTCTGACCACATCAAATGATGTGCTTCATCCACCACAAGCAAATCAAAACCTGCTTCGAGCGATTGCTCACGTAA
Source organism: Acinetobacter sp. 24-47-62 (assembly GCF_056779765.1). Lineage (NCBI taxonomy): Bacteria > Pseudomonadati > Pseudomonadota > Gammaproteobacteria > Moraxellales > Moraxellaceae > Acinetobacter > Acinetobacter sp. 24-47-62. The sequence goes on from NZ_JBWYIN010000009.1 coordinate 137,894, forward strand.
ATCTTCATGGTCGATCATGAGATCAACAGACGCAATGATGCACTGTTCAGTTAAGAACGGATTCAATTCTGGATCATGTTCTTTGATCGAAGCAGTACGCGTTAAATCAAATAGCGAGAAATTCAAATTGAAACGGCGACGCATTTCAATCATCCACTGATATTGCAGCGAATCAGGAACTAAAACGAGGATGCGTTCAGAACGTCCTGTTTTAAGTTGCTGGTGTATGATTAAACCTGCTTCAATAGTTTTACCTAGACCAACTTCATCCGCCAATAAGACACGTGGAGCAAAGCGCTTACCTACTTCATGCGCGATATAAAATTGGTGAGGAATCAATCCAACACGAGCCCCCACCATGCCACGTAATGGACTATTTTGCATATTAGCTTGCATTTGTAATGCTTCAATACGCAGGTCATACCATTCTTTATAATCAATTTGGCTTGCCAGTAAACGATCAAGTGGTTTAGACAATTGAATCGTCGCACCAACACGAGTTTCATTTAATGATTTACGTTCATCAGTACCATCTTGTAACTGACGAATTACGTTGTAACGAATAACGCCACCACACTCTTCTAATGATTCGACTTTCCAGACGATGCCCTCTTGGTCTTGAAGCTCATCATTCACATTGAACACAATTCGAGATAAAGGTGCGTTACTACGTGCATAGACACGGGTTTCGTCACTTTTAGGAAAGAGGATACTAATTGATCGTTCATTTACATCAATCAAAACCCCTAAACCTAACTCTGTCTCTGTGTCTGATAACCAACGTTGACCAATAGCAAACTGCTGCAATTTTTCCACCTTATCTCAAGTTAGGACTGAAAACTTATGCTCAAACAGGAGATGATTTGAGCAAAATTTAACGTCTATAAGCAATATATTTTGACATAAAGCCCACCAAAAAGTGAGCAATATTTAGCAACGATATACTTAATTGATCATAACCATAATTTCATCATGATCAGATCATAAAAATATTCGTATGCTGATTTTAAAATGTGTATTTAGAACGGCACTGGACAATGAAAGTTCAGTCGTTCACCGGTAACAGGATGATTGAAACTTAACTGCTCTGCATGCAAACAGAGTCGATCTTTCAAAGCTTGTTGCGCTGGTGTTGCATACAAAGTATCCCCTACGATGGGATGCCCTAAATGCTGCATGTGAACGCGAAGTTGATGTGCTCGACCTGTGATTGGCGTTAATTTTACGCGTGTCACCCACTGATCTTGAATTTGAAATTGTTCAACTGCTTCCCAATGCGTTAACGCTGCTTTATTGTGATGCGCATCTACGATATGCAATGGCGGACGCGATGGGTCGTAAATCACAGGAATATCTACAGTTCCTTGACCTTTTACACATCCCACGACTAGTGCTTGATAAGTTTTATCGGTTTCACGTTCTTGAAATTGGCGAGAGATCGATTTTTGACCTGTTTTACTGAGTCCAAACACCAATAAGCCGGATGTATCACGATCTAAACGATGAATCAGAAGCGTACGTGGTTCTTCTTGAAGAAGACGATTAATAACGCAATCTTGAAGGTCAGGCGTTTTGCCCGGAACAGAAAGTAATCCAGCTGGTTTGTGAATCACCATAAAATCTTGATCACGATGAATGAGATGTTCCTGAAGAAAATGACTCAAATTTCTATTCCTAGCAGATCGTGAAAACAAGGCGGCAATAATAGAAAGCTTAGCGATAAATTACAATCTTGAAATCGACAAACAGTGATGATTTTTCCGATATCTGATACAAATTAAATCAATCTGACGATTCAAATGAATTAAGTTTTGTTTGTGATATCTAGCTGTCTTTTCTCAGGATAGGAAGCAATTTAGAAAGTGTACAATTTTGCCCAAATGATTCAAAATCTATATGTGCGCCATTGGCTCTCCACAAGCCAATCAAACTCACCATTGCGACCGAATCTAAGCCATAGCGCCTTAAATCTTGAAATGGATCAATTTCTAAAATATCGAATTCAAGGTATTCAGCAATAGACAGTAATATACCCTTTTCAGAAAGAATAAATGAGGACGGCGCACTCAATTCCAGCATTCGAATCATGGCAGAGGTGTTCATATGATGAATACCTTGTTCTACACAGTTCTCAATCCACTGTAAATGTTGGCTCTTCGTTTCTACATGAACAGCATCGTTCACCACACAAATTTGAGGAGTAATCGAAATGATATGCTGTAAAAGTTGCTTTATAGGTGAATTGATCATGCCAGACACAATGAGTTGTTTCTTTTCTGCGAGTAATTCACCCAACTGCGCTACTTTAGAAAATGATTGCTGCTCTTCAATTTCAATCACTTCAATATCTAAAGCCTGAGCTTTTTTAATTAAGCGATTTAAATGAATTAATAATTCTTGATGTTGGTCATTGCTATATTCAGCTAAACGTTGAAATCCAAAAACCACCAAGACGCATTGTTCAGCTTCAATGGACCACTTTGCCAAACTCGCGCTGAGTTCAATTTTTTTGGGTGGTGTATAAAAATATGACATTGCCACTTTAATCAGCTAAAGCCAAGAAAACTTCTATGGCATGCAGCGCAATTTCAGCATCTTCAAAAGATTTAACACCTGAAACTCCCACGGCTCCCACCAATTGCCCTTGATAAATAATGGGTTCCGCACCTTCTAACATTCCCGACAATGAGTGAACAGTCAGAAAACCCAATTGCCCATCTTTGATCAGCTCTTCAAAAATTTGAGATGGGTGGCGGCTCAAAGCTGAACATTTTGCTTTTTCAGCTGACAAATTCGCAGTCATTGGAGAGGCACCATCCATGCGTTTCATTGCAAGTAAACTTCCAGTTTCATCTACAACAGAAATACTGACATTCAACTTTTTATCAATCGCATATTGTTGCGCACGCGTCAGTAAAAACTCCGCGTCTTCTAAAGTTAAATAATGTTTTAATTTCATTTCTATTTTAAGTCCGTGAATTTTATACGTGCAAAAAAGCCTACAGTATTTACACTGTAGGCTTATGTTAATAGATTTTCAAAAAAATTCTATTTTAAACGCGCAAATACATTCTTAGCTGCTTGAATAGTGAACGCAATATCCTCATCGGAATGCGCACTTGAGATAAAACCGGCTTCAAAAGCAGAAGGCGCTAAATTTACACCTTCATCCAACATGCCATGGAAGAATTTACGGAACATTTCAACATCGCATTTCAACATTGAATCAAAGCTTGTGATATCTTCTTGATCAGTGAAATACAATCCAAACATACCTCCAACCTGTTGAGTCTTAAATGGTATACCTGCTTCATCAGCGGCAGTCTGTAAACCAGTCAATAACTTTTCGAGCTGTGCGGTTAGATTTTCATAGAAACCTGGTTGACGAAGATGTTTAAACATCTCAATCCCAGCTCTCATTGCCAGCGGGTTACCTGATAAAGTTCCTGCTTGGTAAACTTTACCTAGAGGAGCAATACATTCCATCACTTCGCGCTTACCACCAAATGCGCCTACAGGAAGACCTGCACCAATAATTTTACCTAGCGTAGTTAAATCAGGTGTAACACCGTAGTGTGCTTGAGCTCCACCTAATCCAACACGGAATCCGGTCATCACTTCATCAATAATGAAGACTGAACCATGCTCATCACACACATCTCGAATGGCTTGCAAGAATCCATCAATTGGTTTAACCAAGTTCATGTTACCTGCAACAGGTTCAACAATAACACCCGCAATTTCGGAACCAAATTTAGCAAAGCATTCTTTTAAAGTCGTAATATCATTGTATGGAAGCGTCAAAGTATGTTTTGCAAAATCAGCAGGAACACCCGCCGATGTCGCCTCGCCTTCACCACTTGTGAGTAGACCAGAACCTGCTTTCACTAAAAGTGAGTCTGAGTGACCATGGTAACAGCCCTCAAACTTAACAATCTTGTCACGACCTGTATACCCACGTGCAAGACGAATCGCAGTCATTGTTGCTTCTGTCCCTGAGTTGGTCATACGTACCAATTCAATCGACGGCATAATTTCACAGATAATATCTGCCAATGTCGTTTCATGCACTGTAGGTGCACCAAAACTTAGACCATCAACAGCGGCGTCTTGAACAGCTTTAATAATCGCAGGGTGTGCATGTCCTAAAATCATTGGTCCCCATGAACCCACATAATCTACATAGCGTTTGCCATCTACATCATACAGGTAGGCACCTTGAGCTTTTTCAATAAATACCGGCGTACCGCCTACACCATTAAAAGCACGTACTGGAGAATTCACACCACCAGGAATATGTTTGCTGGCTTGTTTAAATAGTTGTTCTTGCTTAGGAGATAAACTCATGAAAATCACTCAACTCAAAAAAGTAAAAAATTTAAGCTTGTTTAGTAAATAGCTCTGACCAATCGTAAACACGTTGACCAACGGTTGACATAGACCGACCCAATACATCGCTAATAACAGCACAAAGATCTGCTCCGGCAGCAATCACTTCAGCACCATTTTCAACCGTCAAACCTCCAATCGCGCAAATAGGTACATTTAATTTTGCTTTTGCAGCTTTTAATGTTTCTAAACCAATATTACCTGCTTCAGGTTTGCTTTGTGTCGCATAAATTGCGCCAAATGCTACATAATTTGCGCCGTCTGCGATCGCTTGCTCAGCTAGTTCAATAGAATTATTACAACTACGTCCAATTATGACGTTTTTTGGCAATCTTTCCACAGCCTCTTGGATTGAACCATCATCTTGACCAAGATGCACACCCACGCCATATTTGACTGCGGCCTCTAAATCATCATTGATGACAAAAGGAACCTTATATTGATTACACATATTCTTCATGTATTCAATTTCATAAGCTTGATCTTCTTTCGCAACGTTTTTACGACGATACTGAAGTACTGCAACTTCATAAGTTGCCATCGCTCCTTCAAGCTTTGCTAATAGAAGTTCAATAGGATCATCGTTGGTGATTAAATACAAACCGCGCATAAAGAATAACTCTAGGCAAATACTAAAAATTTAAAACATTATAGGACAAAGCCTTGGAAGAACACATTGATAAAATGTAGAAATTAACAGGCTCTATTGTTGACTAAGCGTATTAAAGATATTGATTGAAATGAATTTGTGAAATTTAATCCAAGAAAAATTGGCTCCAATACGTTTGAATATATTCCATCTAGTTCTTCGAAAGACACACTTAAGTACATAAAGGAAATTTGCGAAAAAAGAGATATGTTGCCTGCGAAGGAGCCTATACCTGGCATTAGTTATAAACGAATCAGTATGAAAACACCTTTTGGCATGTTATGTACAGCAAATGACTAAGAGATTCCCTTTTAAGATTAGGAGGTAAATAAAATATTATTAAAAATCATAAATTTATGTATAAAAATAATAGTAAGGACTTAGTAAATGTAATTATTGAAAAGTAAATAACGATTTATCTAATTAAACCACTTTCAGTGAAAATTTTCTGACACGAGTAAAGAAAGTCAAATTGAATTTATTTGTTTTAAAGAAAATTTAGTAAATATTTATTTTGATTTTGAAGAAATTTCGGTAGTAGTAGATGGCAAAGACATTACGTCCGACTATCCAGTAAAGAAAATAGATAGCAGAAGAATATTTGAATTATACAAACCGCTTACATGTGTAAGGTGTAGTTAAAAAAGATGGTGTTGCACTTCAAATGCTAATCTAAGATTTATGAAAGAGATCTATATGTTCTAAAAAGTTCTTATTTGAAGAACAATACACCATATAATTGAATAATTCAGGATCTCAACGTAATATTATTTATATCCTAACCAATATTTATAGAAGAGAAAAATGGATCAATTAAAAAAAATAAATGATGATTTGCATCAAGCCGCTATATTATTAGACAGTATTCCTAGTAAGATTCAATCAGATCCATCACTAGAAAATAGAGAAAATATATTACTGATAGGAAAAGCTCTAAGTCATATTTTTGAACTCCAAAATAATATTTATAAAATTCGACCTGATTTAAAAAACTTAGGATGAGCTCTATTATGTTAAATAGTCGCATTTAATTATTTGATTCATCACTTAATCCATTCAATTCTATAAAAAAGTTATCATATGAGTTAATTATATCATTCATCATACGTCCTCTTTATTTATTCTATTGATGGCTCGCTCTAATTCATCATAATGATGAATACTCTAATCTGTAATAGTTTTTTTTAGTAATTGATTTGGGTGAAAAAAATAGTTTTCATACCAACATTTTTTGCACCTTCTATATCAGCTTTAAGATTGTCACCAATAAAAATACAATCAGAAGGTGAACAATTTAACTGGTAACAAGCATAAGCAAATATTTTTTTATCGGGCTTTCTTAAGTCAATCGCTTCTGAAACTATGATAGTCGAGAAATATTCGGTAAGACCTAAAGCATAAAAATTATGTTCCTGAAATGGGCTTTTTCCATTGGAGACTAACCCAATCTTATATCCCTTTTGATAAAGATCTGAAATGACTTTTTGGACGTCATCAAAACCAATTGAAAATTTATTGAAATCAGTAATGTAAGAATTAAGTAATTCATCAACAGTAAATTTTTTATATTAAAATATTTGATTAATTGACTGTAAACGATATCTTTCCAAACATTTCCATTATCATCCAATTCAATAAATTTTTTTATAAATGCATCTTTTAGTTCTTGTGGTACTAATTGGAAAAAATTTACTTGCCAACTTATAAAACGAATAAGTGACTCATTTCTATTCAAAATAGTTTGATCTAAATCAAACAGAAGTATGTTTCGCATTAAAAATACTCACTCTCATAATAAAAGTTCTATATATAGTTCATCTTCTTTTTTTCAGTATTATTTAAATTAACATAATATGTATTATATGTGGTTTATCAGAATAATACCGTTAACTCATCTAACTGAATACGTTAATTTTTTTATTTAATCCCAATATTTATAATTTGGATTTATTCATTGGATCTTAAGCCTTTCCAGCTATCATATAATCATATTTTTGTGTAGCATTCTTAAAACATTTCATGACAAAAAAAGCCCAGAATCTGCTGAGCTTTTTTAACAATATATAAATTTAGCTATCAATTTTATCAAATTTACGATCTTTCAAACTCAAGTTTCCGCGCAAAATATCCGATAACATTCTCCAGTCTGAAATAAAGCTATACAACGGTTGTTTAAAGCTTGCTGGCTTATTTTTTTCAAAAACAAAATGCCCCACCCACGCGCATGCGTAGCCTGAAACTAATCCGTAGACTAGATATTTAGCTTTACGCTGACGAATCGCTTGAGTAAAAAAATAAATACCGATTGAGCTACCTGCTGCATGTAAACGACGACTCATAATGCTGCGGTGTTCAGTCAAATAAAAACGATAAAATTCTGAGTAATTCTTGATGGGTAATTGTAATTTAGCTTCTTCTTGCGATGAAGACGGCTCTACATAAGCATTCATTGTTGTATTCCTGTCCTTTTTTTGACCACCTTAATTCAAAAAATTGCACTTGAAAAGCTTATCTTACAAATATTGTGATTAATCATTCATTCAAGTAAATGTAAGTGAATTGTCAAGATTGTGGTTCTAACTGAATCAGTTACAATCCCCTTAAATTAAAAGGCAATCAAATGTCTTACTTCTATGAAAATGATTGATCAATTAGGAAAATCACATGCTTGAAATTGAATTAAAGTTTCAGATCCCAGAAGCTCGACGAAATGCGATTTTAAAAGCAATCGATCCAAAAAAGTCTGAACTCATTCAAATGCAAGCAAAGTACTATGACACTCCTGATCGCCTACTCTCTCAGCATGGGATAGCCATTCGACAACGTCTTGAAAATACCAATTGGGTTCAAACCTTAAAAGCGACGAAAAGTAAAAGCCATTTACACCGTTTCGAACATAATCATGATTTAGGTAATCTTGAGGCTGCACCGAATTTAGATTTATCTATTTATTCAGATAATTCCAAAGCTTATGAGGTCTTAAATGACGCATTGAAAGGTGATTTTGACCAATTAGTCTTGCAGTTTGAAACAGACATTCAACGTACAGTTCGAGTGATTAGCTTTGAAGATGCTGAAATTGAAGTGTGTCTAGATATTGGCGTTGTACGATCAGGTGATCGAGAACATGAGATTCATGAAGTAGAGTTTGAACTCAAACAAGGAAAAGTTGAAACATTACTAGCGTTTAGTTTTGAGTGGGTCAAAAAATATCAACTTTGGCTAGATGTTCGAAGTAAAGCTGAGTTTGGTAATTTATTGGTTTCAAATTTAGTTGTAAGCCCAGCGCGAACTGAAAAAGAATGGATCGTTGCAAAAAAAGAAAGCGCAGAAAAAACGATTCGAATGATGATCGGTCATCATATGCAACATTTGCTGCCGAATATTGCTGCGATTTCTGCGGAAGTGGCTGAACAGGAACACATCGAACAAGCACATATTGCTTTGAACTATTTGTTTTTAAGTCTATCTATTTTTAAAGACTGGACATCAAAGAGCACAGATAAATGGGCACATCAGTTATCTGCATTTAAAAGTCATTTTGAAAACCTAAAACATTATGAGCATATGCAACACACCTTAGGCGCTATTCTGCAAAACCCTAAAACTGCTGAAATGCTAAGTAAAGATGTGCTCTACGCCCGAGAAAAATTAAATAACTTAGTCAAATCTACCCAAAACGTTCAACACTATCTTGAACTTTTGAGTTTTAGTTTAGGCAATTCCAAGAAGGTGCAAACCCAAGACCTCAAAACCTATGCTCAAAATACGCTTCAACAGCAGTATAAAGTTTTACAGGAATGTCTGAATGAAGCTGATCCTTCTAACTTTGAAAGTCTTGACCAATTGGCAATACATTTAAGTGAATTAAAATTCAGTTTCCCAGTCTTAACACAAATTTTTGATGTGAAAAATTTACAAAAATACGGCAAGGCGCTTAATGATGCACATTATGCAGCTGAACAATATCAAGTATTATCTTCCTCATCATCATACTTACAGCAAACAGAATTAGAAGCCAGTGACTGGTTCGCCTTAGGTTGGTTGACGGCAAAGCAAGAAATTTACGCTGAAAAACTTTTGGAAGCGACTGAACAATTCTTAGTAAGCCGAAAATTTATCAAGTCATAAAATTCAAGTCAGAACTTTTCGTAAGTGAGAAGTTCTGACTTAAAAATGATCCCAAGTTTGCATCGCCATGTGTACAACGCTTTCCAATTGTTCAAAAGTCGCCCCATCACGTGCTTGTAAGCTTAGTCCTTGTAAAATCGTCATATAATAATCTGTCATTGCCTGAATATTAGTTTGTGTACTAATTTCACCTGAGGCTTGAGCAGCTAATAATTTTTCTAGTAAATTCGATTTAGATAACTGTCTTTTTTGCGAAATTGATTGTTGTATTTGTTGATTTTGAATCGAACAGTTCATTGTCGACACGACCAACATACATCCTTTCGGTTTGTCTTTCTGCACCAGTCGTTTTAGATTTTCAATCAAATAAAGTTCCATTGCTAATTTTATGGAATGTGCATGTTTAAAAATCATTTCCATCGAGCATGATTCGTGCCTGAGATAATAGTCAATGCAACGATTAAAGAGCTCAGATTTATCACCATACGTACTATAAAGACTAGGTGCAGTAATTCCCATGGCGAATGTTAAATCACTCATTGAAGTGGCTTCATAACCGTATTTCCAAAATAGTGTCATGGCTTGTTCAAGTGCTTGTTCTTCATTAAAACACTTAGGACGTCCGCGCCCCTTAGATATTGATTTGGCACTATCCATTTGATTTATTGGCTTTGAACTTTCCTGCATATTCAACCCAATTAATTTTATAATGATCATTAATAAATTAATTGACCCAGATCTTAAATTCAAATATTTTATTTTTATAACAATCATTATGAAATTATTTTCAAGGAGCGTTGGTCAATGAAATCTGAATCTCATCTGACTGAAACCGCTGTTCATTCTCCATCTCCTACAGAAAATCAAGGTAATTGGTTTGCTGTTATTACACTTTCTATCACCGCTTTTATATTAGTGACCAGTGAGTTTCTCCCTATTGGTGTGCTCAATGCAATCGCACTAGATCTCAATATTTCTGTCGGTACTGCTGGCCTGTTCATTACCCTTCCAGGCGTAATGGGAGCTTTCGCAGCACCGCTTATCTCGGTCTGGGTGAAGCAACTTGATCGACGCTATTTATTAATCGCACTCACAGCGGTCATGGTCATTGCAAATTTCATTACGAGCTATTCAGAAAGTTTCAATTGGATTCTATTGAGTCGCTTTTTCTTGGTTATCGCGATAGGCGGATTCTGGGCAACTGCAATCGCCTTAAGTGGTCGTGTTGCACCTACTCACCTACCCATCGCCAAAGCAACAGCTATCGTCATGGCTGGCGTAACTCTGGCAACTGTGCTGGGTGTTCCGGTTGGAACATGGCTAAGTGAAATTTACGGTTGGCGTAATGCTTTTATGATCACCTCAGTGATTGGTGCCATTATTCTGTTATTTGAGATTAAATTCCTACCGAAATTACCGCCGACTTCAGCTATTCAATATAGTGATTTACCAGCATTGTTTCGAGATCCAAAAGCTCGTAAAGGGTTAATCATTGTTTTATTTATCGGATTAGCGCATTTTTCAACATACAGTTACTTGGCGCCATTCTATAAAAATGAAGCAGGATTTGATGGTTCAACCATCAGTTCATTACTTCTTATTTATGGAGCAGCAGGCTTCTTAGGCAATGCATTCTCTGGTTATAGCAGCAATATCAATGTCCGCTATACGCTTTTTGCTGTTGCATTGTGTCTAGCAATCGTATTCCTTACATTCCCGGTTTATGCCAAATTCTTACCTGGTGCATATATTCTTACAGCATTATGGGGTTTTGCTTTTGGTGCCTTTCCTACGACAGCCAATATTTGGATGTTTTTACATGCGCCACATGCGGTTGAAAAAGGGATGCCTCTTTTTGTCAGTATGTTCCAAATCATGATTGCAGCAGGCGCATTATTTGGTGGTTTTATGGTAGATCACTTCAATACCAGCACCTTAATTTACAGTGTATTGATTTTTATCTCTTTAGCTGTAATTGCTGTATTCACACATAGTCGAGGATTAAATAATCCTAAAGCTCAGCAATGTACATCAATTAATTGAGTTGAGTTGAGTTGAGTGTAATTTTTTACGCTCAATTCTTAAATAATTCTATGAAATATAAACTCATTTCGTTGAGTGAAATCAATTTATAAAATTAACGCACTCAATTCTCAACCATCATTCAAATCGATCAATGCACCAATTCGGTGACATTTGCACAAAAATAATGAATTTTTTCATGAAAAATCCGTTAATCACTCCTCAATATTATTAATTATACCTAAATTATATATTTATCATTATTTATTAGTTGGCATACAAAATGCATTCATTATGATGAGTCTATCGTTTAACGCTAGTTATTCGATTTACTTGAAAATAAAATCAAACACGAATGGTGAATACAATGAATAATTCAAATCCAACAACTTTAAAAGAACTTACATTAGATGAAATTGAAGCAGTATCTGGTGCAGGTTTAGTGACTAATTTGCTTGGTACTGTCGGCTCTCTTGTAGGATTAAAAGATCCTTTAGTGAAAATTGGCACTGGCGTAAATGAAACACTTAATGGAACAATTGATTCATTAGGATTAGGTGTATTAAAAGGCGTTGTAGACACGCTGGTTTAATTAAAAAAAAATTCCTATGATCAATAGATTTTTTAATCTTTCAAATCACTCATCAAAAGGCTCATGAATGAGCCTTTTGATTGATAACTTACAAGGTTTTTCACTTATGAGTTTCTATCATTTGATTGTTTAACTGACATCAAAATCTATCATCAAGTACATGAATCGTTGCTCGAGACTAAATTTTATCAAATAAATACATATTTTTAAAAATCGCTTTTTTTTGAATGATATTCATGCCAGAACAATCATCATTTAATCCTTATTGTTAAAATTTAGAATGATGTTGAAATCAATAATTTCATCAGCAATTTCTGTCGCCATACGTTCATGAGAAATCATAATAACCGTTTCAACTCGATCTTGAATAATTTTTAGAATTTTCGAACTTGTTTTCTCATCTAAGGCTGCTGTAGGTTCATCTAAGATCAGAAGCTTTGGTTGTTTTAGTAATGCACGAATGATGTTCAATCGTTGTTTTTCACCACCAGAAAAATTTTTATAAATTTCTTGTATATCATCGTCTAACTCAATTTGATTTTTTTCCAGCAAATGGAGTAAATCAAACTCTTTTAGCCAATGTTTAAGCTCCTCATCAGAATATTTGATCTCAGTATTTTGAATCAAATTTTGTCTTAATGAGGTTGAATATACGATCGGAGTTTGGCTGACCACAGCAATCTGATCAAATATCTTTTCTGAAAATACTGAAGTGATCTCTAAATTTCTAAAGAATAGTCGTCCAGATTTGATCTTTTCTATTCCAACCAAATAATTGAGGAAACTTGATTTTCCAATACCTGTTCGCCCCTGAATTAAATATATTTTTCCACACACGATGTCTAAATTAAAATTTTCAATCGTCTGCTGACCTAGATCAAATGTCGCATTTTGAAATGAATATGCCACCGCACTTTCTTTTTGTTCCTCAGCTGTTAGATCATTCGTACCGAATGACTCATGTTCCAATTCAAAATATTCTAGGTACTGATCAATAGCCACAATATGACCTTTCAAATGAATGATATTTTGAGACATCATCATTAAAGGAATGGTTAAACCTATAATATAGGTACTGACTAATACAAAATCACCTGAACTAAAACTTTGATATTCAAACATATAGACTGATAAAACCATGAATAGCAAAAGAAAAAATGACACAAATAACAGTTGATATATCATGAGATACTGAAGTTTTTTATAGGTATCCTGAGTCTTTATTTTATAGTCATCGATTCTGCGGCTAAACTCTTCAAATTCGTAATATTTCGAATGACTGAGTTTGATATCATAACTTTGTTGGAGTTTTTCAATCACAAATTGATTCAGTTGATTTCGAGCACCATACATAATCGTAAAGATATCTTGTGTCTTAAAGGTAATGATGAGCGATAAAGCAACTGTACAAGCTGAGAATACGAAAAAATACACACCAAATTCAAGATTGATCGTATTTCCGAGCACATACACCATACCTAAGATTTTAAATACCGTAGGTACAATGACAAAAAATATAGTAAAAATAATTGTACCAAGTGCTTCACTGCCACGAATTAGATTTGCATTAAATACACCGATATCTTGTTGACGTTGAGCTTTTAATTTCAAATCAAGAAAATTAAATACTCCAGCTTTAAGCATGGATGCATCAACATTTCTGATCATCATAGACATGGCAAAATTATTTACATTCTTCATCCCCTCATTGATAAACCAAGCGAGTGCATAAGCAACGGCGAATAAATAGAGTAGATGAATTTGAAAAAAGTCTCGAATCGAATAGTAATGATCAGGCTCACTAGTCTGGTCAATCAGCAGCTTAAACAAATACGGTAAACCAACACTCGTACCAATAATTAAAATTTGAAGTATGGCTAAAACGAAGAATACACTTAATCCATTTTCATCATGTTGACGGAATAACATCCACGCCTTTTTAAATTGTTTAATCTTTTCAGTCATCATTCTTTAAATTAGTTATTTTTTGTGATGACTATTTTAAACACTACTTATCAATAGGTTTTGATATTGATCGTAGAAGCTTTGTACTTATAAAGTAGCTAATCATTGATTCTAATGTCTAAAAACTAAGTTCAATCAGCTCAACTAACGATATTTACCATAAATACGCCACGTGTTGTTATCCGCCAATGGATCGCTATATGAGTCATTTCGTTGCTTACGTGGTTTATCGCGAGCATCAATCAACTCAAAATGAGGCTCAACACTTAAGACAATACCATTTACATAAAATCGTGTTCGCGTATATTCACTTTGTCCATGCTGAAATACATAAGTTCTTAAATCTATAAATTCGCGATGCGCAACTAATGCAGCAGTGTCATCATGATCTAACCAGCGACTCATTGCCAAAACTTGTTCAGGTTCAAACTGCCCACACTTATCTAACACACTGGCAATACCACGAAAAGTCTTTGATTCCTTTGCACGTGTTTTGTTAATGCGAATTCGGTCTACATGAAAATAAAACAGCGGTAAATTTAGATGACTCGGTAAATGAATGGCATCTAAAACCTCATCTTCCATAAAAGGTTGAAATAAATCTTGTGCCCTTTCGATTAGACCTGTCCACTGCTGGTAATAAGCAGTTACTTGCTCTTTGCTTCCATAATAAATGGGAAGACCTTCGACATTCGCAAGATCAACAGGTGGCCAAATATTCTGTCTCAGTAAGGCAATATCACTTTTTAAACTTTGAACTGCGATAGCATCTTGCATAGAAAAGCTCATAAAAAAATTACTTAGGCTATTTTTAGATTAAGTGAAAGGTTTAGTTTATGCAAGCCTTTGCCTATAATAGTGCTTGAATTAAGTTATTTATTAGGAACAATTCATGGTTCAAAAGATTCAAGCGACTGATGTCACTGAAGAAGAAGCATTGAATGCGATTTTCTTCGAACGTGCTGATGAATTTATTAAGCAAGCCAATGAATTTTGCCGTGTTGAAAAAGGTTCTACTGTTAAACCAGCCGATGCTCGTGGTCAAGTCAGTGCTGCGATGCTATTTGGTACTGCTCGTTTTAATACATGGGTTGCTGCCAATAACTTTAAAGATGGCAATGAAATGCGTGATGCTAAAGAACAAGTGATGTCTTATATCATGCAACAGTTTCATATGATGCTTGAAGATAATTATGACGAATACTGCGAACAGTTTGAGAACTACCTTCGCTTCCGTCGTAATGAAGAGTTCCATGCAAACAAACATGACCACGATCATTAAATAGATTTGCCTTGTGTGCATTGAGCCTCCTTTAGGGGGCTTTTTTAATGCTTAAACTCTAATATTCAAACGAAAATGCAATTCAAAAATTGATCAATTTCTCGTATGTTATTCATATTGATGACTCAACTAAGGATAGCGATGAATCAACTCAACTTTCCCATCGTCGATGCTCATATCCATCAATGGGATCCTTATCACACACCGCATGCTGCCGCTTTAGCTGTTAAGCTTTTTGGAAAACATCCAAAAATATTGGATAAAGTCGTTCGTCTCGTAAAACCTAAAGATTTAATAGAGACAGTAGGACTTACAGATTACATCACAGCACCCTATTTACCAGCGGATTACCACAAAGACATTGGACATTATACTGTGAGCCGTGTTGTACATGTCGAAGCCAGCTGGCATCATCAAAAAGGGACTGGCGTTGTAGAAGAAACGCAATTTATTCAACAGCTTCCTTTTTCTCAAGAAAACATCAAATTGGCTGGAATCGTTGCAACAGCTGATCCTCGCGAAAGCAATTTCAAAAAAATTCTTAAAATGCATAAAAGGGCATCTCCACATTTTCGTGGTATTCGAAAAATGGCTGCACATCATGAAGATCCTGGAATTCATGCATGGAACGACGACCCCCACCTCTACACTGATCGAAAATTTTTAAAAGGTTTTGAAGCCTTAGCCCAGTACAATTTAAGCTTCGATGCTTGGGTTTATTCTAGCCAGCTTAAAGATGTTATTGCTTTGGCAAAACGTTTTCCTGAGACTTCGATTGTCTTAGACCATTTGGGCACACCAGCAGGTTTATTCGGCCCAGTAGGGAAACACACAGGAATTACCCAAACTGCGCGAGACAATATCTATTTCCACTGGAAAGAAGATCTTGCAGAATTAGCTCAATGTCCGAATGTATATACAAAAATGTCTGGACTGTTCATGCCAGTTTTGGGTCATCAATTTCATACACGACGAACACTAGCATCTAAACAACAAATCATTGAATTGGTCTCTCCTATGATTAATCATGCTTTACAATGTTTTGGACCTTATCGTGTCATGTTTGCATCCAACTTTCCAATGGACAAAGTGAGCACATCACTCACAAATATCATTGATGCCTTTAGCGACATAGTCGCTGCCTATAATTCAGAAGTTGTTGAACAGATATTTTGTAAAAATGCGCAGCAATTTTATAAGCTTTGAAAAAAAGGCTCATTCACGATCGAATGAGCCTTTTTGAATCGTACATTGTGGTTCTAAGTTTTAGGCTTAGAAATCATTTCAGGTTGTGGTTTACCGTACTGATCTGCCATAACTTCAACCAAAAACTCAGGCTTAATATATTTTTTGATCACTGCATCTATATCTTTCTTCGTCAGTTTTGCAAATGCCTGATCTCGCTCTAGTCTTGAAAGCTGTGTTTTATTTTGTTCAAGCTGGCTGTTCAATCCACGATGAATACGGCGCTCATCCTCTATATTCGTGACACGCTGTTTCATAATATTGGCTTTAGCCGCTTCAAGCTCTTGCTCCGTCACACCATTCTTTAATAAGTCAGTGAATACTTTATGCACACCTTGAGAAACTTGAGCTGATTTTCCAGCTGCATAATTAGCACTTACACCTATAGCACCAGCATTGATAAAATTATCCAAACTCAAACTACTTCCAAAGCTGTAAACCAACGCATTTTTTTCACGTAACTCCATGGCAAGGCGTGATGATAATTGTGACTCGCCTAGAATATGGCTCAACACATATAATGCTTCTGCATCAGGATGATTATTACCCACTGGAATGGCAATAACCGCTTGATAATTACCAAATTGACGCTGTTCAGCCAGCGCATGAACTTTTTGAGCAGGATAATCTATATGACTGCCCTGCAAACGTTGGTATGGTTCTTTTGTCTTAGACTGGCCTAAAGATGAATTCAAATATTTCAGAATGGCTTTGTCATCAAAATCACCAGTCACCGATATTCGACCATTTTGAGTTGTAAAATACTTTTGGTACAAAGCTTTAATTTGATCATTGGTGATGGTTTCAATTTGCTGCTTTGCTAGCTCAGGTTCAAAATGATATCGCAAATCACCTGGTTCATATCGCTCTACGATTCTAGCGATAGTCAGTCCTGCAACAGTTTCAGGCTCTGTATATGGTCGATTTAATGACGATAAAGTTTGCGATTTGATCAGGTCAAACTGACTTTGCTCAAATTTAGGATTATTCATAACGTCGACAATAAACTTGAAGAATTCTGGAAATTTTTCTTTCTTCGCAGATACGTTAATCACAATACCATTATCAACAGCTGAAGCAGATGCTCGACCACCCGCCTCGATTGATTTGTCTGCAATATCTTGCAGGCTATACTGCTCAGATGCTCTCAATAGCAAATAAGACATAAAGCCTAGTGCTTCACCTTGATTCTTGAGTGATTGTGCTGTCCCGAAATTTAAAGATATCGATGCGTAAGTTTTGTCATCGCGTGTTGACGTTGGGAATAGTGCATACTGCATCCCATTTTTCAAAGTACCACGCTTGATTTTTTTCTCTAACTTTTCAACATACTGTTTGGAATTTTTTAAGTGCTCAGCCACTTCAGCTTTATACACAGCTGGGTCTTTTAAAGGCTCTTCTTGAGTTGTCACTTGATCTAAAGTTTTTGATTCTTGCTCATGAGCGTCTAGCTCGAGTGCCTTTTTTTGATCCTCAGGCGTAGGTTGTATGTCTCCCGAAATACGATGCTCAGCAACCAAAAATTGATTTATTGCCTGATTAACTTGATCGACATTTAGACTTTGTATCTCTGCTTGATCTTTAAAATATTTTGCCCAATCCCCATTGGATGAAACCACATAATCACTAATGAAACCGCCCACAGAAGAAGCATTGGTCATCATGCTCTCTTGACCATTTTTAATCATGTTTTTGACACGATTTAATTCTGTTTCATTAAATTGATGCTTTTTCTCAATTCCTTTCTCTAGAGAAAGGGCAACTTTTTTCTTATCATGATTAGGAGCATACACTGCCCCCATAAAAACAAGATTAAAATCTGGTGTTAACCATGTCGTCGATTGAACCTGTGTAGCCGTACCTGTTTCTACAATATCTTTGTACAAATGACCACTAGGTTGCATTGTAAATAAATAAGGTGCTAAAGCGAGTGCGGTCTGTGTTTTTTGCTGGGCGCCATTGAGATAAATATTGTATTTGCCTAAATCACTTCCCTTTTGCACGACAAATTTACGCTCTTTAATCTTGGTCGAATCAAGCATTGGAACTTGGGTTGACTCAGGAATTTGACGCGCAGGAATTTGATTAAAATTTTTATCCACTGCTTTCAGGATATCCGCTTTATTAAATTTACCTGCAATCACTAGAACTGCATTATTCGGTGCATACCATTGTCGGTAAAATTGATTCAGTTCCTTCATGTTGATTGACTGAAGCTCAGTTAAATCACCAATCGGTAGACGACCTAGATACTGATTTCCGTAAGCAGATTTCCAAATTTGATCCATCAATACTGAAAAAGGTTGATCCATTCGAACCTCACGCTCTCGTTTTACGATTGCGATTTCTGACGGAACAAATTTTTCCTGAAGTACGAGCTTATCCATTCGCTCTGCCTCCAGATACAACATTTCATCAATGGCTTTTTTTTCTGGACGGATGACACTCATATACTGGGTAGAATAGTAGTCAGTCATCGCATTACTCATGAGCGTATGCTGATCTAGACGACGTTGAAACTCATCCCCTTTTACATTTTCTGTGCCTTTAAACGCGAGATGCTCAAGTAAATGTGCTAAACCACCTTTACCTTGTGGGTCATTCAAAGCTCCAGTTAAATACACCATATTCATAAAAATTTTATTTTCTTTAGGTATCGGTGCCAAAATTACCCGTAAACCATTTTCTAGTTTGTATTCTTCAATATTTTGTTCAGTCTTGACCAAAATAGGTTGTGCTAAACCGCTAGAACTGACCGCAACGATCATTAAAGTAAGTGAAAGTTTTTTAAAACGAGTTAGCATTGTTCTTCCAATTATTGATATAAAAAAATTGATCACACGACTGCTAAGGGTGTGATCAATAGGGTTTATGTTTTAAAGGTAAATTTCAGCTTTCATATAAAGTTTGGCATAGCCAGAAATTTCAATTCTTTGATTCTCTTTAAGTTGGCAATACAACACGCCACCTCTTTCTGAGCTTTGAAAAGCAATAAGTTTTGATTTATCCAATTTCTCAGCCCACAAAGGCGCTAATCCTGTATGCATAGAACCTGTTACAGGATCTTCATTGATGCCTTTATGTGGTGCAAAATAACGTGCCACATAATCATATTGTTCTGATGCTGCGGTTATAGCGATATCGGGATGATCGGATGCTGTAATACAAGTACTAACCTCATATGCTTCAGCAATTGCATTAATATTGGCAAAATTAGGTTTGGCATCAAGCACATCTTGTTCACTTTCCAAGACTAAAATATAAGCTTGTTGATTTAGATAAATTTCCTTGATTGGACGATTAACCACTTCTTTTAATAATTCAGGAAACTCTTCAGTTAAATGAGGGATTCGAACTGGGAAATTCATTGTGATTTTTCCATCGTCTTGTCGCGTGATGGAAAAAATTCCTAAATCTTTAACATGAAATTTAATGTTTTTCGCTTGAGTATACTCATTAAAAAGTACATAACTGCTCGCTAAAGTGGCATGACCACAAAAATCGACTTCAACTTTAGGTGTAAACCAACGGATTTCATAATTTTCATCATCAATAATTTTAACAAAAGCCGTTTCAGCCAAATTATTTTCAAATGCAATATTTTGCATGAGTGATGTATCAAGCCATTCTTCACTGACCACTACAGCTGCAGGATTCCCCTTAAACAACGCTGTAGTAAAGGCATCAACTTGATACATTTTCATAAATACACCCTAATATTTCCAAACTTCTAATTGAGAATAATAATCTTTTATCATTTCAAATCATAGATTAATTTCAATCTTGACTATAAATTATTGCTTCACAAAGATTCGTTCATAAACTGTATATTTCTAATGATCTTCCATAAAAAACCCTCACATGAGGGTCTTTTGCTATTTACGCTTTTTGAGCGCTTTCTTTAAATCTTTTAACTTAGATTCATGCTTAGAAATTTTCTTAAGTCTCGATTTAATTTGATCTTTTAAATCTTTAATTTTTAACTTGGACTTATTCGCCATATCTTATCTTCCTCGTGTCATTCACTTTAAATTGTTAATGCTTGAATTTACTGACAAGAATGGGGCTTCATCCCTAAATTCCCATTCAATTTAGGATTAATGGTTTAACGATTTTGTTGATCTAAATCAGATTGCTGTTGTGATTGTTGACGGGACTGTTGCTGATTCTGTTGCTGTTGATCTTGTTGCTGTTGCTGCTGATTAGGTTGATGTTGATGTGGCTGTTGACCTTGTTGACGTTGCTGCTGATTAGGTTGATGTTGATGTGGCTGTTGACCTTGTTGACGTTGCTGGTGATTTTGTTGCTGTTGCTCATTTTGATCTTGATTGTATTGATTACTCATTTCATATCTCCATGATTATCAGATTTTGATACTGATCTTGAATTCTTTTTCACTTGAATTAGACCAGTACAAATAACCATAAACCTTTTGCATGAAACTGCGAGCATAGAGCTGTATCAAAATACTGCATCGTAACTTTCATTCTGTAAGCTATATAAATTTCAGAGGATTAAAATTGATACAAGTTACGAGGCTTACAAGGCTCTCTCATTTGTTTACTTGTATTAACGTGACTTATTCCTTTAGTTTTAAATATGGATATGGATTTGTAGCACCACTCGTTAAATAAATCCCATAATGTAAATGTGGAGGTGTATTGATCGCATTGCCAGTATTTCCCACATATCCTAATACTTCACCGACTTCAACCCAGTCACCCTCTTGGATGTGTGCTGCATATTCATCTAAATGTGCATAGTAATGGCGACTTAACTGAGGTCCTACCACCCAAACGACTTTGCCTCCCAAACTGTTTGTGCCGATACGACTTACAATACCTTGTGTTGCACTCAATACAGGCGTACCTCGTTTGGCAAAAATATCAATTCCTTGATGTGTACGACCATTTGAACGTGCTGCCCCCCAAGTATCTGCTATTTGAGTTACTTTGACTCCTTCAACGGGTATCGCCAACGGCTCTGTCAACGCTTGCTTTTGAAGTTTCCAGTATAAATATGGATATTGTATTCCTGCTGTTTCGCCTGAAGTTGGGGGCTGACAAGCAGTAAGCATCCAACTGATTGCAATGAGTGATCCAATAATCCTTTTTTTCATATACAACCCAACATCTTAAATTGAGTTAAATTTTAGCGTCTGATCGACGTTTGCATTGTATTGATTAAATTAAAAGCACTTGTCATAAACCAATAAAAGCCTGCTTATACCGATTAAATCGTCAGAATTACATATTTTTTTTGATCAATACGATACTTTCTTTTTTGAATCACGCATAATAGTCACCAATTCCCCTATTTATTTTGTTTGACTTCATTGATCGAATCCTCAGATCAATTCAGGATGTTCATAAATTCTTGATAAGTCAGACCTTTCACTATTTGCACATTATTGAAGTTTTTATATGAAAATCGTCATTCTCAATAAACCTTATGGCGTTCTCTCCCAGTTTCGTAAAGACGAAGCACATATGACAATGTCTGATTTCGTTAACGATCCGACTTTACGTCTTGCTGGACGTCTAGACATGGACTCTGAAGGTCTAGTATTTTTAACCGACCATGGTGGTTTAAATCAGTACATTACCAACCCTGCCAATAAGAAATTTAAAACTTATTTGGTTCAAGTTGATGGTGATGTGACTGAAGAGGCTTTAGAACAGCTTCGTAAAGGTGTAGAGCTTAAAGACGGTATGACTCTACCTGCAAAAGCTGTAAAAGTTGAACAGCCTGAGTGGTTATGGGATCGTGATCCTCCTGTTCGTTTCCGTGCTTCTGTACCTACTTCTTGGGTTGAAATTTCGATTTGCGAAGGTCGTAACCGCCAAGTTCGACGTATGACTGCAGCAGTGGGTTTCCCAACTTTACGTCTTATTCGCACTAAAATTGGATCAATCGACTTAGTACAGATGGGTCTTGAATCTGGCGAAACTAGAGAAATTGAACCATTACTTTATCCTGACTTTCAAAATGTTCCTGCAGAAGAGCCATACCGCTCACGCTCTTACGTGAAGAAACCAGGCGGTACAGGTGGCAAGCCTATTAATAAGAAAGTCAATAAAGATGGTACTAAGAAAAAATCGGGTACTAAACGTATTTGGCAAATGGAAGAACATGAGAAACCACGTCGTAAGACCAATGGTACTACTCGCCCAAATACAAAAGCTCCACGTGGACGCGCACGCTAAGCTCAAGCTATTGTATAAAAAGTAAAAAGGATGCAATTGCATTCTTTTTTTATACATAAATTAACTTAAATAATCTCTCATTTTAAGTACACTTTTTCGATTATTTGCTTATTGTGAGTTGATACTTATGAAAAAATTTACGCTTGCTCTTTCAAGTTTTGCATTTTCAACATTCACTTTGGCAAATCCTTTAAGTGTTCATGTGCTTAATCAAGAAACTGGTCTTCCATCTTCTAATATTGCAGTTACACTTGAAGCGCAGCAGGGTGAAAAATGGGTAAAGCTCAACGAAGCTAAAACGGATGAAAATGGTCGTATCAAGGCTCTATATCCAGCCGAAACAGATCTTCAAAAAGGTGTTTACAGAGTAACTTTTAAAACTGGCGACTGGTTTAAAGCAAACAACAAGCGTACTTTCTTCCCTGAAGTGCCAGTGGTTTTTGTGATTGATGGTAGTTTAGATCATTACCATATTCCGTTGTTATTAAGTTCTTATGGTTATTCAACCTATCGAGGGAACTAATGTTTTTTTGTTAATCATTTATGACACAAATTTAGCTCACATTATGTGAGCTTTTTTATTTCTCTATTAATCTTAAAAGTTTAATTTGTAGTGGTTTAATAAAGTTGGACACTAAATTAGGTGATAATGTATTCACCAAAGAGGTGCTCAATGAAAACAAGACGAACATTCACTCCA